>NZ_WBMR01000203.1 GCF_008923365.1 Actinomadura montaniterrae
CGGCGCGGGGCGGCGTGCGGTGTGCGGCGGCCGTCTCCGGCGGGCCGCCCGCTGGGCGCCCGCGCAACGGCGCGCGCGGCCGGTGGTTTCGCCGATGGCGGGACGCGGAGCCGGCCTTACATTCGGGCCGCACGCAATTCCGGGTGGAATTCGTGCCGAGCCAGAATGGGGTGATCGAAGTGCGCCGAAGACTCCGAACGATGATCGTGGCGATGGTCGCTTCCGTGGCGGCCCTCGCCGGGACGGGTCATGCGCTGGCCGCCGCTCCGGCGGCGGCCCCGGCGGCCGCGGCCACGCAGACGGTGACGGTGAAGTACGGCCCGTGGACGATCCCGGGCGGCACCATGGACCGTCCCGGCGAGCTGCCGAACGTGATGTCGGCGGCGCCGAAACCCTGCTCCAACTGCGACATCGTCGGCGAGAAGCCGGACCTGGTGTACGCCGACGGCAGCACCGCCGACATGAACAGCGGCCCGATGCTGCACCACTTCGTCATCTCGAACCTGGCCGCGCACGACACCGTCTGCCCGCTCAGCCCGCTCGGCGACCGCATCTGGGCGTCCGGCGACGAGCGCACGGAAAAGACCATGCCGGACGGTTACGGGATGCCGGTGAAAAGCTATGACCGGTGGGCCATGCTGACCGATCTGATGAATTACTCGTCGGCGCCGAAGACGGTCTACATTTCCATCACCTACACCATTGCCGCCGCCGGTTCGACGACGCCGGTGCGGTCGCTGTGGCTGGACGCGGGCGGCTGCCTCACCTCCGACTACAGCGTCCCGGCCGGGCCGAGCACGCACACGTGGAGTTGGACGTCCACGGTCGCCGGGCGCATCGTGTTCGCCAACGGCCACCAGCACGCGGGCGGCGTTCACGTGAAGGCCGCCGACGACACGACCGGCACGCTGATCTGCGACTCGCCCGCCACCTACGACACGATGGGCGGGATGCGGACCATCGTGAAGATGGGCACCTGCTCCGGCGACCCGCTCGCGACGGTCGCGCGCGGCGACCGGCTGACCGTCACCAGCTACTACGACTCGCCCGCCGCGCGGAACGACGTCATGGGCATCGTCCACGCCTACATCGCGGAGGGCTGACCGATGGCCCGTCCACGGATCCGCGGCAAGGCCCTGGCCGGCGCCGCCGCTCTCGCCGCCGCGGTGTTCGCGCTCCCGTCCGCGTCGGCGGCGCCGTCCGGTGCCGTCCCGTACGTCCCGGGCTGGACGGTCGCGGGGCAGAACATCGCCAACACGCGGTACGCGGCGACGGAGACGGTGATCTCGCCCGGCAACGCGTCGCGGCTCAAGCCGCGCTGGACCGCGACGCTCGGCGGCAACGTGTCCGCGACCCCGACGGTGTCGCTCGGCACCGTGTACGTCCCCGACTACGGCGGCAAGCTGTCGGCGGTGGACGCGCTCACCGGCGCGGTCCGCTGGCAGCGCCCGGTGTCGGACTACAGCGGCGTGTCCGGCGACGTGTCCCGGACGAGCCCGGCCGTCGCCGGCACGGAGATCGTGTTCGGCGACGGCGTGTCCAGCGTGCCGGGCGACGCCGGAGCCCGCGTCATGGCCGCCGACCGGGTCACCGGCGCGAAGCGCTGGAGCACGCTGATCGACGCGGACCCGGCCGCGATGGTGACGACGTCGCCGGTCGTGAACGGCGACACCGTCTACGTCGGGACGGCGAGCCGCGTCGAGTTCGGCGACGGCCATCCGGTGCGGTTCCGCGGCAGCGTCGTCGCGCTGGACGCGGTGACCGGCGCCGTCCGGTGGCGGCGGTACATGGCGCCCGACGGGTACACCGGCAACTCGGTGTGGGGCAGCTCGTTCGCCGTCGACAACACCACCGGGCGGTTGTTCGTGACGACCGGCAACAACTACACGGTGCCGGACGGCGTCTGCACCCGCCCCGGCCAGCAGGACTGCGAGCAGGGCCCGGACGACAACTACACCGACTCCGTCGTCGCCCTCGACCTGCGGACCGGCGCCGTCGACTGGTCGTTCAAGACGCTGACCGCCGACGTCGGGACGGAGGACTGCGAAACCTGCGGCCCTGACTTCGACTTCGGGTCGGCGCCGAATCTGTACCAGGTCTCCGACGGCGGGCACCTGCGCAGCATCCTCGGCGTCGGCCAGAAGAGCGGCATCTACTGGGCGCTCGACCCCGCGACCGGAAAGGAGATCTGGCACACCCAGGTCGGCCCGGGCAGCGACCTCGGCGGCATGGAGTGGGGGTCGGCGACCGACGGCAAGCGCGTGTACGTCGGCATCGGCAACGCCGAACACGAGGAGTACGACATCGTCGGCGCCGACGGGACGAAGACGACCGTGAACGGCGGCTCGTGGGCGGCGCTCGACGCGGCCACCGGCAAGATCCTCTGGCAGGTCGGCGACCCGTACGGGACGCTCGACATCGGGTTCCTCAGCGCGGCGAACGGCGTCGTCTACGCCGGCGGCATCAACGGCGCGGCCGACACGATGTTCGCGCTGAACGCCGCCAACGGCGACGTCCTGTGGCGGTACAACAGCGGCGGCGCGGTGATCGGCGGCGCGGCCGTCGTCGCCGGGACCGTCTACTGGGGCTCCGGATACTGGTTCGGGCTCTGCTCCGACGGCACCTACGACTGCGCGCAGAACAACAAGCTGTACGCGTTCTCCCCGTCCTGAGCCCGCCGCGTCCCGCCCTAGCATGAGGTCCGGAAGGACTTCCGGGACGGCGGGGAGACGGTGGCACCACTGAAGCGGGCACGGCGGCGCTCCCATCGGGGGACGCCGCTGTGCCTGCTGCTGCTGTTCGCCGGGCTGATGGCGATGCACGGCCTCCAGGCGTCCCCGGGCCCGATGGAGATGGCCGCCGCTCCGCTGGCGAGCGCCGGCGGCTCCGCGCACCATCACGTGGTGGTCGGCGACCCGCCGGGCGACCACCATCCGGACCATCCGAGCGGGCAGATGTGCCTGGGGATGCTGCTCATCTCCCTGCTGGTCGCGCTGCTGTTCGGCCTGTTCCGCGTGATGCGGGTGGCCGCCGTTGCGCGCCGTCCCGTCCGGACTCCCATGCCGCGCGGCGGACGTTCCCCGCCCGGCCCCTCCCTTCACCGGTTGAGCGTGCTGCGGCTGTGACAGGCCCTTGCGGTGCGCCGCTTCGGCGTGCCGCGAAGACCTGTCATGAACCGGCACACGAAAGGCTCGAACCAGTGAAACGCGCAATCGCGCTCGTCGCCGTCCCCGCCCTGGCCTTCGCCCTCGCGGCGTGCGGCGACTCCGGTGACTCCGACGGCAAGGGCGGCTCCAAGCCGTCCGCGACCCCGTCCATGTCCATGTCCGCTGCGCAGGCGTCGCACAACGAGCAGGACGTCATGTTCGCGCAGATGATGATCCCGCATCACCGGCAGGCCGTCGAGATGGCCGGGCTCGCGCCGTCCCGCGCGTCGTCCGCGCAGGTCAAGGCTCTCGCGGCGGGCATCGAGAAGGCCCAGGCACCGGAGATCGAGAAGATGACCGGCTGGCTGAAGGCGTGGGGCGCGCCCGCCGCGATGACCGGGATGCACCACGACATGCCCGGCATCATGAGTGACAAGGACATGACCTCGCTCAAGGCCCTCAAGGGCGCCGCCTTCGACAAGGCGTTCCTGCGGATGATGATCGAGCATCACCGGGGCGCCGTGACGATGGCGCGGGCCGAGGACCGCTCCGGTCAGAACGCCGACGCGAAGGCGCTGGCCGCGAGCATCGTCCGCACGCAGTCCGCCGAGATCGCCAAGATGCGCGACCTCCTGAAGTAGCGCCGGACGGCGGCCGGACGGGACGCTCCCGTCCGGCCGCCTCCGCGTCCCGGGTCAGCGGCCCTGGAGACCGCGGACGTTGTCGCCGAACGTCCAGCCCTTCGAGCCGTCCCAGTTGATGGACCAGGTCATCAGGCCCTTCAGAGCGCCGCCGAACTGGCTCCAGGCCTGCCCGACCAGGCTCGGCGCCATGTAGCCGCCGCCGGCGCCCGGCTGCGCGGGCAGCCCGGGGACCTGCTTGTCGTACGGCACCTTGATGGTCGTGCCCTGGATGGTCAGGCCGTTGTTCAGGCACTCGGTCTGCTTGACGAAGCCCTCGACCGTCCCGGCGGAGTACGAGTCACCGGAGCAGCCGTACATGCTGCCGTTGTAGTACTGCATGTTCAGCCACCACAGCCGCCCGTTGTCCGCGTACTTCTTGATGATCGGCAGGTAGGCGCCCCAGATCGACCCGTAGGTGACGCTGCCGCCGGTGACGTACGCGGTCTCCGGCGCCATCGTGAGCCCGAAGTTCGACGGCATCTGCGCGAGCACCCCGTCGATGATGCGGATCAGGTTGGTCTGCGAGGCGGACGGCTGGGTGATGCTGCCGCTGCCGGACAGGCCCGTCTCGATGTCGATGTCGATCCCGTCGAAGTTGTACTTCTTCAGGATCGGCACGATCGTCTGGACGAACCGGTCCGCGACGGTGCTCGAACTGAGGTCGATGCCCGCCGCGGCGCCGCCGATCGACATGAGGATCGTCGCGCCGGCCGCCTTCGCCGCGCACATCTCGGCGGGGGTGGCGACCTTGACGGTCGAGTCCATGCCGTCCTCCCACAGGACGGTGCCGTCCGACCGGATCACCGGGAACGCCGCGTTGATCACGTTGTAGCCGTGCTGCTTGATCACCGGATTGTCGATCGGCGTCCAGCCGAACGGCGGGTGGACGCCGTTGGACGCGCCGTCCCAGTTCTCCCAGTACCCCTGCAGCACCTTGCCGGCGGGCCGCGACTTCACCGCGCACGTCCCGTCGCCGGGCGGCGTCGTGGTCGGGGGCGTGGTCGGGGGCGTCGTCGTCGGGGTGGTCGGCGGCGTCGACGCGTCGCACGCACCGAGGTCGCGCCACAGCGTCGGCGTGGACGCGGGGTTCCAGTTCGCGCCGGGGTAGGCGGTGTGCGCGACGAGCGCCTCGTAACCGTCGCCGCTGTAGGTGACCTTGTCTCCGACCTTGTAGGTGGTGCCCTCCGCCCACGCCGGGTACGCGCAGGCGATCGACGGGGCGGACCGCGCGGACGACGGCGCCGACAGCGCGACCAGCGCGCCGAGGGACAGGACGACCGCCGCGGCGGCCGAGGCCAGCGCGGCCACGGCCGCGGACCATCGCTTGTGCTTGAGGTGCATCGGGACGACTCCTCGGTAAAGCGGGACACAGAGGAGCCGGTGTCAGAGCCGAACCGTCCCGCGGACGGGACCCTCCCAAGTCGAGGCGCAAACGACCGGCACGGACGCCATGCGAAGGGTAACCCCGGCGGCGCGGGCCGGGAAGGCCCCTATTCTTCCGTTCCGTCGCCCAGGGCTCGCTGCATCAGGATCGTGCCGATCCACTGCCCGTGCTTGTGGCCGACGCCGTCCAGCCGTCCCGCCTCGACGAACCCGAACCGCCGGTGCAGCGCCACGGACCCGTCGCCGTCGGCGTCGGCGATCACCGCGATCATCTGCCGCATCCCCGCCTTCGCCGCCCGCTCCACGAGCTCGCCGAGCAGCGCCGTCCCGAGCCCCTTGCCGAGATGGCCCGGGGCGAGGTAGATCGTGTCCTCGACGGTGTACCGGTACGCGGGCTTCGGCCGCCACGGCCCCGTGTACGCGTACCCGGCGACCTCGCCGTCCACCTCGGCGACGAGGAACGGCAGCCCGCGCCTTTCCAGGTCGTCGAGCCGCTCCCGCCACTCCGCGACCGTCTGCGGCGTCTCCGCGAACGTCGCCACGCTGTTCAGCACGTAATGCGCCGCGATCCCCGCCACCGCCTCGAGATCCTCGGCCCGAACGGCCCGCACCACCGTCATGAACGCCCTCCCAGCACCCCGCCCGACAATGCCACCCGCCGCCGCCGGCCGTCGATGCCTCGCACAGGGTGATCATGGTCTCACGGGGTGGGGGTGGCGTTGGGTGGAAGCATGGGAGGGAAGGGAGAGGACGTCGGGCGCCGCGTGGTGGGAGGAGCGACGGACATGAAGCTGACGAAGTTCAAGGCGCTGGTCTCGCTGGACGAGCGGGCGATCGGGACGGAGCTTCCGGCCGAGGGCTGCCCGTTCACGCTGCGGGAGAAGGGCGCGGAGCACAAGCCGAACGCGTTCCACAAGGTCGTCATGACGACCGACGACGGGGAGCCGCTGCGGCCGGGCGACGTCGACCACATCGTGACGATGACGCTGCTGACGGAGACGGCGGGGCCGGGCGCGTTCCCGGCGGGATGCCGGTTCGATCTGTGGCACGGCGAGAAGGTGGGGCACGGGCTGGTGTCGCGGCGGATGGTGATCTGAGGGTCACGCGGCGGTGAAGCGCCGTTCGGACTCCATGGCGGCCGCGACGTCCGCCGGGTAGCTGCGCCGCGCCCGCAGCAGGATCAGGCCGTTGACCAGCAGCGGGATCAGGGCGAGCAGGAACACGCGGTCCAGGCCGGTGCCGGAGTGGTCGCCGGGCGCGAAGACGCCGGACAGCCAGCCGAACAGGACGGGCGCGACCGCCTCGCCGAGCATCCGCAGGATCGTGCGGATGCTCTCGGCGCGGCCCCACAGCCCGAAGTGGACGACGTCGAGGCGGACGGCGTCCAGCGGCGGGTTCGCGCCGGCCAGCGCGGCGGCGGCGAGGAAGAACAGCGGCATCGCGAGCCACGCCGAGGTGGTCAGCAGGCCGGGCAGGAACAGCAGCGCGGACGCGGTGTAGGCGGCGCTCGGCACCAGCACGCGGGCGGCGACCCGGCCGCGCCGGACGAGGCGGTCGGCGAGGCGTCCGGCGGTGAGGACGCCGGCGAGCGCGCCGAGGCCGATGACCGGGACGAGCAGGCTCAGCTCGGCGCGCCCGACGCCGTACCGGTGCTGGACGAACACGATCGCGAAGGTCCGCAGCCCGGCGAAGAAGAAGTAGCCGATGGCGGACGCGACGATGATGATCACGTTGGTGCGGATCCGCAGCACGTGCTTCGCGGCCTGGGGCAGCGTCATCCGGGACGGGTCGGTGTGCAGCAGGCTCTCCGGGCGTGGCTGGACGCCCGATTCGTCCACCGCCTGCTGGGCGGCCTCGGCGCCGTCGCGGGCGTCGGCGCGGGCCGGGCCCTGCGCGCCGCGGCCGGGTTCGGGCAGCAGCCGCCAGACGGCGGCGGCGAGCAGCAGCCCGAGCACCGCGACGAACCAGAACGACACGCGCCAGCTCAGCGCGGCGGCGACGTTCCCGCCGACGACCAGGCCGAACCCGGCGCCGATCAGCTCGCCGGCGAGGATCCGCCCGTAGATGCCGGCGCGCTCGCGGTGCGGGAACAGGTCGCCGGTCAGGGACGCGACGGTGGGACCGGCGGTCGCGGTGACGGCGCCGAGCGCGACCCGGGACGTCAGCAGCCAGTCGTAGGACGTGGCGAGGCCGCCGACGACCATGGCGGCGCTCCACAGCACGATGCTGCCGGCGAGCAGCGGGACGCGCGGGACGCGGTCGGTGAGCATCCCGACCGGGACGGTGGCGACGGCGCCGACCAGGGACGGCGCGGCGGTCAGCACGCCGACCTGCGTGTTATCGATGTGCAGGGAGGTGCGCAGCTGCTCGACGATCGCGCCGATGACGCCGGAGTCGGCGGTGTTGAGGGCGAGGACGCAGGCGAGCAGCAGCACGACGCGGGCCTGGCGGGGCCCGCCGAGCCGGCGTGTGAGGGCGTCGACCGCCCGTCCCCATCCGCGTGGGGCCTGCGCCGTGATCACAACTACACGTAGTGCCCGGGCGCGCCGCAGGTATGTGGCGGCGGTGGGCGCGGGGGCGGCCGGGGCCCCGGTGAACGCGGGTCCCGGCCGGCCGATGGGCGGGTCAGAAGTAGTGGCCCTGGTCGAGGTCCTCGATCAGGGTCGGGTGGACGGGGTCCCAGCCGAGGAGCTCGCGGGTTTCGGCGTTGGGCATCGTGATGTCGTAGGTGACGAACGGGAAGCCCTTGAAGTGGTCGGCGGCCTGCTCGGCGGGGATGCTGACGGCCGGGACGTCCAGGTGGCGGCCGATGGCCTCGGCGATCTCGCGGACCGGGATGCCCGGTTCGGCGGCCGCGTACAGCTGCGCGCCGGCCGGCGCCCCGTCCAGGGCCAGCCGGTAGAGGCGGGCGAGGTCGAGGGTGTGGACGGCGGGCCAGTGGTTGGCGCCGTCGCCGACGTAGCCGGACACGCCGGTGGCGCGGGCGATCTCGATCATCCGGGGGACGAAGCCGTGCCGGTCCCGGTCGCTGTGCGTGACCGGCGGGATCCCGACGAGCATGGAGCGGACGCCGCGGTCGGTGAGTTCGGCGACGGCGCGGGAGCCGGCCGAGCGCGGGTTGGCGTTGATCGTCGCGTCGGTGGCCGCGTCGCCGGTGGGCGTGAAGCCGATGCCCATGAGGGTCTTGCCGGTGCCGGCCAGCGCGTCGCCGAACGCCTGGACGGCGGCGTGGTCGGCGGCGGCCGCGCGGGCGAAGGCGTCCGGGGCGACGCTGGCGTGGTCGAACGCGAGGTGGACGACCGCGTCGGCGGCGGCCGCGGCGTCGCGCAGCCCGTCGAGGTCGCCGAGGTCGCCGCGGCGTACCCGGGCGCCCAGGGCCTGGACGGCGGCGGCGGAGGCGTCGGAGCGGGCGAGGCCGGTGACCTCGTGCCCGGCCCGGAGCAGTTCGGGCACGACGGCGGATCCGATGTGGCCGCTCGCACCGGTGACGAAGACGCGCATGAGGGGCTCCCCTGCAAGTGATGTGACTTGGTACCGTCACCGTACCAGCAGTGACGGTACCAAGTAACATCACCTATGCTGTCCGCCATGGCCCGATGGGAACCGAACGCGCGGGAGCGGCTGGTGCGCGCCGCCATCGACCTGTTCGCCGAGCAGGGCTACGACGCCACCACCGTCACCGGGATCGCCGAGCGCGCCGGGCTGACCAAGACCACCTTCTTCCGGCACTTCCCGGACAAGCGCGAGGTGCTGTTCGCGGGCCAGGAACTGCACAGCCGGACCCTCGCCGAGGCGGTCGCCGCGGCGCCCGCCCAGGCCACGCCGCTGGAGGCGGTCGCCGCCGCCCTCGACGCCCTCGCGGCCACCTTCACCGAGGACCGCCGCGACTTCGCCGCCCGGCTCCTCGCCGTCATCGCCGCCAACGACGAGCTGCGCGAGCGTGCCGCGTTCAAGCACGACCAGCTCGCCGCCGCCATCGCCGGCGCGCTCCGCGAGCGCGGCACGCCCGGCCCGGCCGCGGGCCTCGCCGCCGAACTCGGCGTCCGCGCGTTCGACGACGCCTTCGCCCGCTGGTCCGACCCGTCCGTCGCGCGGACGCTCACCGACCTCGCGCGCGAGGCGCTCGACGAGCTGCGCGCCGCGCTGGCCGCCCTCGGCTAGGTGCGCGCCGCGCCGGCCGCGCTCGGCTAGGTGCCCGGCTTGGACATCAGCGCGTGCATCTTCGCCTTGACCGGCTCCGGCATCGCCCGGGACGCCGTCGTCTGCACCTTGGTGCGCGCCGAGCCGGTGACGACGTGGTCCTTGCCCGCCATGAGCGCCTCGTAGGCCTGCCGCGCCACGTCCGCCGGGTCGTCCTTGCCGGCCTTGCCGAGCCGGGTGTCGAGCACCCCGGCCCGCTCGAAGAAGTTCGTCCGCGTCGGGCCGGGAAGCAGCGCCGTCACGGTGACGCCGGTGCCGTGCAGCTCGTGGCGCAGCGCTTCCGCGAACGAGTACAGGAACGCTTTAGACGCCGCGTACGTGGCGAGATACGGGCCCGGGGACGTCGCGGCGATCGACGAGGTGAACAGCACCCGCCCCGAACCCCGCCGGACCATGTCGTTCAGCACCAGCTTCGCCAGGTGGACGGCCGACCGGACGTTCAGGTCGACGAGGTTCAGCTCGTCGGCGAGCGCGTTGTCGCGCGCGAAGTCGCCGCCGACCCCGACGCCCGCGTTGATCGCCACCGCGTCCAGGGGGCGCGTGCCCACCGCCGCGTACAGCTCCTCGACCCCCTGCGGCGTCGCCAGGTCCACCCGGACGGGCGTCGCGTCCCCCACGGCCTCGGCCGCCGCGGTGATCTCCGCGTTCTCCGCCGCCATGATCACATGGAGGCCGTGCCGGGCGAACTCGTCCGCCAGCGCCCGCCCGATGCCGGTGGACGCGCCGGTGACCAGCGCCAGCCGCGTCGGCTCCGTCATGGCCCCTCCTCCTGGAACGTCAGTCCTGACCGCGGCCGGTGATCTTGTCGCGGACCCTGTCGGCCGCCGCCACCGCCGGACCGGCCGCCTTGAGGATCCCCGGCTTCGGCGGGGTGTTCGGGTGCGGGCGCGTCGGCGCGAGCTTCTTGCCCCGCTCGAGCTTCTCGCCGAGCCGCTCCGCCCGCTCGTCGGTCATGACCTTGCGCAGCGCCGGCCACACCTCGGTCTCCTCGAAGGCGATGTGCGCGCGGCCGGCGGTGATGAGGTTCGCGAGCAGCTCCTCGAACCGCGGCTCGCCCGCGTCCAGCCCGATCAGCTCGTTCAGCACCTTCTTCGCCGCCTGCTCCTGCTCGACGGCGCGGTCGGCGAGCCGGTCGCCCTCGGTCAGCAGCTCGCGCACCGCCGGCCAGAAGTACTCCTCCTCGACCGCCTCGTGCTTGGACTCCTCGATGATGAGCCGCTCCACCATCTTCTTGCGCAGCCGCAGCCCGTCCTCGCCGTGCACGGACGCCTCGGACGCCCCCGCCGAGCCGGCCTCCAGCTCGGTGAGCATCTGCTTGACCTCGGTGTGGTCGTCCGCCAGGACCGTGAAGACGTCGGTCATCGCTACCTCCTCGAAACCCGTGTCCGGGTTCCCCTGCCCCCACGTCCACCGCCAAACGCGGTGGTACGTTCCGATCCGTGGAGCTTTCCTCCGTTGTGACCGGCGGCGGGCGCGGCATCGGCCGCGCGATCGCCGAACGCCTCCTCGCCGACGGCGGGCACGTGGTGGTCGTCGACCTGGACCCGTCCGCCGTGGACTGGGCGACCGGCCCGCGCGTCACCGCCGTCGCCGGCGACGTGCGGGACGAGGCCGTCGCGGCCCGGGCGGCGGACGCCGCGCAGGCCATGGGCACCCTCAAGGGCTGGGTCAACAACGCCGCCGTCTTCCGCGACGCCACCGTGGACGTGCCGGGGGCGCGCGAGGTCATCGACGCGGTGGCGCTGAACTTCGACCCCGCCGTGGTGGGATCGCTGACCGCGATCCGCCGCTTCCTGGACGCGGGCACGGGCGGCGCGGTCGTGAACGTGTCATCGCACCAGGCGGCGCGTCCCGTCCGGGGATCGCTCACCTACGCGACGGCGAAGGCGGCCGTCGAGGGCTTCAGCCGCGCCCTCGCCGTGGACTACGGCCCGCGCGGCGTCCGCGTCAACGTCGTCGCGCTCGGCTCCATCACCACCGCCCGCTACGAGGCGTTCCTCGCGGACAAGGACCCCGCGTCCGCCGCGCGGATCGAGGACCAGATGCGCGCCCTGCACCCGGTCGGCCGCGTCGGCCGCCCCGACGAGGTCGCCGCGACCGTCCGCTACCTGCTCTCGGACGAGGCGAGCTTCGTCAACGGCGCCGTCGTCCCCGTCGACGGCGGCCGCTCCGTCCAAGGCCACGACCCCGAAGAAGCCTGACCCTCAGTCGTCCTGCTCGACGACGAACGTGCCGCGCCCGACGACGCCGTGCACGAGGCCCTTGTCGCGCAGCACCCGCAGCGCTTCGTTGGCGGTCCGCCGCGACACGTCGTAGGTGTCGCAGATCTGGGTCGCGGACGGGACCCTGCCGCCGCGCGGGATCGTGCCGTCCGCGATCTGCGCCTCGAGATCGTCCGCGACCTGGAGATACAGCGGCCGGGCGCCGTCCAGGTTGATCTGCGCCATGATCTTGACCCTAGCTGACCAGGGTTTATGGTCGTAGACACGGTTCTACTTGGGTATACACGTGGCAACCCGTGACAACTTCTCGTACCTTGGAAGAGAGACGGCCCCGGCGCGGCGATGGCGCGCCGTGCCGGGGCCTAGGACCGACCGCCCTGAGGAGGCGAACGATCCATGACCCCCGATGCTAGAGCGCGGCTCGAAGCGCTGGGCACGGTGTTGCGCGCGCACGGGCTGCGGGCGCGGATGACCCTGGACGGGCTGCACGTCGAGAACCCGGAGGCGCCGGGGTGCTGCGCGGCGCATCCGGCGGACGTGATCGGCGTGCGGGCGCGCGAGGACGACGGCGGGCGGCCGTGGTTCTTCACCTCGTGGTGCCATCCGATCGCGGAGGCGGACCAGATATCGGACGCCGTGCTGGCGCTGAAATCGCTGCTGAACGGGGAGCCGGGGGTGGAGCTGTGAGCCTGATGGTCGTCGTGGCGGCGGTGCTCGGCTTCGTGGCCGGGGGTGTGGCCTTCCTCGGCGCGTCGGTGACGGCGCCGAGCGCGCGGCCCCGATACCAGGGGAGGCATCGCGCCGGCTTCTGATCCGGGGTGTCAGCAGGAGGCGGTGGCCTCTTGCAGGTCGCGGAGCGTCCGGCGCGCGAGGTCGGCGAAGTCGTCGCCGTTGGCCGTGTCGCTCCAGCGCTCGAAGGCGATCTTCATGGCGAGCGCGCCGAGTTCCGCGGCGACGCGGGCGGTCAGTTCGGGGACGCCGCGCCGCTGGAGCGCGCCGGCCAGCGCGGCGGTGAGGGCGAGTCCCTTCAGCGCCTCGCGTTCCTGCAGCTCGGGGTGGGTGGCGATCACCGCCCGGCGGCGGGCGGTGAACTCGCGGCGGTCGGGCGTGAAGGCTTCGCGGCCGACCGCGTCCAGGACGTGCGCCACCGCTTCGAGGGGGGTCGCGGTCGCGGGGGCGGCGGCGATCCCCTTGGCGAGGAGCCCGGTCATCGTGTCGCCGCCGAAGAGGACTTCCCGCTTGTCCGGGAAGTAGCGGAAGAAGGTGCTCTTGGTCAGGTCGGCGCGCCGCGCGATGTCGATCACCGTCGTGTTCTCGTAGCCGCGCTCCGCGAAGAGGTCGAGGGCGGCGGCGACGAGCCGCTGCGACGCGTTGGGCTGCCAGCGGGCCATGCGAACAGTGTACGGCACTTGGTCCCATCACTCGTGTACAGTGATAAGACCAAGTCCCATCACCGTCGCTCACGGAGGTCCGTCATGAGCCGAGCCGTCATCTACGAGACGTTCGGGGGTCCCGAGGTACTGGAGCTGCGGGACGTCCCCGAGCCGCACGCCGGCCCGGGCGAGGTCCGCGTCCGCGTGACGACCGTCGGGCTGAACCCGATGGACTGGCTCCTCGCCGCGCGGCCCGACGCGGCGGCGCGGTTCGGCATCACCCTGCCGTCCGGCTTCGGGTCCGACTTCGCGGGCGTGGTCGACGAGGTCGGCGACGGCGCCGCGGGGTTCGCCGCGGGCGACCGCGTCTACGGCGGCGCGGTGGGGAGGGCCGCCGCCGACTTCCTGGTGATCAAGGTGCCGACGGCGTCGCCCGAGATGCTGTGGCACACGCCGGACGGCATCGGCGACGAGGTGGCGAGCACGCTTCCGGTGGCCGGATTGAGCGCCGCCGCCGCTCTCGCGGCGATCGATCTGGGGTCCGGCGACACCGTCCTGATCGGCGGCGCGGCGGGCGGTGTGGGCGTGTTCACCGTCCAGCTCGCGAAGCTCGCCGGCGCCACCGTGATCGGCACCGCCTCGGAGGGCACCTTCGACTTCCTGCGGCAGTTGGGCGCCGAGCCCGTGACGTACGGTCCCGGCCTGGCCGACCGGGTCAGGGCCCTGGCCCCGGATGGCGTGACCGCCGCGACCGACCTGTTCGGCACCGAGACGGCCGAGACCGCGCTCGCGCTCGGCGTCCCGCCCGAGCGGATCTCCACGATCGCCGCGGGGCCCACCCCTCCCGGCGGCGTGCGCGCGACCGGCGGCTTCGACGCGCGGCCCGACGCCCTGGACCGCATCACCGACGCGATCCTCGCCGGCGAGCTGACCGTGCCGATCGCCGCGACGTTCCCGATCGAGAAGGTCCGCGACGCGGTGGCGCTGCAGGCCGGACGCCACGTCCACGGCAAGGTCGTGATCACGCTCTGACGCCGGGACTTCGGGCTTCACCAGGGAAAACACGGGGTCCCGGGGACGCTTGAGAGGGCCGTGCGGTTGCCATCGTACCCACACATGGCCACACGCCCCCATGTGTAAGCGAATACCGGTACAAAGAGGCATTCGCTGATCGACGAAAGGGGTTCCCGGGGTGAAGAGGCGCGTAGTTGCGGGGGTCGTGGCCATCGCCGGAGCGGTGGCGGCGGGGCTGCTGGCGGCGGCCCCGGCGGAGGCCGCGAGCCCGGTGCAGATCTACCGGGTCTACTTCGACTCGCCCGGCAAGGACACGGGGTCGAACGCGTCGCTGAACGCCGAGTGGGTGCAGCTGTACAACACCTCGGCCTCGTCGAAGCAGCTCAAGGGGGTCACGCTGCGCGACAAGTCCGGGCACACGTACAAGTTCGGCTCGTTCACCATCAAGGGGCACAAGTCGGTCTACGTACACACGGGGCGGGGCACGAACACCGCGACGAACCGGTACTGGGGCTCGAAGGCCTACATCTGGAACAACACCGGTGACACCGCCTACCTCCGCTACCCGAGCGGCGCGCTGGCGGACTCCTGCAAGTGGGGCAGCAGCGGCTCGTCCAAGTACTGCTGACGCGTGACGGCCCGCCCGGACGCGCCGTCCGGGCGGGCCGTGGCGGTTCGCCGGCGTCAGGCCATCGCCTTCATGTTGGCCTCGATCACCGCGGTGGTCTCCTGCAACCGGTCCGTCGGGCTGAACTCGATCACCTCGGCGCCACCGAACATCAGCGGGACGTGGCCCGGTGCCGCGTAGTAGGCGTCACCGGCGTGGAAGACCTCGTCGCGGTCGGCGTACCGGAAGATGATCTGGCCCTTGACGACGACGCCCCAGTGCGGGCACTGGCAGCGGTCGTCGGGCAGCCCCCGGAACAGGGCGGCGGGGTCGAAGTCGGCCTTGTCCGTCTCGTAGGCGACGGTGCAGCCGCCCAGGTCCGCGACGCGGACCTCGATCATCGGCTCGTCCACGGCGATCGGCGTCTCCTGCTTGCTGGTCCTCGGCATGGCGGCCTCCTTTCTCCTCACCCCTGGGGCGTGAGAAGCGGCGGCACGGTGTGAGATCGGGGCTCACACCGTCCACTTCTCCAGCGGATCCGGGTCGTAGACGCAGAACGCGCCGGTGCGGACGGACCGGTCGAGGTGCCGGCCGAGCGCCGGGTCGTCGCGGGCGATGCGGCGGACCGCGCCCCGGATGCGGGACGTGACCGCGGTGCGGGCGCGCTCGGCGGCGGACCCGGTGCGGCGGACCCGTCCGCCCAGCCCGTACGCGGTGGCCAGCGCCTCCAGCAGGGCTTCGCGTTCGGCGGCGCGATCGGGGTCGCCCTCCAGCTCCCGCAGCCGCTCCCGGTAGGCGGCGCGGGCGGTGGCGTCGAGGACCTCGCCGGTGTCGGACGGCTCGTGCAGCCCGCCCGTCCCCGGGTCCGGCGCCGGTGCCCGGTCCGGCGACGCGGCGGTGGCGAGGTCGAGGGCGGCGATCTCCCGTCCCGGCTGGGCAAGGAGTTTCGCCAGGTCGCGCAGGCCCTTGCCGTCGCGGAGCCGGGTCTCGACGCCCCTGTACCGGACGGTCCAGAACTCGCCCTCGCGCCGGAACACCGAACCACCGCCCGGCCCGCCCGGCGGGCCACCCGGCGGGCCGCCGGACCGGTCGTCCAGCAGGTCGAGGAAGTGCGCGACCGGGCCCCGGACGGCCGCGCCGAACCCCTCGACCGCGTACAGGTCCCGGTACGGGGCCAGCCGGTCGCGGACCCAGGACGCCACCGGATGCGGCCCGGCCAGCGCGACCGTCTCGGCGACCTGCGCCAGCGCGGGCAGCCATTCGGAGTCGCGCGGCAGGCCGGGCAGCAGCGGCGCGACCGCGTCCAGCCCCGCGCGGGCCTCGCCGGTGCGGCCGAGCTGCGCGAGCAGCAGCGCCCGGCTGATCCGGGGCCAGACCCCGCCGGGCTCCAGGGAGTCGAGCGCGGCGAGCATCCCCGCGAGCCCGTCGCGGTCGCCGAGCGCGGCGAGCAGGCACCAGCGCTGCGTCTGGACGAGCAGGGACGCGTTCGCGCTGCCGGCCCGGGCGCCGATCGTCTCCGCCTCGCCGAGCGCGAGGCGGCACTCGTCGTAGCGGCCCTCGCGCAGCGCCCACATGCCCCGCCACAGCGGGACGAGCCACAGGTAGCGCGGGTGGCGGAGGGCGGCGGCGGCCGCGCCGAAGGCCAGCGCGTCCGCCTGCGCGTCGGCCATCGCGCCCGTCTCGAGGTGCGCGACGAACCGGAGCCGGCGGCCGAGCAGCTCCAGCGGCGCGTTCCGCAGCCCGGACGCCAGCTCGATGATCTCGGTGGCGTGCGCGCGGCGGTCCGCGCAGTGGTCCGGCCCCGCCTGGGCGTCGCACAGCGCGGCGAGGGCGGCGGCGAGCGCGGTCGCGTCCCCGGACGCGCGGCCCAGCCGGACGGCCTCGGTGGCGAGCGCGAGCCGCCGCGGGTCCGGTTCGAGCAGCGACGACGCGACCGACAGCCGCGCGGTGACCAGGGCGGACAGGTCGGGCCGGGTGTCCGGCAGCGCGGCGCGGGCCTCGGCGAGCAGGTCGAGCTGCGCGCGGTCCAGCATGCCGACCTCGAAG
>NZ_WBMR01000204.1 GCF_008923365.1 Actinomadura montaniterrae
CGGGCGCGGCGGAACGGACGGCCGCGGTGGCGCGGCCGGGCTCGCCGGGGTGGCTGGGGCGGCCGGGGTCGGAGGAGTGGCCGGGGTCGGCGGGGTCGCCGGGTTCGGCGGGGTGGCCGGCGGGCGGCCCCAGTTGATGCGGGGGTCGGGCGGCTGGTTGGGAGTGGTCATCTCATTCTTCCTTCATCCGGCGGGACGCGTCGGCCCGGCTCATTGGTAAACGGCGGGGCCGGTGATATGCACGTCCCGCCCGCCCGGCCCCTGAACGACCTTCGGAGTGCTGTAGTCCTCGGCCGCACGCCATACGCGTTCGATGTCCTCAAGGGCCTCGGCCCATTCATCCATCACTTCCATGGCGTCATTCATGAAACGCCGCATGTCGTTCTGCACCGCCGCGTAGGCGTCCGCCAGGAACGCCAGCCCGACCACGCCGAACGCGACGCCGCCGACGTCGGTGTCGTCCACCTCGTCGCGGATGCCGCGGAACAGGGGCTTGGCCTCGGTCAGCACCTGCCGCCGAGTCCTGTCGATGCCCTGGGAAGTGACGTACTTTTCCTGCCCACCAGGTGCCATGTTCCCTTTGCTACCGCACCGCGACGGCGGCCGACAAGGAATTCCACCGCGCGGATGATCTTTCCTTCCCGCGTCAGTCGTTCAACATGAACAATTGGCTGCTCATTCTCCGGACGGACATCTTCGATTGGTCGGATCGGCGTACGGACGGCACCCGGCGAAAGGATTCCGATGTTCGACTTCGACCCCGCGCGCTTCCGCCCCGAGGACGTGGAGCGGCTGGCCGCGCAGGCGGACGACGCGCTCGGCCGGCTCTCCGCGTCGACGGAGGAGATGGCGGCGATGACGGCCACCGGCGAGGCCGCGGACGGGCTGGTCAGGGCGGCGGTCGACGCGTCCGGGCGGATCAAGCGGATCGCGCTCAACCCGCGGGCGATGCGGATGGACAGCGAGTCGCTCGCCGAGGCGCTGATCGAGGCGATCGGCACCGCGCAGGACGACGCGCGGAACCGCGTGCAGGAGATGGTGGACGAGCTGATGGCCGCGACGGGGCTGCCGGCGAAGGTGGACACCGAGGCGGTCCTGGCGGACGTCGACGCGATCGGCGACGCGACGCGGCGCCGGTTCGCCGAGCATCACGACGACCTCAACGAGGTCCGCCGCACCTTCCCCTGAGCGCCCGGGCCGCCCCTTCCCCTGAGCCCCCTGAGCCCCCTGCCCCCCGGGCGTCAGCCGGGGGTGCGGAGGAGGTTCAGGACGTCGGCGAGGGGCTGCTGCATGTCGACGGAGCGGTCGGCGAGCCACTGCAGCTGGATGCCGTCCGCGACGGCGAGGAGCAGGACGGCGAGGCGTTCGGCGGGGACGTCGGTGCGGATCGTCCCCTCGTCCATGGCCTTCTGGAGGTGCTCGACGGCGGCCTTGCGGAGGACCTCGTAGCGGCGGGGGAAGAAGTCGTGCGCGGGGTGGTCGGGGTCGCCGGCGGACGCGGCCATGGAGACGAACAGCTCGACGAGGCCGGGGGTGCGCATGCCCTGGCGCATGACGTCGAGGGTGTCCTCGACGAGGTCGAACTCGGGGTGGCGCGCCCGCTCGGTCTCGTCGCGGACCCGCAGGACCTGCGTGAGCAGGTCCTCCTTGGACTCGAAGTAGTGCATGATCCCGGGGAGGCTGAGGTCGCAGCGGGCGGCGACCTTGCGCAGCGACGTGCCCCGGTATCCCTCGTCGGCGAAGATCTCCAGCGCGGCCCGGAGGATCTCGGCCCGCTTCGCCTCGCCCTTGCGGTAGGGGCCGCGTTTCGCCATGGTGCTCACCTTACCGACGTCAGTGCCAGTCGATCTCGGTCGAGCGGAGGGCGGCCAGGCCGCGGTCCCGCCACAGGACGGACTGGCGCGCGAGGCGTCCCCGGTACTCCTCCCAGGAGGGCGGCGACGGCGACCAGGCGGCCTCGGCGACGCCGGGCAGGCGTGGCAGGAGCAGGGCCGTGTGGTCGTCGAAGCCCTGGAAGTCCTCGGCGAAGAGGGTGGCCTCGATACCCGCGATCTGCTCGGGCGGAACCCCGTAGGAGGACGGGTCCCAGGACGCGGCGTGCCGGACGTCGCGGGGCCGGTAGGCGAAGCCGAGCCGGGCGCCCTCCTCGGCCTGGTCGGGCGGGACGATCGCCGGGTCGTAGGGCCGGTCGAGGTAGAGGTGCGACTGCGGGGACAGCAGGACCCGGCCGCCGCCGCGCACGATCCGGTCGAGGTCCCCGTCGGCCGGCGCGAAGAACCTGGTCAGGGCCTTGGTGCGGGCGAGGGTGTGCCCGGCGGCGAGCAGGTCGGGGCGCGCGTCCAGCTCCTCCTGGGTCTGCGGGAGGTCCATCATCGGGACGTCCACCCAGAACTGGGCGATGTCGCCGGGCGCGATGCCGGCGCGGGACGACTCCTGCCAGCCGAGGGGCCGCTTGCCGGCGACGCGCAGCGCCTCGCGGGCGAGGCGGACGGCCTCGGTGAACGACGCCTCGTCCGCGCCGAGCGCCTCGTCGCCGCCGAAGTGGACGAACGCGCCGGCGGTGAGCCGGGCCGTCTCCGCGAGGACGTCGACGATGAACGCGCGGGTGTGCGGGTCGGCGGGGTCGAGGGGCGCGGGGAACGGCGCGTCCACCGGGTACCAGGAGGGGCGCGGGAGCGTGCCGAGGTCGGGGTAGGCGCGCAGGGCGGCGGCGCTGTGCCCGGGCAGGTCGATCTCGGGGACGACGGTGACGTGCCGGGCGGCGGCGTACTCCTGAAGGTCGGTGTACTCGTCGGCGGTGTAGTGCGGGGTCCCGGCGGTGAGGGCGGGACGGGTCGCGATGTGCAGCCGCCAGCCCTCGTTGTCGGTGAGGTGCAGGTGCAGGACGTTCAGCTTGTACAGGGCGGCGAGGTCGATGAGGCGGCGCAGGTCGTCCAGGGCGAGGAAGTGGCGGGCGGGGTCGATCATGAGGCCGCGCCAGGCGTACCGGGGCGCGTCGTCGATGACGCGGCATGCCGTCTCCGGTGTCTCCGCCAGCAGGTGCAGCGCGGTGACACCGGCCCGGAACGCGCCCTGCGGGGTGCGGGCCGCGCAGGTGATGCGGTCGGGTTCGACGGTGAGGCGGTAGCACTCGTCGGGGTCGGCGGACGGCTGCACGCCGATCGCACCGGGCTTGAGCGGCACGTCGTCCAGGGCGAGGACGATCTCGCCGGAATCGGCACCGGCCCCGGTGCGCAGGTGCGGGGCGAGGACGCCCGCCGTCCCGTCGAGGGACGGGTCGCCGGCGCGGATCCGCCAGGGGCGGCCGGTGCGGCACACGCCTTCCGTCGTCCGCTGGCGGACGGGCGCTGGGATCACGCTGCCTCCTCGGCCGGGTTCGTCGGGCGGGTCGGACGCTACCATGAAATCCGATCGATGTATGGTTTTCGCGTTCCACCCCCCGAACCGAAAGGCCGAGCATGCCGGCAGACGCATTCGCTCTCCCCCGCGGCTTCCTGATGGGCGCCTCCACGGCGGCGCACCAGATCGAGGGCGGCAACACCGCGAGCGACTGGTGGGCGTTCGAGCACGCGTCCGGCTCGCTGGTCCGCGAGCCCAGCGGCGACGCCGCCGACGGCTACCACCGCTGGCGCGAGGACATGGACCTGCTCGCCGGCCTCGGCTTCAACGCCTACCGCTTCAGCATCGAATGGGCCCGGATCGAACCGGCGCGCGGCGAGATCTCGCACGCCGCGCTCGCCCACTACCGGCGGATGATCGAGGGCACGCGGGAACGCGGCCTCGAACCGGTCGTGACGCTGCACCACTTCACGTCCCCGCTCTGGTTCGCGAAGGCGGGCGGGTTCGCCGCAGCGGACGCCACCGACCTGTTCGTCCGCTATGTGGAGACCGTCGCGCCGATCCTGGACGGCCGCGTCCGCCACGTCGTCACCATCAACGAGCCCAACATGGCCGCGCTCATGCAGGCCGTCCGCCGCAACCCCGGCGCCGACTACACCCGGCTCGACCCCGACGAGGCCGTCGCCGAGGGCCTGATCGCGGCCCACCACGCGGCCCGCGACGCGCTGCGCCGCCTGCTCCCCGGCACCGCGATCGGCTGGACGATCGCCAACCAGGTGTACCAGCCGGCATCCCCCGCCGCCGAGGACGCCTGCCGCGCCCACGCCTGGCCGCGCGAGGACCGCTTCATCGAGGCCGCCCGCGGCGACGACTGGATCGGCGTGCAGTCCTACAGCCGCACGAAGGTCGCCGAAGACGGCCCGCTGCCCGTCCCGGACGGCGCGGAGAAGACCATCATGGGCTGGGAGTACTACCCGGAGGCGCTCGGCGAGGCCGTCCGGCACACCGCCGGGATCGTCGGCCCGTCCGTCCCGATCATCGTCACCGAGAACGGCATCGCCACCGCCGACGACGCCCGCCGCATCGACTACACCACCGGCGCGCTGCGGGGCCTCGCCGCCGCCATGCGCGACGGCGTCGACGTGCGCGGCTACCTGCACTGGAGCGCCCTCGACAACTACGAGTGGGGCTCCTACGAGCCGACCTTCGGCCTCATCGCCGTCGACCGCCGCACGTTCGCCCGCACCCCGAAGCCGTCCGCCCGCTGGCTCGGCGACCTCGCCCGCGCCGCCGAGATCCCCGCCTGACGCCGCCCCGGACCCTTTCAGCGGGCGGCGCGGGCGAGCGCGGCGCCCGCCCACCCGGCCGCGCGGAGGGCCGTGTCCCGGTCGGCGAAATCGCGGGTCACCACCGAGACGACCGTCCTGCCGACCCGGAACACCACGGTGATCGTCGACGGGGTGGTCCGGCCGTCCGCGGCGGCGGACGACTCGTCGCCGATGCGGGCGCTCTCGAAGAAGTCCGTCGTGATGGTGGGGCTGAAATGGCGGAGGTTGTAGCCCGCGGACGCGGCGGGGACGTCGGTGTAGGTGGTCAGATCGAGCGTGAGGGGCGCCGTCCCGGACGAGGGCGTCCCCGCCGACGCGCTGCCGGACCGGTTCCACTCGCAGACCACGTTCGGGCTCGCGCCGCGCTCGGTCGGGGTCGGTTCCGGATCGGAGGTACTCTCCGCCCCGCGCGGCGCGAGCCCCAGCGAGGACAGCTGCGGCCCCGTCAGCAGCGAGCACGGGTCGGCGACGGGCCTGACCGCCTTGGCTCGGCCGTCGGCCGCGCTGATGCCCCACGCGATGAGGCCGCCGGTGACCAGGACGACGGCGAGGGCGATGCCCGGCAGCCACTTCGGCGCGGACGGCGGCGCGTCCCGCGGGCTGGCGTGGTCCGGGTCCCGCAGCCAGGCGGGGACCGCACCGGCCTGCCGCGCGGCCGCGTCGCCGGTGCCCTCTGTTCCGGCCGGGACGGTCACGGTCGCCTTGACGGTCGCGGGCACCTCGGCGCGCTCGCCAGAAGGCTGCGGAAGCGGCTCGGCCGCGTCCCCGACCGCCGACGCGATGGCGGTGAGCCGGGCGGCGGCCGACGAGGCGTCCGGACGGTCCCCCGGCGCGCGGGAGAGCAGCGCGGTGATCAGCGGTTCGAGCGGGCCGGAGCGGTGCTGCGGCGCGGGCGTCCCGGCCAGCACCGCGGCGTCGACCACCGCCGGAGCGGACCCCTCGAACGCGCGGCGCCCCTCGACGGCGGCGTACAGCACCGCGCCGAGCGACCACAGGTCGGACGCCGGGCCCGCGTGCTCCCCGGCCAGCCGCTCCGGCGCCATGAACCCGGGGGTGCCGATCAGCAGCCCCGACCGGGTGAAGCGTGCGTCGCCCTCGATCACCGCGATGCCGAAGTCGGTCAGCACCACCTCGCCGTCGTCGGCGAGCAGCACGTTGGCGGGCTTGAGATCCCGGTGGACGATGCCGTGCGCGTGGACGGCGGCGAGCGCGCCCGCCAGCGCGGCACCGACCCGCGCGGCCTCGGCGACCGCCAGCGGCCCGGACGCCCGCAGCCGCTCCTCCAGCGACGGGGCCCGCACCAGCTGCATGACGATCCACGGATGCCCGTCCTCGATCACGACGTCGTGGATCGTGACGACCGCCGGGTGCCGGACCTGAGCGGCGGCCCGCGCCTCGCGCAGCGACCGCCCGCGCGCCGCCGCCAGCTCCGCCTCGTCCAGGCCGTGCGGGAGCAGGATCTCCTTGACCGCGACGTCGCGTCCGAGCAGGTCGTCCCGGGCGCGCCACACGGTCCCCATGCCGCCCCGCCCGAGCCGCTCCACGAACCGGTACCGCCCACTCAGAACCCGAGCCACCGCGTCCGACATGACCCAGAACGATATAGGTCCCGCGTCACCGAGCGAATCTGGATTCCACCGGCCTCAGCAGAAGGGCCGGGCGATGACGAACCGACCAGCTGCGCTTGCGCATCGACCACGTGGCCGCTCCGAGCGGATCTGGCCTGATCAGGCAATAAGTTCCTCAATCCGCAAGGTTGACGCCTAATCTTGACGAGAAGGAACGGTGCGGGTCTCGAGGTCGTCATCGACGGGTGAGGTGAATGGCGAGGCGTCAGGGATTCATGGCCGCGGTCGCGCGGATGCAGCGTGAGGCCGAAAGCGCGGCGGCGGCTCGGCGGCGGGCGGAGGCGGCGGCGCAGCGGGAGGCGGCCAGAGCAGAGGCCGCCTATAGGCGAGCACAAGCCGCAGACGAGAAAGAGCGCAAACGCCTCTACGTCGAATCCCGGGTGGCCGAAGTAGCGGCGATGAACGAGCGCCTCGCCCAACGCCTCGACGAATTGGACTCCATTCTGGTCTCCGGGCTCCGTCTCAACACCCGCTTCGACCTCGAACGCCTCAAGGAGAAGCCGGACCTCAAGCCGTTCGATCCCGGGCCGGCGGGCCGACCCGAACCTCCACCGCGGCCGGAAGCGTTCATACCGCCCCCGCCGACGGGATTGTCGAAGCTGTTCGGCGGCGCCCGATACGAGGAACAGGCCCGGCAGGGGCAGGCGAACTACCATCGGGCCTGCACCGAGCACGCCCAGCGAGAACAGGCACGTCAAGCCGCCTTGGGCCGCCTTCAGCAGGAACACGCACAGCGGACGCGCGAGTCCGAGGAACGGGCACGGCGCCAGCACGCGGACGTCGACGCGTTCAAGCGGGAGCTCGCCGGAGGGCGGCCCGATGCCGTCGTCGCCTACTTCGACCTTGTCCTCAACACCGTCTCCTACCCCGATGGCTTTCCCTCGAAGTGGCGGCTGGCCTACGTCCCCGAATCGGCCCAGCTCGTCGTCGAGTACGATCTGCCGACCATCGACGTGGTCCCGACGGTCAAGACCTACAGGTACGTCAAGACCTCGGACTCCGTCACCGAGACCAAGCGCGCGGCCGCGCAGGTCAAGGCCCAGTACACGTCCGTCGTCAGCCAGGTCGCCCTGCGCGTCGTCCGTGACCTGCTCAAGGCCGACGCTGCCGGCCACGTCGCGGCCATCGTCTTCAACGGCATGGTCGACACCATCGATGCGGCGACGGGCCGTCCCGTGCGTCCCTGTCTGCTGACCCTGCGGACGACCAAGGAGGCCTTCTCCGAACTCGATCTCGCGCAGGTGGACCCCGCCGCCTGCCTGAAGCACCTGGGAGCGGGGGTCTCGCGGAACACCGCCGAACTCGCGCCCGTACGGCCGGTGCTGGAGTTCAGCATGGTCGATCCCCGGTTCGTGGAGGAGACCGACGTCCTCGGGGACCTCGACGACCGCCCGAACCTCCTCGACATGACCCCTACGGAGTTCGAGGGACTGATCCAGAACCTGTTCACCAGGATGGGGCTGGAGACTCGGCAGACCCGGCCGTCCCGCGACGGCGGGGTCGACTGCGTCGCCTACGATCCACGCCCGATCATGGGCGGAAAGGTCGTGATCCAGGCGAAGCGCTACCGGAACACCGTGGGGGTCTCAGCCGTCCGCGACCTCTACGGGACGTTGCAGAACGAAGGCGCGTCCAAAGGCATCCTCGTCACGACCAGCGGTTACGGCCAAGCCTCCTTCGATTTCGCGAAGAACAAGCCCATCGAACTCCTCGACGGCGCCAACCTGCTCTATCTGCTCAAGGAGCACGCCGGGGTCGAGGCTCGAATCCAAGCACCGGACGGCTGGCGCGATCCGGCCCCCGATACGGCGGATGCCCCTGCGCCGCCCGCCCTGCTCCGTGCCGGCGAGAACGTCAAGATTTCTTCACAAGCGCTGGTGTGCGACTTCGCGATGGCTGCCGCCGAGAACGACCCGTGCGCTCTGCTGCTGGGACACGACCGCAAGGTCCGTTCCGATGCCGACTTCGTCTTCTACAACCAGCCCGCCTCCGCGGACGGTGCGGTCAGCTTGGACACCGCGACCAATCAGGTCCGCGTGGACCTGGCCCGTCTGCCGACCGATGTCTTCACCGTTCTGCTCGTGACGAGCGGAACTCCCGGGGCGGTCCGGCTCACGGTGACGGAGCGGAACGGCGCCGCCCACGCCCTCGCGGCGGACGCCACCACCGAGACGGTGCTGGTCTGCGCGGAGTTCTATCGCCGGCAGGGCGGCTGGCGGCTCCGCGCCGTGGGCCAAGGCTACGCCGACGGCCTGGCCGGGCTCGCCCGCGACCACGGCGTCGTCATCGACTGACGACAGGGCTGGAGTCCGACGGGGACGCGCCCAGCGCGTCCCCGTCCGGTCCGAGCGAGCGGCACACCGGCCGGAATGGCGAAAACCGGGGCCGGGGGGCGGGTGGGGTCAGACGCCGAGGCCGCGGCCGATGATCTCCTTCATGATCTCGGTGGTGCCGCCGAAGATCGTCTGGATGCGGACGTCCTGGTAGGCCTTCGCGATGGGGTACTCCATCATGTAGCCGTAGCCGCCGTGAAGCTGGAGGCAGCGGTCCACGACACGCTTGAGCAGCTCGGTGTTCCAGTACTTGAGCATCGCCGCCTCGTCGACCGACAGCTCGCCCTTGCCCTCCTTGACGATGCACTCGTCGGTGAAGGAGCGGCTGACGGTCAGCTCGGTCTTCATCTCGGCGAGCGTGAACCGGTTGTGCTGGAACTTGCCGATCGGGCGGCCGAACGCCTCGCGGGTCTTGCAGTACTCGAGGGTCTGCTCGAACGCCGACTCGGCAGCGGCCATCGCGGTCGCGCCGATGGACAGCCGCTCGCGGGCCAGGTTCGTCATCAGGTAGATGAAGCCCATGCCCTCCTCGCCGAGGAGGTTCTCCTTGGGGACGCGGACGTTGTCGAAGAACAGCTCCGCGGTGTCCTGCGCGTGCATGCCGACCTTGTCGAGGTTGCGGCCGCGCTCGAAGCCCTCCATGCCGCGCTCGACGGCGAGGAGGCTGACGCCCTTCGCGCCCGCGGACGGGTCGGTCTTCGCCACGACGATCACCAGGTCGGACAGGATGCCGTTGGAGATGAACGTCTTGGAGCCGTTCAGGACGTAGTGGTCGCCGTCCTTGATCGCGGTGGTCTTGATGCCCTGCAGGTCGGAGCCGGCAGCGGGCTCGGTCATCGCGATACCGGTGATGATCTCGCCGGAGCAGTAGCCCGGGAACCAGCGCGCCTGCTGCTCGGGAGTGCAGAGCTGGCGCAGGTACCCGCCGTTGATGTCGTTGTGCACCGAGAAGCCGGGGCCGTGCACGCCCGCCTTCGCGAACTCCTCGTTGAGGATCACGTAGTAGCGGTAGTCGGGGTTGCCGCCGCCGCCGAACTCCTCGGGCATGTCGATGCCGAGCAGCCCCTGCCGGCCGGCGGCCAGCCACACGTCGCGGGAGACGACGCCGTCCTTCTCCCACTGCTCGTGGTACGGCGCGATCTCCTTCTCGATGAAGGCGCGGACCATGTCGCGGAACGCCTCGTGCTCCGCGGTGAAGATCTCCCGTGCCATCCGGCGGTCTCCCTCGGTAAGTGCGTGCTGATACAGGATTAATGTAACACTGGCACTGTCACGTCAAAGGAGCGGCTATGGACCTCACCGTGGACGAGCTGGCCGCGCGCGCGGGGGTCACCGTCCGCACCGTGCGCTTCTACGCCGGACGCGGCCTGCTGCCCCCGCCCCGGCTGCGCGGCCGGACGGGCCTCTACGGCCCCGACCACCTCGCGCGGCTCGAACTCGTCCGGGAACTCCAGTCGCTCGGCCTGACCCTCGCCGCGATCGAGAAGCACCTGCGGAAGATCCCGCTCGACGCGCCCGCCGAGGACCTCGCGCTGCAACGCGCGCTGCTGTCGCCGTGGGCGCCGGAACGCCCCGAGGACGTCGACCGGCACGAGCTGGACCGCCGCGCCGGGCGCCACCTCGACGACGACACCCTCAAGCGCCTCGAAGCGCTCGGCGTCGTCGAGCACGTCGCGCCGGACAGCGTCCGCGTCATCATGCCCGCGCTCCTCGGCATCAGCGCCGAGCTCGCCGCGCTCCCCATGCCGCTGGACACCCTGGTCGCCTCGCACGAGGCCGTCGAACGCCACACCACCGCGCTGGCGGCCGAGCTCCAGCAGGTGTTCCAGGACACCGTCGTCCGCCCCTACCGGGAGAGCGGCCGCGCCCCCGAGCACCGCGACCGGCTGATGGAACTGGCCAGCAAGCTCAAGCCGCTGATGATCCAGTCGCTCGTCTCGTCGTTCCAGCACGCGGTGGACAAGGCCATCCGCACCTCCACCGACCGCTGACCCGGCGGGTCAGGAGTCCTTCCACTCCTGGCCCTCGTACTGGACAAGGCGGGGGTGGACGAGGGTGTTGACGCCGACGTCGCGGGAGCGGCGGTCCTTGGGGAAGACGGACGCGGCCCGCAGGACGGACGCGTCGAGGAAGCGCAGCGGCGGCGCGTCCGGCGAGAGCGCGAGCGCGGGCGGCCTCCCGCCCGCCGAGGCGAGGGTGAAGCCCCAGTCGCCGAAGCTCGGCACGTCCACGTGGTACGGGGTCGTCGCGAGGCCGGCGGCGGCGATCGACTTCTCGATGCTCCAGAACGACTTCGGCGCGAAGTACGGCGACCCGGACTGCACGACCATCCGCCCGCCGGGCGCGAGGACCCGCTTGACCAGGCCGTAGAACTCGACGGAGTACAGCTTCGCGGTCGGGACGTCGTCGGGGTCGGGCATGTCCACGATGACGGCGTCGAACCGGCGGGTCTGGCCGCGCAGCCAGGTGAACGCGTCTGCGGTCACGGTGTGCGCGCGGGGGTCCTCGAAGGAGCGGTGGTTGAGCGCGACCAGCGGCCCGTAGGTGCGGGCGAGGTGCAGCATCTCCGGGTCGAGCTCGACGAGGGTCGCGCTGCGGACGTCCGGGTAGCGCAGCACCTCGCGCATCGCCAGCCCGTCGCCGCCGCCGAGGACCAGGACGTTCCCGTGCGGCCCGGACATCAGCGGGTGGACGAGCGACTCGTGGTACCGGTACTCGTCCACCGAGGAGAACTGCAGGTCGCCGTTCAGGAACAGGCGCAGGTCGGAGGTGCCCGCGAGGGTGATCTTCCGGGTGATCACGATCTCCTGGTACGGGGTGTCCTTCGCGAGCGCGATCGGGTCCTGGAACAGCGCCTGCCGCGCCGTCACCTCGATCCGGTCGGACAGCGCGTACGTCGTCCCGAGGACGGCGAGGACCGCCACCATGCCGAGGCCGATCCCGACCCGCGCGAGGCGCCCGAGCCGGCGGCGGAACAGCCACAGCACCACCGCGACCCCGGCGACCGCGTTCACGACCCCGACCAGCAGCGCACCCTTGATGTGGCCGAACGTCGGGAGCAGGAAGAACGGGAACGCGAGCCCGCCGATCAGCGCGCCCACGTAGTCGGCGGCGAACAGGTCGGCGACGGCGCTGCCCGCGTCCTGCTTGCGGATCCTCTGCAGCAGCGTCATCAGCAGCGGGATCTCCGCGCCGATCAGCGCGCCGACCGCGAACGAGACCACCACGAGCGCCGGGACGTACAGGTCGAGCCAGGAGAACGCCGCGTACAGCGCGAGCACCGACAGGCCGCCGACCAGCGCGAGCGCGCCTTCGACGATGGCGAACGCGGCGGCGGCGTGCTTCTGCAGCGGCTTGGCCAGCAGCGACCCGATGCCCATCGCGAAGACCATGACGGACAGCACGATCGACGCCTGGGTGACCGAGTCGCCGACCAGGTAGCTGCCGAGCGCGACGAGCGCCAGCTCGTAGACCAGGCCGCAGGCCGCGCAGGTGAACACGGCCGCGAGGACCAGGGCCCGCGCCACCCGCGCGGGCGCGCCCAGCCGCCCCGCCCCGCCGCCGGGCCCGGAGTCGGCGTCGGAGTCGGTCGCGGGGGCGTCCGGGGCGTCAACGGCGGCGGCGGAGCCGGTCGCGGGGGTGTCGGGGACGGCGGGCGCCTCCGCCGCGGCGGGCGGCGGAGGCGCTTCGTCGGTGTCGCGGGAGGTCAGGAGACCGCCCCGGCCACGATCGCGGCGACGGCGATGTCGGCGGCGGCGACGACCCAGCCCGCCGGATGGATGGCATCGCCGTTGACGAGCGTCGCGCCCAGCTTGCCCGGCGTGATCAGGTCGAGGAAGTAGAACGCCACCACCATCAGCACGATGCCGATCGCGCCGTACACGGCGGTGTCGATCAGCCCGTCGCTCAGGTCGTTGTCGCTGGTGACGATCGCGGTGGTGACGATCGCGCCGATGCCGAGGAGCTTCTCGCCGAGCAGCAGGGCGGCGCCCTTGTTGCCCTCGCCCCAGATCTGGTGGCCGAGGCGGCCGGGCGTCGTCACCTCCACCACCAGGTAGCCGATCGCCATCAGCGCGATGCCGACCGCGCCGTAGGCGAAGGTCGCGCCGATGTCATGAGCCATGTCGTTCATCCGTTGCTCCTCATTTGCCCGACCCTGGACCGCCGCCGCGGAAGGACGCGATGCCGTGCTTGTTCCAGCCGCCGCTGCCGGGCGCGCTCCAGCGGTGGCCGACATGGGAGTAGTAGCGGTTGTAGCCGCCGGACGGCTTGTCGATGGTGATGTGGCTGCCGCTGCCGTACGGCGTCACGCCGACGACCAGCTTCGGGTAGCGCAGGAACACCCCGCCGTTGTTGCCGTACGTCGCGAGGTCGTCGACCCGGTCGATCGCCTTGAACTTGCGGTTGATCGCCGACGCGACCGTCCGCGGGGGCTGCGACGACTGGAACGTGTTGTATCCGATCTTGTGGTACTTCTTGCCGATCCACGACTGCTGCGAGTCGCCGCAGCCGCCGAGCGTCACGGCCAGCAGGACGGCGGCGGCCCCGCCGGCCGCCGCCCGGTGCGTGCTGTTCATGTAGGTCTCACCAACCGGCTCCGCGTCATGACGATCTCCCGGGTCTGGGGGTAGGCGTGCCAGGTCCGCCAGCCGATCCCGGCCCGCGGTTCGGGGTGCTCCGCGCCGGTGCCGCCGGCGGCCGCGCCGTCCGGGCCGGCGTGCTCCAGCGCGAGGGCGGTGACGGCGTGCCGGGATCCGGGGAACGCGCCGGTCAGCGCGTCGCCGCGGTCCGCGAGCCGCGCGCAGACCGCGTCGACGGCCCGGGCGAACGCCGCGTCGTCGGCGTGCACGGCCGTCGTCGCGGTGAAGTCGTAGGACCAGCCCGGCAGCGTCGTGGCGGCGCTGCCCGGCAGCGGCTCGCCGCCGTCCTCCGGCAGGCACGCCACCGTCTCGCTGAGCGGCCCGGCGATCACCTGGTGGGACGCGCCGAGCAGGCGGAGCTGGACGGTCAGCCCGCCGCGCTCCACCGGCAGGACGGCGAGCGCGTCCAGCGGCGGCAGGCCGAGCGCGAACGACAGCCCGTCGGCGCGCGCGTCCCGGTAGGGGGTGTCGAGGACGGTCCGCATTCAGCCGCTGCCCGGATAGATGGTCATGGTGCCGTCCGGCACGCGCTCCCCGAGCCCGGCCTCCCACTGGCCGCCGCCGTACTGCTCGAACGACAGGTACCGGCCGCGCGGGCCCTCGTAGTCGACGTACTCGACGCGGCCCTGGACGCCGACGCCGGTCGTGCCCTCGCTGGTGTAGTCGGCGGTGCCGTGCTCGTCGCGGCGGTACTCGACGCCCTCGACGGTGACGGTGCGGTCGCCGGGGCGCAGGTCGCCGATGTCGTACTCGGTCCAGAAGACGACCTCGAGGTCGGGGTCCTCCTCGACCGACAGCCACACCTTCTGGCCCTCGATGGTGTCGGCGTCGAGGAGGTGCTCGGACCAGGTGAAGCCGCCCTCGCGCAGCCGCAGCGAGCCGCGCACGAAGTAGCGGGTGCCGAGGTACTCGACCATGTCGCTGGCCTTCAGCGTGCGGGGGTCGCCGGCGACGCTCTGCTCGGGGGCGAACGGGTCGCGGGGCGCCGCGGGCGCGGGCGGCGCCGGCCTGCGCCGCGACAGCACCACGACGAGCACCACGACCAGCGCGACCACGAGGACGATCAGTGCCAGCACGAGCGCCAGCACGGTCCCATTCACGGACATACCTCCATTGATTCGGCGATCCCGGAGGGCGGAGACCAGCGGATCCTACCGACTGTGGCCGCATACGCCCATATCGCGATCAGACGTAATGACGGAACATTCGGTTTCATACGGAAAACCCGGACCCGCGATGGCGGGCCCGGGATCCGGAGGTACGGGGAACCACGGTTCCCGGACGCGGCGCGCCCGTCCGGGACCGCGCCGCGCCCGCCCGGGACCGCGGCGCGTCAGAGGCGGGCGACGGCGGCGGCGACGCGCTCGTCCGTGGCGGTGAACGCGATCCGGACGTGCCGGGCGCCGGCCGTCCCGTAGAACTCGCCGGGGCCGACGAGGATGCCGAGCGACGCCAGGTGCCCGACGGTCTCCCAGCACGGCTCGTCCCGCGTCGCCCACAGGTACAGCGACGCCTCGGAGTGGTCGATGCGGAAGCCGTGCTTCTCGAACGCGGCGCGCAGGCCGGCGCGGCGCCGCGCGTACCGGGCGCGCTGCTCGTCGGCGTGCCCGTCGTCGTCGAACGCCGCGACCATCGCCGCCTGCACCGGCGCCGGGACGATCATGCCCGCGTGCTTGCGGACCTCCAGCAGCCGCTTCACGAGCGCGGGGTCGCCGGTGACGAACCCGGCGCGGTAGCCCGCCATGTTGGAGCGCTTGGACAGCGAGTTCACCGCGAGCAGGCCGTCGTGGGAGCCGCCGCACACGTCCGGGTGCAGGATCGAGACGGGCGGGCGCTCCTCGTCCCAGCCGAACTCCAGGTAGCACTCGTCGCTGACCACGATCGCGCCGCGGTCGCGCGCCCACGCGACGACCTTGCGCAGGTGCTCGGCGGGCAGCACCTTCCCGGTCGGGTTGGACGGGGAGTTCACCCACACGATCTTCGGGCGGACCGGGCCGAGCTTGAGCAGGCCGTCCGTCGCGACCGGCTCCGCGCCCGCCAGCCGCGCGCCCACGTCGTAGGTCGGGTACGCGAGCTCGGGGAAGACGACCCTGTCGCCGGGGCCGGCGCCGAGCAGCGTCGGCAGCCACGCCACCAGCTCCTTGGTGCCGATGACGGGCAGCACCGCGGCCGGGTCGGCGCCGGTCACGCCGGCGCGGCGGCGCAGCCAGCCCGCGACCGACTCGCGCAGCTCGGGCGTGCCGTAGGTGGCCGGGTAGCCGGGTGCGTCGGACGCCTCGGCGAGCGCCTTGCGGACGGCGTCGGGCGTCGGGTCCACGGGCGTGCCCACGGACAGGTCGACGATGCCGTCCGGATGCTCGGCCGCGCGCTTCTTGTACGGCTCCAGCCGATCCCACGGAAAGTCCGGCAGCGTGAACAAGGCCCAGCCCTCCTCGAGGGGACGCGCGGGCGTCCCGAATCAGCAGGGCCGTGGCCTTCCGCAGAGTGCGGCAGACCACGGCCCGGATGCGTTGAACCGCAAATGACCGTCGCCGGGACGCTCCCGAAAGGTCGCGACCCGCCGTACCGGCCGGTTTCAGCCCGTTATCAGTCTTCCTGGCTCTGCGGGGGCAGCGCCGCGACGATCGGGTGGTCCTTGTCGATCTTGCCCACCTTGGAGGCGCCGCCGGGCGAGCCCAGGTCGTCGAAGAACTCCACGTTCACCTTGTAGAAGTCCTTCCACTGGTCGGGGACGTCGTCCTCGTAGTAGATGGCCTCAACCGGGCAAACCGGCTCGCACGCACCGCAGTCGACGCACTCGTCCGGGTGGATGTAGAGCTGACGCTTCCCTTCGTAGATGCAGTCGACCGGGCACTCCTCGATGCATGCCTTGTCGAGCAGGTCCACGCAGGGCTGCGCAATGACGTAGGTCACGTCAGTGACTCCTCTCGGGTTTCCGGCCCCGCCGCACGTCACGGCTCACCGCAAGCTCGCTGTGAATAGTATGGCCACCACCGCGCAGTCGATTCGACATGGGGGTCCTCACATGTCTGGCCGCTTTGCCGCGCGCCTGGTGGTGTCCATCAGTAGCGCGGACGTGGGTCAGCGGGTCTCGCTGCGCCGTCGTCTGCCAACGGGAGAGTACAGCGACGTGGTGGGCGTACTCGAATCCTGGTCCAACAAGACGCTCCAGGTGCGCCGCCGCAACGGCGAGCTGGTCGAGGTGCCCGAGGAGATCGTGGTGGCGGGCAAGGTCGTCCCGCCGATGCCCCCGCCGAAGCGCCGCGGAGTCTGACGGCGTCCGAGCGGGGTCCCGCCGCGCGGCGGGACCGGGCGGCAGGGCTGGGCGGCAGGG
>NZ_WBMR01000205.1 GCF_008923365.1 Actinomadura montaniterrae
GCGGTGGCGGGAGCCGCCGAGCCGGCGCGGGCCGGAGCGGTGGGCGGCGCCGGCGGCGGAGCCGGCGCCGAACGCGATCTCGTCGCGGTGCTCGCCGGCGTCCGGTTCCCCAGCGCCCCCAAGAACCCCATCGGCTCCGGGGGCTCCCATGGCGAGGACGCCCGTCGCGCCGGTCGCGCCCGCCGGGGACTCGCCCTGCGGGACGGCCTGGAAGCCGAGGGTGTCGCCCGCGGGGGCCGCGCCGAACGCGGGCTGCGGGCCGGCGACCCTGACGTCCTCGTCGCCGGGCGCGGGCGGGAAGGCCTCGGCGCCGCCGGGCCGGGGGGTCTCGGCGGAGGCCGGGGCCGCGTGCGACCACGGCTCCTCGGGGGCAAAGCTCTGTCGTTCGTCTCGCCTAGGGGACCCGGGACGGTCTCCGAACAAGGCGGTCCTTCCGACGGTCGCACGCGCATGGGCACGCGGGCGAGCTGCTTCCACCCCGGCCCGGCGGCCCGTCCGGACGGGACGGCTCCGGGCCCTGAACGGCTCTCGCCCGCACGCTTTTACAGGGGGGTGCGCTGGCGGGCGGCACCGTTCCGGGGGTGCTTACGAGGACACACAATGCCCGAGCCCGCGCCATGGTCCGCAACCGAAACGAGACGAAAGCTGCGCGTGGTGCGGTTGTCAACTCGCCGTTCGCGTCCCCGAAAACCCGCGTCGACCTGCGGGTCCTTCACCCCGAGTTGGTTGGTGTGACCTTCATCACAACTCCACGGTACGGCGTTTAAGGATCACGTTCCGTAGAGGTTTCCACAGGTTCGTCCACAGGCCGGACGGCGGCGCCCCGCCGGCCGCTCCTCGCGGAGGGCCGGCGGGGCGCCCGATGCGTCCCGTCCGCGCCGGTCAGGCGCCGACGTCGCCCAGCATGTCCGTCACCAGCGCCGCGATCGGCGACCGCTCCGACCTGGTCAGCGTCACGTGCGCGAACAGCGGATGCCCCTTCAGCTTCTCGACCACCGCGGCGACGCCGTCGTGCCGGCCGACCCGCAGGTTGTCGCGCTGCGCCACGTCGTGCGTCAGCACCACCCGCGAGCCCGCGCCGATCCGCGACAGCACGGTCAGCAGCACGCCGCGCTCCAGCGACTGGGCCTCGTCCACGATCACGAACGAGTCGTGCAGCGAGCGGCCCCGGATGTGGGTGAGCGGGAGGACCTCGAGCATGTCACGCTCCACGACCTCCTCGATGACCTCCGGGGTGGTCACCGCCGAGAGCGTGTCGTAGACGGCCTGCGCCCACGGCGACATCTTCTCGTTCTCCGACCCCGGCAGGTAGCCGAGCTCCTGCCCGCCGACCGCGTACAGCGGCCGGAACACCACGACCTTGCGGTGCCGCCGCCGCTCCATCACGGCCTCCAGGCCCGCGCACAGCGCGAGCGCCGACTTGCCCGTGCCGGCCCGCCCGCCGAGCGAGACGATCCCGACGTCCTCGTCCATCAGCAGGTCGAGGGCGATGCGCTGCTCGGCGGACCGGCCGCGCAGCCCGAACGCCTCCCGGTCGCCGCGCACCAGCTTCACCGACTTGTCGGGCAGCGTCCGGCCGAGCGCCGAGCCGCGCTCCGACAGCAGCCGCAGGCCCGTGTGGCACGGCAGGTCCCGCGCCTCCTCCAGGTCCGCGCCGCCCGTCTCGTACAGCTCCTCCAGGGCCCCGGACGGCACCTCCAGCTCGCGCATCCCGGTCCAGCCGGACTCCACCACGGCGAGCTCCGCCCGGTACTCCTCGGCGGCGAGCCCGACCGCGGACGCCTTCACCCGCATCGGCAGGTCCTTGGAGACCAGCACCACGTCGCGGCCCTCGCGGGCCAGCCACGCCGCCACCGACAGGATGCGGGTGTCGTTGTCGCCGAGCCGGAAGCCGTCCGGCAGCACGCTCGGGTCGGAGTGGTTCAGCTCGACCCGCAGCGTCCCGCCCTGGTCCCCGTTCGGCCCCTGCACCGACACGGCCTCGTCCAGCCGGCCGTGCTCCAACCGCAGGTCGTCCAGGGTGCGCAGGGCCTGCCGGGCGAAGTAGCCGAGCTCCGGGTGATGGCGCTTGGCCTCGAGCTCGGAGATGACGACGATGGGGAGCACGACCTCGTGCTCGGCGAACCGGGTCATCGCCCCCGGGTCGGCGAGCAGGACACTGGTGTCGAGGACGTACGTGCGCCGGTCCGGAACGGGCGTTCCGGCGGGGATCCCGGACTCGGGACGGCGCGGGGAGGTTGTGGCCACTCGATCTCCCTGACTATGGGGGATGTACCGGTGGCGCGACAGTCCGCCCCCGTACGGCCCATGTCCCCGGTCACGGGGCGGCCTGGGGCGGTGGTTCCTGCGTTGGAGGCGGCAGGAGGACCGTCAGGTACCGTAGCGCCGGTGCCGCGCGGCGTAGGAACGCATCGCCCGCAGGAAGTCGACCTTGCGGAAGTCCGGCCAGTGGACCTCGCAGAAGTAGAACTCCGAGTGGGCGCTCTGCCAGAGCATGAAGCCGGACAGGCGCTGCTCCCCCGAGGTGCGGATGACCAGATCCGGGTCCGGCTGGCCGCGCGTGTAGAGATGCTCGGCGATGTGCTCCACCTCGAGGCCCTCGGCGAGTTCCTCGATGCTGGTGCCACGGCTCGCCTGCTCGATGAGCAGAGAGCGCACCGCATCAGCGATCTCACGCCTACCTCCATACCCAACGGCGACGTTCACAATCAGCCCGGGAGCGCCGGATGTCGCCTCACCCGCGTCTTTCAGGACGCGGGCGGTCTTATCGGGCAGGAGGTCGAGGGCGCCGACGGGCTTGACGTGCCAGCCCTCGTCGGCGAGCTTGCGGACGGTCTTCTCGATGATCTCCAGCAGCGGGTCGAGCTCGTTGGCGGGGCGGTTCAGGTTGTCGGTGGACAGCAGCCAGAGCGTGACGTGCTCCACCCCGGCCTCGGTGCTCCACTGCAGCAGCTCGGAGATCTTGTCGGCGCCGCGCTGGTGCCCGTGGTTGACGTCGGCCAGCCCCATCGACCTGGCCCAGCGCCGGTTCCCGTCGAGGATCACGCCGACGTGGCGGGGGGTGATGTCGGTGGGCAGCGACGCCTCGACGCGGTGCTCGTACATGCGGTAGACGGCGTCGCGGACGGCCGCGTACGGCCCGCTGCGGCGGATCGCGGCGGTCAGCCGGGCGCCGGCGGACGGGTTGCGGCGCGCGCCGCCATCGCGGGCGGTGCCGCCCTTCGCGGCCTGCTCGCGCCGTGACATCCCAGTACGCCGAACCCCCATGTGGGCATCCCTTCGAGCGATCCTCCCGGACGGGAACGGACGCTCAATTATGGCCCGACGGCGACACTTTTCCCGCCGTTCCGGTGATGTCAGGCTAGCGCGCGGGCCGGGTGGCCCGGCCGTAGCGCGCCGGCCCGGCCGTCCGGTACGTCCTGGAGACGCCCGGCGTTCCGGAGACGCCCTGCATCGGGGATGTGCTCGGTATTCCGGAAGCACCCGGCATTCCGGACGCGCCCGGCGTCGCGGACGCGCCGGCCCGGTCGACGTCGGCCAGCACCGCGGCCAGGAACCGGGCGAGCTCGGCGGAGGTGAGCACGGCGCGGACGCCGCGGCCGCTCGCGCCCCACGCCTCGATCACGGCCCGGCGCGCCACCCGCCACCGTCCGGCGGCGGACTGCTGGCGCCCCACCCACATGGAGGAGGTCCGCAGCGCGCAGCGCAGCTCGCCGGTGCTGATCACGTCGCCGCGGTCGCGGTAGCGGAAGGCGAACAGCTCGGGCTCGCGGGGGCCGCCGCCGCCCGCGGGCGGGTCGGGGAAGCGGTCGTCGGGGTCGGGCCAGCGGGCCGCCTGCGGCGAGCCGTCGGCGCGGGCCGCGTCGACCCGGCGGGCGAGGTCGGCCAGGAAGTAGCCGCACCGCTCCCCCACGGCGCCGAAGCGGTCGCCGTCGCGGCGCAGCTCCAGGGTGACCTCGAACGGGGTGCCGCCGCGGTCCAGCGAGGCGACCGGCACGACGTCCAGCACCGAGCCGTCCAGGCAGCGCAGCGTCCGCACGCTCCGTCCCCCTCCCCGGCGGCGTCCCGGCGCGGCCGACCCGCGCTTTCAACGCACATTAGGCCAGGTCGGCACCATGATCACACCCTGCGGACGTCGTGATCGCGTAATGATCGCGAAGGGGCCGGTCAGGGCTTCGGGCCGGCCGCGCGGGCCCGCTCGACGTGCTCCAGGGCGCTGCGCAGCTCGCCGAGCCACTCGTCGGTGTTCTTGCCGACGAGCCGGACGCACCAGGCGAGCGCGTCGCTGCGGCTGCGCGCGACGCCGGCCTCGACGAGGGTGTCGAGGACGCGGCGCTCGGGCTGGCGGAGCCGGGTCATGACGGGCACCGACAGGGTGGTGAACATCTCCCGGTGGCCGCCGCACTCGACGCCCCAGGACACCTTGTGGCCGAAGGCGTGCTCGGCCTCGCGCGCGATGGCGATGCGCTGGTCGCGGGTCTCCTCCCGGAACCGCTGGGCGGTCCCGGCGAGCAGCGCGGACCGCTCGGTCTCCGAGAGGTCCGGCGCGGCGTCCGGCTCGGGGAGCCGGCCGACCACGCTGACCTCCTCGCGGTCGACGACGACCTCCGGCGCGCCCTCGAACCAGCCGTCGGGCAGCCGCCCGGCGAACCAGCCGCGCAGCCGGTCCGCGGCTTCAGTCGTATTCATGTAATCAAAATTACAACGCCGCGCGCGGGGTCGCCAGGCCCCGGCGCGATTGACATTCACCATCTTTTGAGAGTTACTCTCAACTCGGATGGACTCTTAATTGGAGGTGAAAGTCATGAGGGTGGGACACGAACGGCGCTGGTGGGGACTCGGCGCCCTCGCGCTCTGCATGCTGGCGCTCGGCTTCGACATGACGATCCTGAACGTCGCGCTGACCACGCTCTCGGAGAAGCTCCACGCCGGCACCAGCGAGCTCCAGTGGATCGTCGACTCCTACCTGCTGGTGTTCGCCGCGCTGCTGCTCCCGGCCGGGCTCCTCGGCGACCGCCTCGGCCGCAAGCGCACGCTGCTCGCCGGCCTCGCGATCTTCGGCGCGGCGTCCCTCGCCGGCGCCCTGTCCGGCGGCACCGGCGGCGTCATCGCGGCCCGCGCCTTCATGGGCCTCGGCGCCGCGATCGTCACGCCGCTGTCGATGTCGATGCTCCCCGCGATCTTCCCCGCCGGGGAGCGCACCCGGGCCGTCGCGGTCTGGTCCTCGGCGACCGCGCTCGGCCTGCCGCTCGGCCCGCTGCTCGGCGGCTGGCTCCTGGAGCACTACTCGTGGGGCTCGATCTTCCTGCTGAACGTGCCGATCGTGCTGGTCGGCGGCATCGCGCTCGCGCTGACCATGCCGGAGACCAGGGACCCGGCCGCCCCCAAGGCCGACGGCCCCGGCTCGCTGCTGTCGATGGGCGGCCTCGTCGCCCTGGTGTACGGGGTCATCGAGGCCCCCGTGCGCGGCTGGGGCGACCCCGTCGTGCTCGGCGTCCTCGCCCTCGCCGCCGTCCTGCTGGCCGCGTTCGTGCTGTGGGAGCGGCGCGCGCCGCACCCGATGATGGACGTCCGGCTTTTCCGCGACGCCCGGTTCAGCTGGGCGATGGTCGCCGCCATCGCCGCGAACCTGATGATGGGCGGGCTGCTGTTCGTGTTCCCGCAGTACCTGCAGGCCGTCCTCGGCAACGACGCGTTCGGCACCGGGCTGCGGCTCGTCCCGATGCTGCTCGGCCTGATGGCGGGCGGGCTCACCACCGACCGGATCGTCCCCCGCACCGGCCACAAGCCGGTCATCGTGACCGGGCTCGCCGTCCTCGCCGCCGGGCTCGGCTGGGGCGCGTTCACCGGCGCCGGGGACTCCTACGGCTCCGTCGTCCCGTGGCTGCTGCTGATCGGCCTCGGCTGCGGCCTGTCGCTCATCCCCGCGATGGACGCGCTGATGGCGGCGCTCCCCGCCGACCAGGCCGGGCGCGGGTCCGGGCTCGTCCAGACCCTCCGCCAGACCGGCGGCACCCTCGGCGTCGCCGGGCTCGGCAGCCTGCTGTCGGCCGTCTACCGGGACCGCGTCGCGACCGGGGGCCTGCCCGGCGCGGCGGCGGACGCCGCGCACGACTCCGTCGGCGGCGCCGTCGCGGTCGCCGGGAAGCTCCACGACGGCGCCCTGCTGGCCTCCGCCCGCGACGCCTACGTCCACGGGATGGACGCGGTGCTCGCCGCCTGCGCCGCCGGGTCGCTCGCCGTCGCCGTCCTCCTGCTGACCTTCCAGCCGGGCCGCCGGGGTGCGGACGTCACCGCCGATGAACCAGAATCGACGCATGAGCACGTCGCACCCTGAGCACGCCCTCGACCGCCTGGAGGAACGGCTCGCCCGGCTGCCGCTGAGGGAGCGCAAGAAGCTGAAGACCCGGAGGGCGATCCAGGACCACGCCCTCCGGCTCTTCACCGAGCAGGGCTACGACGAGACCACCGTCGAGCAGATCGCCGCCGCCGCGGAGATCTCCCCCAGCACGTTCTTCCGGTACTTCCCCACCAAGGAAGACGTCGTCGTCACCGACGAGTACGACCCGATCATGGCGGAGCTCTTCCGCCGCCAGCCGGCCGGGCTCTCCCCGATCGAGGCGCTGCGCGCCACGCTCCGCGAGATCCTGCCGCAGATGATCGCCGAGGACCTGGAGGTCGTCCGGACCCGGCTGCAGCTCACCGCGCAGGTGCCCGCGCTGCGCAGCCGCACCTTCGAGTCGATGCGCGAGGGCACCTCGGCCATGCTGAGCGAGGCGATCTCCGCGCGGGTCGGCCGCCCCGCGACCGACGGCGACGTCCAGGCGTTCACCTGGGCCGTGATCGGCGTCATGCAGGCCGCCATGTACCAGTGGATGGACGGCGGCGCCGCGCTCGAGGACATCCCCGACCTCGTCGACCACAACCTCGAGTTCCTCAGCCGCGGCTGCCCCCTGTAGTCCCGGGGGGCCGACCCCCTGGGCTCAGCCCGCCAGGCGGGCGGCCAGCTTGGGGCTGACGCGGACGGCGCCCTTGAGGTTGCGGGTGTAGACGTTCTGGATCATCACGTCGAGGCCGGTGCGCGGCGCGACGACCATCTTGCCGTCGCCGATGTACAGGGCGATGTGCGAGATGTAGCCGGGCGCGGTCGGGTCGTTGGCCCAGATCAGCATGTCGCCGGGGACGGCCTTGCTGTAGGGGATGACCCAGCCGACGCGGGCCTGGTCGGCGGCGACGCGCGGGAGGCGGATGCCGGCCCGCGCGAACGCGTACTGCATCAGCCCGGAGCAGTCGTAGCCGCCCTCGGCCTCCGACTCGCCGCCCCACACGTACGGCCAGCCGATCCGCGAGTACGCCGCCTTGATCACCGTCTGCACCTGGGCGGCGGTCATCACCTGGCCGTGCGAGGTCGGCGCGTTGCCGGACCCGGCCTTCGGGAAGTCGAGCTGCGGGTTCACCGCGACGGCCTTGGCGTGCTTCGGCAGCACCTTCTTCAGCTTCTTGATGAAGGCGGCCGGCTTGGTCTTCGGCACGCTGATCAGCATCGCGTTGCCGGTGGGCATGCCGAGGGCCTGCGCGGTGGCGTGCGAGATGACCGCGTCGACGTCGCCGATGCCCATCGTCGCGTACGCGCCGACGCGCAGGTTCGACTGGTGCTGCTTGCCGCCGACCGGCACCTGGGAGCCGAGCTTGACGCCGCCGTCGCTGCCCATCGTGAAGGAGATGGCGACGTCGCCGGCCGCGACGTTGCGCCAGAGGGCGTCGGACTGCGCGGTCGGCTTCGGCGTGTAGTTGCGGAACGTGGACGGGTCGACGCCCATCAGGCCGACGCGCTTGCCGGCGACCATGCCCTGCACGGCGTCGACGACCTCGACGCCCTTCACGCCCTTGGCGCCGCGGATCTTCGCGATGGTCGCGGCGGGCAGTGCGGACGGGGCGGCGACGAGGACGTGCGGGGTGAGGCGCTTGCCGAGGGGGGCGACGGCGCTGGGCGACAGCCGGGTGCTGCCGGACGCGGCGACGTAGCTGGCGCGCTTCTCCTGCGGTGATGGCGCGGGGTCGCCGTCGTGGCCGCGGGCGATGAGGACCGCGGTGTTGGCGGCGAGCGTGGTCAGGACCGAAACGCCGATGATCGTCGGTAGGATCCGGCGGTTCGGCTTCCGCACTGCCACGCTCCTTTTAGGTCGGCCTTCCCGGCTCCCACGACTATGACCCAGAGGAGCGGCAACCGTCCAGATACCCGGCGCACCAGCGGACACCCGCGCCCGTCATGCCCCATCGGGTCAGCCCCGTCTCCGCTACCCATTGGTAACACCATGCGGGAACGAGAGCAAGGTCACGTTGCCACAAAATGGACGGCTAATCCAATTGCCCACGTAGTTCGCGGGTCAGCTCGGCGGGGGTGGTGACGGGGAGCCGGCAGGTGAACATGCGGCACACGTAGGCGGCGGGCGCGCCGTCCACCGGCTCGCGGCCCTCCAGCAGCGGGACGCCCTCGGCCCCCGGCTCGCCGACGCTGACCACCGCGCCCGGCGCGGGCGACATCAGCGCGGTGCGGTGCAGCGCCCGGGTCCGCTCGTCGTCCCGGCCGCCGATGATCGCGATCTCCACCGGCCCGGCCGCGTGCGCCTCGGCGACCGCGAGGCCCCAGCCCGCGAACCGCGCGTGCTTCTCCGCCAGCGGCGCGACGGGGCCGAGCGCCGCCTCCGCCGCCTGCCGGTGCCAGTCCGACCCGGTCAGCGCCGCGAACGACAGCAGCGCGCCCGCCGCCGCGAACTGGCCGGACGGGGTGGCGTTGTCGGTCGGGTCCTGCGGGCGCCGGAACAGCCGCTCGGCGTCGTCGGCGGTGTCGTAGAAGCCGCCCGCCCCGTCCGCGAACCGTTCGAGGACGGTGTTCAGCAGCTCCCCCGCCAGCCGCATGTGCGCCGGGTCGCCGGTCACGCCGTGCAGCGCGAGCAGGCCCTCCGCGACGTCCGCGTAGTCCTCCAGGACGCCCGCGTTCTCGCCGGCGGCGCCGCCGCGCGACGTCCGGACGAGCCGCCCGCCGCTCTCGTGCACGCCGATGAGCAGCCGCGCGACGTCCTCGGCCGCGCGGACGAGGTCGGGCCGGTCGAACAGCGCCCCGCACTCGGCCAGCGCGGCGATGGCGAGGCCGTTCCAGGCCGCGACGACCTTGTCGTCCCGCGCCGGCGGCACCCGGTGCGCGCGGGCCTCCAGCAGCAGCGTCCGGACGCGCTCGTACCGCTCGGGATCGTCCGGGTCGCGGAGGAGCTGGAGCACCGACGTGCCGTGCTCGAACGTGCCCGTCACCTCGAACACACGCTCGGCGTACGCGCCGTCGTCCTCGCCGAGCACCTCGCGCAGCTGCTCGGGCGTCCAGACGTAGTACTTGCCCTCGACGCCCTCGCTGTCGGCGTCCAGCGCCGACGCCAGTCCGCCTTCGGGCGTCCACAGGTCGCGGAGCATCCAGTCGCAGGTCTCCAGCGCGACGCGCCGCGCGAACGGCGACCCCGTCAGCCGCCACCAGTGCGCGTACACGCGGGCCAGCAGCGCGTTGTCGTAGAGCATCTTCTCGAAATGCGGGACGACCCACTGCGCGTCCACCGAGTACCGCGCGAACCCGCCGCCGAGCTGGTCGTACATCCCGCCGCGGGCCATCGCCTCCAGCGTGTGCCCGGCCATCGCGAGGGCCTCCGCGTCGCCGGTGCGGGCGTGGTGGCGCAGCAGGAACTCCAGCGCCATCGACGGCGGGAACTTCGGCGCGCCGCCGAACCCGCCGCGCGCCGCGTCGTAGGACTGCGCCAGCACCTTCACGGCGTGCGCGAGGCGCTCCGGGCCCGGCACCTCGCCGCCCGCGAGGCCCGTCCCGCGCGACGTCAGCGCTGCGACGACCTGCTGCCCCTGCCCGACGACCTCGTCGCGCTGCTCCGTCCACGCCTTGTGGACGGCTTCCAGCAGCGTTTGGAACTGCTGCCGCGGGAAGTACGTTCCGCAGTAGAACGGGTGCCCGTCGGGCGTCATGAACACGGTCATCGGCCAACCGCCCTGACCGGTCATCGCCTGCGTGGCCTCCATGTAGACCGCGTCGATGTCGGGGCGTTCCTCCCGGTCCACCTTGACGTTCACGAACATCTCGTTCATGAGCCGCGCGGTCTCGCCGTCCTCGAAGGACTGGTGCGCCATCACATGGCACCAATGACAAGCGGCATATCCAACAGAAAGGAGCACCGGGACATCTCGCCGGCGCGCCTCGGCGAACGCCCCGGCGCTCCACTCCCACCAGTCGACCGGGTTGCCGGCATGCTGCAGCAGGTACGGGCTGGTGGCGTCCTTGAGCCGGTTCATGCCCCCGATCCTGCCCGATCCGGCGGCCGGTTCACGGCCCGGGCGGACCCGTTTCCGCGGGTTGCCTTCGAGCTCGCCGCCCCTATGATGACGTCCCCGACGACCGTGTCCGTCCGCGGACGGACCGTGACCTCGACACGCGCAAGAACTTCGACTCGTGTCCCTCGCTCCCGCACACGATGAAGTTGGAGCTTCACCATGACCGAAACCCGGCCCCCGCTCCCCGCCTCCCTCGACGACGTCGACGGCTGGTTCCCCAAGGTCGACCAGCGGCTGTTCACCTGGTTCCTGGAGCGCCAGGAGCGCCTCGGCCAGCCCGGCGACCTCGTCGAGCTCGGCTCCTACCTCGGCAAGAGCGCCATCCTCATGGGGCGCCACCTGCACGACGGCGAGACGTTCACCGTCTGCGACCTGTTCGACTCGCAGGCCCCCGACGCGTCCAACCAGGCCGAGATGGACGGCTCGTACTCCACCCTCACCCGCGCCGCGTTCGAGGCGAACTACCACGCCTTCCACGACGGCCTCCCCGAGATCGTGCAGGCGCCGACCTCCGCGATCCTCGACCACGTCCGGCCGGAGAGCTGCCGGTTCGTGCACGTCGACGCGTCCCACCTGTACGAGCACGTGCGCGGCGACATCCAGGCCGCGCACGTCATGCTCCCCGCCGAGGGCGTCGTCGCCTGCGACGACTACCGCTCCGAGCACACCCCCGGCGTCTCCGCCGCCGTCTGGGAGGCGGTGGCCGTCGAGGGCCTGCACGCGGTCTGCGTCACCCCGCAGAAGTTCTACGGGACGTGGGGCGATGTGAAGGAGGTCCAGGACGAGCTGCTGGAGTGGCTCGGCGACCAGGACGACCTCTGGCACGAGGTGCAGCAGGTCGCCGGGCGGCGGCTGCTGCGCGTCAAGGGCAGGCCCGCCCCGAAGGCCCCGAAGAAGGACCGGGTGCGCGAGCTGAAGGAGCGCCTCGCCCGCGCCGAGGACCAGCGGTCCCGCGCGCAGCACGAACTCGACTCCGTCCGCAACTCGGTCAGCTTCCGGGTCGGCCGGGCCGCGACCGCGCTGCCGAGGGCGATGCGCCGCCGGCACCCGCACTAGCGGCCGGTCAGCCGTCCAGCGCCGCGAGCGCGGTCTCGATCGCGCGGTGGAAGGTGGGATAGGCGTAGATCATCTCGCGGAGGGCGGCGGTGGGGGCCTCGGTGTGCACGGCCACGGCCAGCGCGCCGAGGACCTCGCCGCCGGCCGGCCCCATCGCGGTCGCGCCGACCAGCACGCCCCACTCGGTGCTCTCGACGAGCTTGATGAAGCCGTCGTTGCCGACCTTCTGGATCCAGCCGCGCGTCGACTCCGGGATCGGCGCGGTCCCGGTGCGGACCGGCAGGTTCTGGTCGCGGGCCTGCGCCTCGGTGAGCCCGACCGACGCGATCTCGGGGTCGGTGAACGTCACCCGCGGCACGGCCCGGTAGGCGGCCTGCGGCCCCTCCTCGCCGAGGATGTCGCGGACCGCGACGGACGCCTGGTACATCGACACGTGCGTGAACGCGCCCTTGCCGGTGATGTCGCCGATCGCCCAGACGCCGTCGGCGGCGCGCATGTGGCCGTCCACGTCGATCTGCCGCGCGTTCTCGTCCAGGCCGACGGCGTCCAGGCCGAGGCCCTTCAGGTTGGGGCGGCGGCCCGTCGCGACGAGCAGCCGGTCGGCGGTCAGGGTCTCCTCGCCGAGGTGCAGGTGGAACTCGCCGTTCGCGTACGACGCGCCGGTGACCTTCGCGTCCGTCCGCACGCCGATGCCCTCGCGCTCGAACACCTGCCGCAGCAGCTCGCTCGACTCCGGCTCCTCGTTCACCACGAGCCGGTCGCCGGCCTCGACGACCGTGACGCGGCTGTCGAAGCGCGAGAAGACCTGCGCCATCTCCACCCCGACGACGCCGCCGCCCAGCACCAGCAGCGACTCCGGCACCTCGGTGGCCTGCACGGCCTCCCGGTTCGTCCAGAACGGGACGTCCGCGAGCCCGTCGACCGGCGGCGCCGACGGCGCCGTTCCGGTGTTGAGCAGGATGCCGCGGCGGGCCCGGAACACCCGGTCGCCGACCGTCACCTCGCGGGGCCCGGTGATGCGGCCCTCCCCGCGCACGAGCTGCGCGCCCTTGCCGGTGAGGCGGTCCGCGGCGGCGGTGTCGGTCCACGAGTCGGTCGCCTCGTCGCAGATCCGGGCGGCCACCGGCGCCCAGTCCGGCCGGATGATCGAGTCGCCCGCCATCCCGGGGATGCGGGTGCCGTCCGCGATCAGCCCCGCGGCGCGCACCATCATCTTCGTCGGGACGCACGCGTAGTACGGGCACTCCCCGCCGACCAGCCGGGACTCCACGGCCGCCACGGACAGGCCCGCCTCGGCCAGCCGGCCCGCCGCGTCCTCCCCGCCGGGCCCGAGACCGATGACGACGACATCGACTTCTTCAGCCATGCCCGGAGTCCTGCCCATGTTGGGCCGGGGTCTCACTGTGACGGGCGAGGTTTTGCGGCCCGCCGGGGCGGCAGCGGGATCCGGTCCAGGTCGTGGACGAGCGTGATCGCACCGCCGAACGCGGCGGCGGCCTCGTCCTCGAAGCGGTGCTCGTCCTCGGCGCGGTAGCGCTCGGAGAAGTGCGTGAGGACGAGGTGCCGGGCGCCGGCCTCGGCCGCGACCCGGCCCGCCTGCCCCGCCGTGAGGTGCCCGAACCTCGCGGCGAGCGGGGAGTCCTCGTCCAGGAACGTCGACTCGATCACCAGCATGTCGACGCCGTCGGCGAGGTCGCGGACGCCGTCGCAGCGGCGGGTGTCCATGATGAAGGCGACCTTCTGCCCCGGGCGCCGCGTGCTGCACTCCTCCAGGGCGACGGTCGTGCCGTCCGGCGCGGTCACCCGTCCGCGCTCCTGGAGCTCGCGGACGAGCGGCCCCCGCACGCCCTTCGCGGCGAGCCGGTCCGGCAGCATCGTCACGCCGTCCGGCTCCTCGATCCGGTACCCGTACGCCTCCACCGGGTGCGACAACCGCCGCGCGACCAGCGAGAACGGCGCGTCGTCCAGGTCCAGCGCGGTCCGCTCCCCCGACACCGGCCACTCGCGGACGACCTCGGTGTCGTGGAACGCCGACGCGTACCGCAGCCGCTCCCAGTACTGCGCGCCGCTCGCCGGGAACACCGCGTTGACCGGGTGCTCCACGCCGTCGCGCGCGATCCGCTGCACGATGCCGGGCACGCCGAGGCAGTGGTCGCCGTGGAAGTGCGTCACGCAGATCCACGTCACGTCGTTCGCGGCGACCCCGGCGTGCGCCATCTGCCGCTGCGTCCCCTCGCCCGGGTCGAACAGCAGCCCCTGCCCGTCCCAGCGCAGCAGGTACCCGTTGTGGTTGCGGGCCTTGGTGGGCACCGCGCTGGCGGAGCCGAGGACGATCAGATCGCGAACCGACATCCCCCCATGGTGCCGGGTGAGGGCACATGCAAGCGCTTGGTTATTCTGACCGCGTCCTGGACCGATGCGAGCAAGGGAGAGCCGCGTGGCCGGAAGCAAGCGTGACAAGATCAAGATGACCGACGACGAGGTCGCCGCCTACCTCGCGGGCAACTTCAAGGTCCAGGTCGCCACCGTCGGCAAGAACGGCGAGCCGCACCTCGTCACCATGTTCTACGCGCTGCTCGACGGCAAGATCGCGTTCACCACGTACCACTCGTCGCAGAAGGTCGTGAACCTGCGCCGCAACCCCACGATGACCTGCCTCGTCGAGGACGGCGTCGAGTACAACGAGCTGCGCGGCGTCGCGCTGTACGGCCGCGGACTGGTCATCGAGGACCGCGACGAGCTGCACAAGGTCGGCTACGTCGTCGGCTCCCGCATGGCGGGGCTGCCCGTGCCCGAGATCGGCGAGCCCATCGACCCCGGCATGGCCGTCGGCATCGAGCAGGCGATGTCCAAGCGCGTCCTCGTCGTCATGGACCCCGACACCGTCGTCAGCTGGGACCATCGGAAGGCGTGAGCCCCTCCCGCCGGCGCGCCGCGGCGTCCGCCTTCGCGGCCTCGACCTGGCCGTAGAGGGCGATCGCGCGGTCGAGGGCGGCGCCCTCCGCCGCGGCGTCGCCGCGCTGCCGCGCCGCGTCCGCGAGATGCACGAACGCGTCGCCCTCCCGCTCCGGGGCCTCCTCCGCCCGGACGATCTCCAGCGCCTGCCCGAAGAAGTTCGTCGCCGCGACGGGCCGCCCCGCCCGCAGGTACGCCTCACCGAGCGTGGTCAGGGCGCGGGCCCGGTCGTGGTCGTCGGAAAGCGCGGCGAACTCGTCCGGCAGCGAGCCCAGCAGCCCGATGGCGCGGTCGAGGGCGCCCGTCTCCATCAGCGCGCGGCCGAGGTTGTGCCGCGCGAGCAGCACCGTGCGGCGGTCGCCGTCGCGCTCGGCGAGCCGCAGCCCCTCCTCCAGCGCCTCGGCGGCCTCCGCCCAGCGCTCCCGGTGCAGCAGCGCCAGGCCCTCCGCCTCCAGCTCGGCCTCTCCCGTGGCGGTGCCGGCGAGGTAGTGGTCCAGGACGCGGTGCAGCGCCGCGTCCCGCTCCTCCTCGGTCTCCTCGCGGGCGGCCCATTCCCGCGCGTAGTCGCGGACGGGCCCCGGCAGCCGGTACCCGCCGCCGCCCGCGTCGGCGACGAGACCGCCGCCGGCGAGCGTCCCCAGCAGGTCGCGGGCGCCGTCCTCCGGGACCCCGGCGAGGACGGCGGCCGCGGCGACGCCGAAGTCGTCGCCGGGCTGCAGGCCCAGCAGCCGGAGCAGCCGGGCGGCGTCCGGCGGGAGCGCCCGGTAGGACTCCTCGAATTTCGCGCGCACGTCCGGGTCCTTCCCCCGACGCGGCGGACCGGAACCGGGCGGCTCAGCGTCCCGCGGGCGCCTCGCCGGTCCCGGCGGGCTCCGCAGGCTCGGCGGGCTCGGCGGGCTCGGCGGGCTCGGCGGGCTCGGTGAACGCGCCGGCCTCGGCAGGCTCGGCGGTCTCGCCGAACGGGACGGGCCGCGTCCCCGGGACGCTGAGGACGCCGAGGTCGCGGCGGTACAGCCGGTAGGCGCGCACGTCCCACAGCGCGAGGGCGGCGACCACGACCGTCGTACAGATGTGCAGGGTCAGCGGGTTCAGCGCGGGCGAGATCGCCGCTAGCCCCGCGAGCGCGACCAGCGCGGTGAGGCGCGCCCGGGTGAACTCGCCGAAGACGGCCCGCTTGAACAGGGCGTGCCCGAACACGAACAGGGCCGGGCCGCCGGCCGCGACGGCCGCGAAACCGGCCGTCATGTGCCCGCCGGGATGCGCCATCACCATCTCGTCCGCGACGGCGCCGACGATGATGCCCGCGACCATCACGATGTGGATGAAGGTGTAGGCGGACCGGCCCAGCCGTCCCGGGTCCGGGGACCCGGCGATCCGCTCGGCGGCCTTCTCCGCCGTGTGGTCGAAGTAGATCCACCACAGCGCGACGGCGCCGGCGAACGCCGACACGAACCCCGCCGCGACCCCCGCGCCCGGCGTGTGACCGCCCAGCGTCGCGCCCGTGACCAGCACCGACTCGCCCAGCGCGATGATCACGAACAGCTGGCAGCGCTCGGCCATGTGGCCGCCGTCGATGGTCCAGTCGGCCGTGCTGGACCGGCCCAGCAGCGGCGTCGTGTACCCGTGCCACGGGGCCAGGTACTCCAGGACGACGGCGAGCACCCACAGCCCGGCGCGGACGTCCGCCGCGTCCACGAGGGCGCCGCCGATCCACAGCACGGCCGACACCGCCTGCCAGAACAGGACGCGCTGGAAGTTGCGGCCGAGCTCGTGCGCCCAGGTGGCGGCGACGACGAAGACGGTCCGGCCGACCTGGATGGCCACGTAGGCGGCAGCGAACCACACCCCGCCGGAGCCGAACGCGCCGGGCAGCATCGCCGCCATGAACAGCTCGGCGACCATCACGCCGACCAGCACCAGCCGGACCGCCGGATGGTCCGGGTCGAACCAGTTCGTGGTCCAGCACGTGTACATCCACGCCCACCAGACCGCGAGCAGGAGCAGCAGCGTCTCGGCGGCGCCGCGGGCGGTCAGGTGCTCCAGCAGCCGGTGCGACAGCTGGGTCACCGCGAAGACGAAGACCAGGTCGAAGAAGAGCTCGAAGAAGGTCACCCGCGCCGCGCCGCCGCGCGACCGCAGCAGGGCGTCCGCCCTGGACGGCCGGCGGGCGGGCA
>NZ_WBMR01000206.1 GCF_008923365.1 Actinomadura montaniterrae
TGTGCCGGGGGTCGGTCGTCGTCATCGGTCGGTCCTTCGGCCAGGGTGGCGAAGCTCACACGGCTTCGCGTCGTGCCGCAAAAGTAATGCCGCCGACCGAGAATGGCAATGGGGATTCGGCTATTGCATACCAACTGGTCGGTATGGTGTCATCGGCGCACCGATGCCCGCCTGGTGGGGGCGCGACCCCGGGACCCTCCGGCCCCGGGTGGCGAGGGTTCCCATCTCGTAATACTGCGCCATACCGACCAGACGGTACAAGGGCTTGGATCGGCGAGGAGGGTGCATTGCGGGTATTTCGAGACGGGGACGTCCCGGGCCTGCCGCTGGACCGGTTCCGGCACCACGTCGACCGGGTCCGCCCCGGCGCCCTGTGGCCGGCGGACGCCGGGCCGCTGCGCGCCCGCGTCGTCGCGGGCGGCCGCTCCAACCTCACCTACGAGGTGACCGACGGGACGCGCTCCTGGATCGTCCGGCGCCCGCCGCTCGGCCACGTCCTCGCGACGGCGCACGACATGTCCCGCGAGTACCGGGTCATGACCGCTCTCGCCGGCACGTCCGTCCCCGTTCCCGAGACGTACCTGCTCTGCGAGGACAGCGACGTGCTCGGCGCGCCGTTCTACGTGATGGAGATGGTCGAGGGGACCCCCTACCGCGGCGCGGACGAGCTCGTCCCGCTCGGCGCCGAGCGGGTCGCCGCGATCGCCGGACGGATGATCGACACCCTGGTCGACCTGCACCGCGTCGACCCCGCCGCGGTGGGGCTGGACGGCTTCGGCCGGCCGGAGGGCTTCCTCGGGCGCCAGGTGCGCCGCTGGAAGAAGCAGCTCGACGCGTCGCACAGCCGGGACCTCGACGGTGCCGCTGAGCTGCACGCGCTGCTGGAGGCGAACGTCCCGCCCGAGTCCGCCCCGGCGATCGTGCACGGCGACTACCGGCTCGACAACCTGCTCGTCGGCGCGGACGACCGGGTGGCGGCCGTCCTCGACTGGGAGATGGCGACGCTCGGCGACCCGCTCACCGACCTCGCGCTCCTGCTGGTCTACATGAGGCGGACGGCGCCCGTCCCCGGGCGGGCGGAGGCGGCGCACGCGCCGGGCTTCCCGTCGCCCGACGAGGTGGTGGCCCGGTATGCCGAGCGCAGTGGCCGCGACCTCTCGGCGATCGGGTTCTACGTCGGGCTGGCCTGCTTCAAGCTCGCGGTGATCTCCGAGGGCATCCACTACCGGTACCTGCAGGGGCAGACCGTGGGGGAGGGGTTCGGCGCCATCGGCGACGCCGTCGAGCCGCTGCTCCGCTCGGGCATCGCCGCGCTCAAGGGAGCCTGACCCCGCCCTGCGGGCGACGCCGGTCCGCTGACCTCTCGCGTTGCATACCAACCGGTCGGTATGTTGTCATCATGGCGGTCCACGGAGCGGGCGCGCGCCCGGCGGAGGAGGTAACGCGATGAGGACGTTCCACGGCATCGACGAGTACGAGAAGGCCGTCGGCACCCATCTCGGCCACAGCGAATGGCACACGGTCACCCAGGAGCAGGTGAACGGGTTCGCCGACGCGACCGGCGACCACCAGTGGATCCACGTGGACCCCGAGCGGGCGAAGGACGGGCCGTTCGGCGGGACGATCGCGCACGGCTACCTCACCCTGTCGCTGATCCCCATGCTGATGTCGGAGATCTCCCGGGTCGAGGGACTGACGATGGGCGTCAACTACGGCTCGGACAAGGTCCGCTTCCCGGCGCCCGTCCCCGTCGGGTCGCGGGTGCGCGCCGGCGCCGAGCTCGTCTCGCTCGACCGCACCGCGCAGGGCGCGCGCGCCAAGGTCCGCGTGACCATCGAGCGCGAGGGCGGCGACAAGCCGGTCTGCGTCGCCGAGGTCCTGTCCGTGCTGGTCGGCTGACCTCCCGCCCCCATCCCGTCATCCCGGAGACACCCTCATGATCCCCAGCACCATGCAGGACTTCCCGCTCTCGGTCGCCGCCATCCTGCGGCACGGCCGGCGCGTGTACGGGCGCAGCGAATGCGTCACCTGGACCGGCGGCGGCGAACCGCGGCGCGCCACGTTCGCGCAGGTCGCCGACAACGCCGAGCGCCTCGCCGCCGCGCTGCAGCGGCTCGGCGTCCGGCAGGGCGGCCGCGTGGCGACCTTCTGCTGGAACAACCAGGAGCACCTGGAGGCGTACTTCGCGGTGCCCGCCATGGGCGCCGTCCTGCACACCCTCAACATCCGGCTGTTCCCCGAGCAGCTCGCCCACATCATCAACCACGCCGACGACCAGGTGATCATCGTCGACGACAGCCTGGTGCCGCTGCTCGCCCGGGTGGTGGACGAGCTGCCCGCCGTCGAGGCGTTCGTCATCGTCGGCGACGGCGACGGCGCGCCGCTCGAGGCCAACCGCAACGGCGCCCCCGTCCTGCGGTACCACGAGCTGCTCGCCGCCGAGGAGACCGGCTACGAGTGGCCCGAGGTGGACGAGCGGTCCGCCGCGTCGATGTGCTACACCAGCGGCACCACCGGCGACCCGAAGGGCGTCGTCTACTCGCACCGCTCGACGTTCCTGCACGCCATGGCCGTGCAGTCGGCGTCGCTGGTCGGCATCACCGAGGCCGACCGGGTCCTGACGATCGTCCCGATGTTCCACGTCAACGCCTGGGGCCTGCCGTACGGCGCGTTCCTGTCCGGCGCGACGCTGCACATGCCCGGGCCGTTCATGCAGCCGCAGCACCTCACCGAGTTCGTCGCGCGGGAGCGCAGCACGCTCGCCTCCGCCGTCCCGACCATCTGGCACGGCATCCTCTCCTACGGCGAGGAGCACGAGCTGGACCTGTCGTCGCTGCGCGCGGGGACGTCCGGCGGCGCCGCCGCGCCCCGCTCACTGCTGGAGGCGTTCGAGGAGCGGTACGGGCTGCGCATCATCCAGGGCTGGGGCATGACCGAGACCAGCCCGCTCGGCGGCATGGCGTTCCCGCCGCCGGAGGTGGAGCCCGGCACGCCGGAGGAGATGGACTGGCGGCTGAAGTCCGGCCGCGTCGCCGCCGGCGTCGAGATGCGCATCGTCGACGACGCGGGCCGCGAGCTGCCGTGGGACGGGGTGTCCGTCGGCGAGATCGAGGTCCGCGGCCCGTGGATCACCGGCTCCTACCACCGCGACCCCGCGCCGGAGAAGTTCGACGGCGGCTGGCTGCGCACCGGCGACATCGGCACGATCGACGACCGCGGCTTCTACCAGATCACCGACCGGGCCAAGGACGTCATCAAGTCGGGCGGCGAGTGGATCTCCTCCGTCGAGCTGGAGAACCACCTCATGGGCCACCCCGCGGTCGCCGAGGCCGCCGTGATCGGCATCCCCGACCCGCGCTGGGACGAGCGCCCCCTCGCCTGCGTCGTGCTCCGCCCGGACGCCGCCGCGACCGCCGCCGAGCTCGCCGACCACCTCGCCTCGAAGGTCGCCCGCTGGCAGGTCCCCGAGTACTGGACCTTCATGGACGAGATCCCGAAGACCACGGTCGGCAAGTTCGACAAGAAGCCCCTCCGCGCCCGCCACCGGACCGAGGACCTCAAGATCGAGCGCATCGACCGCTGACCCGCCGTCCGGACCGCCACCACCGCCACGGGCAGGCACGCGGAGCGAGCGCCGGCGAGCGCAGCGGGCCTGCCCGACGACGGGCGACGCGTTTCACGCGGAGCCATAGCGGAGCGGGAAACGCGTCGCCCGTCGTGACGGGGTTCCAGGGGGTCGCCCCCTGGGTCAACTCTGCTTCAGGCCGTTGAGGAACAGGTCGACGTAGTGCTCGGCGATGGTGCGGGTCTTGAGGCGGCCGCCCGGGTGGTACCAGGTGCCGATCTGGTGGACGGTGCCGAAGAAGAAGAGGACGGCGATGTCGGCGGGCATGCTCGTGCGGAAGGACCCCTCGCGCTGGCCCTCCTCGACCAGGTCGCGGAACCGCTCCTGGTAGCGCCGCCGTTCCGCGCGGACGGCCTCGCGGCGGTCGCGGGGCAGCAGGTGGGTGGAGCGGAAGAAGACGGTGAAGTCGTCGAGGTAGAGGAACGAGGTTTCCAGGACGTCGAGGGCGGCGGCGCGCAGCCGTTCCTCGGCGGTGCCGGGGCCGTCGGCGATCTGCTCGAGCCGGCGCATCTGCAGGCCGAGGAGCCGGTGGTAGATTTCGTAGAGGAGATCGTCCTTGGAGCCGAAATAGTGGTACATGGCGCCTTTGGTGACGCCGGCGGCGTTGACGATCTCCTGCACCGAGGTGCCCTCGAAGCCCCGCTCGGCGAACAGCCGGGTCGCGACGGCGAGCAGCCGGTCGGGCAGGGGCACGTCGTCGGAGAGCCGCCCCACTGAGGCCTGTGTCAAGACTCCACCTCCGTCCGGGGCCGGGCCCCGCGCCGCCACGCCGCCGCCCGTGATCAGCCGCCAGCCTACCGGGCGGGAACCGGGTCCAAGAACGGCGGCCGTCGAGGCGGGTGAATCCGGCTGTTGACGGCGCCGCCCCCCGATTCTATCTTCAGGGGAATCCGACCAGTCGGTATGTGCAAATGGCCTCGGGGGAAGTCGCGCGAGTCTCGTCCGGCGAGGTGACGACATGTCCGGCGGCCCGACGCAATCCCTGGAACTACGAGAGGTGACCGTCCGCTTCGGCGGGCTGGTCGCGCTGGAGAAGGTGTCGCTGGCGGCGCCGCCGGGCCGGGTCACGGGCGTGATCGGGCCGAACGGGGCGGGCAAGACGACGCTGTTCAACGTCGTGTGCGGGTTCGTCCGGCCGCGGTCGGGCGAGGTGCGCTGGCGCGGCCGCCCGCTCGTCCGGCACCGGCCGCACCGGCTGACCCGGCTCGGGATCGCCCGCACCCTGCAGGGGCTCGGGCTGTTCCCCGGCCTGACGGTGCTGGAGAACGTGATGGTCGGCGCCGACCGGCACGCGCGCGCCGGTCTCGCCTCCGGCCTGCTGGCGCTGCCGCGCGCCGACCGCGACGACGCCGCGCTGCGCGAGCGGGCCCTGGCCCGGCTGGACGAGCTGGGCGTCGCGGGCGAGGCGGCCCGGCGGCCCGGCGAGCTCCCGTACGGCGCGCAGAAGCGGGTCGCGCTGGCGCGCGCCCTGGTCGCTGACCCCGACCTGCTGCTGCTCGACGAGCCCGCCGCGGGCCTGGCGGCCGCGGAGATCGAGGAGCTGGCCGCGCTGATCAGGGGCCTGCGCGGCGGTCCGGCCGTGGTCCTGGTCGAGCACCACATGGACCTGGTGATGGGCGTGTGCGACCAGGTCGTGGTGCTGGACTTCGGCCGGGTCATCGCGTCCGGCCCGCCCGCCGAGGTCCGCGACGACCCGGCGGTCCTGGACGCCTACCTCGGCGAGGAGGTCCGCGATGCTTGAGGTCGCCGGCCTCACCGCCGGGTACGGCGCGGTCCGCGCGCTCGACGGCGTGGACCTGGCGGTCGAGGAGGGCTCGCTCACCGCCGTGCTCGGCGCGAACGGCGCCGGCAAGACGACGCTGCTGCGCACCGTGTCCGGCCTGCTGCGGCCGCGCGCGGGCCGGATCGCGCTGGACGGCCGGGACCTCGCGCGGCTGCCCGTCGAGGAGATCGTCCGGCTCGGCGTGGCCCACGTGCCGCAGAGCGGCGGCGTCATCACCGAGCTGACCGTCGAGGAGAACCTGCGGCTCGGCGGGCTGTACCGGCGCGACCGCCGCGCGCTCGCCCGCCGCGTCGCGCAGATGTACGAGCTGTTCCCGCCGCTCGAACCGCGCCGGTCCCGCGCCGCCGCGACGCTGTCCGGCGGCGAGCGGCAGATGCTGGCGCTGGCCCGCGCGCTCACCGGTGCGCCCCGGCTGCTGCTGGTGGACGAGCCGTCGCTCGGGCTGGCGCCGCGGGTCGTCGCCCGGCTCATGGCGGTGCTGCGCCGGCTCTGCGACGAGGACGGCCGGACGGTCCTGCTCGTCGAGCAGAACGCGCGCAGCGCGCTGTCGGTCGCCGACCGCGCGGTCGTGCTCGACCTCGGCACGGTCGTCGCGGACGAGCCCGCCGGCGTCCTCGCCGCCGACTCCCGGCTCCGCCACGCCTACCTGGGGTTCTGATGGTCCGCTTCGTCAATCTCACGCTCGCCGGGATCACCCAGGGCGCGGTGTTCGCGGCGGTCGCGCTCGCCCTCGTGCTGATCTGGCGCGCCACCCGCGTGGTGAACTTCGCGCAGGGCGGCATGCTGATGTTCACGACGTTCCTGGCCTGGACGGTCGTGCACGACGGCGGCTCGTACTGGCTGGCCCTCGGCGTAGCGCTCGCGTCCGGGCTGGTGATCGGCGCCGTCGCCGAGCGGGTGCTGGTGCGGCCGGTGGAGGGCGGCCCGCCGCTGAACGCGGTGATCGTCACGCTCGGGCTGTACGTCCTGCTGCAGGCGGCCGCGGGCATGATCTGGGGCGACACCCCGCACTCCTACCCGCCCGCGTTCACCATCAAGGGGCTGTCGGCCGGCGGGACGCGGCTGCTGCTGTCGCCGTTCGACCTGTTCGTCATCGGCGCGGTCGCCCTGGTGATGGCCGCGCTGACCGTGCTGTTCGTGCGGACCGGCCTCGGGCTGAAGCTGCGGGCCGCGGCGTTCGCGCCGGAGATCGCCCGGCTGCAGGGCGTGCGGGTCGGCCGGATGCTCACCCTCGGCTGGGCGCTCGCCGCGCTCGTCGGGTCGCTCGCGGGCGTGCTGATCGCCCCGTCGGTGTTCGTCGGGCCGTCCCAGTTCGACGCGATGCTGGTGTTCGGCTTTACCGCCGCCGTCATCGGCGGGCTCGACAGCCCCGCCGGGGCCGTCGCCGGCGGGCTGCTGCTCGGCTGCGCGCTCAGCTACGTGTCCGGCTACATCAGCTCGGACCTGGTCACGTTCGGGGCGCTCGCCGCGCTGATCACGGTGCTGATGGTCCGGCCGAACGGGCTGTTCGCCGCGCGCACCGGACGGAGGGTGTGACGCCATGGGAGCCCTCCGCCTCACGCTGGTGCGCCACCTCGCGGGCGCCGCGGCCGGCCTGGTCGCGCTGTACGTCCTGACGACGTCCGTCGGACCGTACCGGGACCTGCAGATCGCGCAGGCCGCCTACCTCACCTGCGCGGTCGCGGGGCTGACCGTCCTGACGGGGCTCGGCGGCCAGATCTCCCTCGGGCACGGCGCGTTCATGGCGGTCGGCGCGTACACGGCCGCGCTCGTGTCCGCGCACTGGGGCTGGCCCCTGGCCGCGATGCTCGCCGCGGCCGCCGTCGTCACCGCCCTCGCCGGGGTGCTCGTCGGCGCGGTCGCCGCCCGGCTCCAGGGCCCCTACCTCGCCGGGGCGACCCTCGCGTTCGCCGTCGGCCTGCCCGGCCTGGCGAACTACTCCCACCTCACCGGGCTGCTCGGCGGGCAGAACGGGCTGACCGTCACCCCGCCCGTGCCGCCGGCCGCGCTCGGCGAGACGTTCCCGCTGGAGCGCTGGCAGGCGTGGATCGCCTGCCTCGGCGCGGTCGTCACGCTGTTCCTGCTCGCCAACCTCACCGGCGGCCGGTTCGGGCGGACGCTGCGGGCCGGCCGCGACGACGAGATCGCCGCCGCGCTGTGCGGGCTGCGCGTCGCGCGGCTGCGGATCGCCGCGACCGTTGTGTCCGCCGCGTGCGCGGGCCTGGCCGGCGGGCTGCTGGCCGTCGTGGCGACCCTCGCCGCGCCCGGCGCGTTCCCGCTCACGCTGTCGCTGCAGCTCATCGCGGCGGTCATCATCGGCGGGCTCGGCACCCTGCCCGGCGCCGTGTGGGGCGCGCTGATCCTGGTCTTCGTCCCGTCGTGGGCCTCGGACGCGGCGTCCTCGTCCGGGCTGTCGCACGACGTCGCCTCGAACCTGCCCCTCGCCATCTACGGCCTCGTCCTCATCGCGGTGACGCTGGCCTTCCCGCGCGGCCTCCAGGGCGGCCTGCGCGGCATCGGCGGCGCCGCCCGGCGCCGCCTCCCGCCGTCCGTCCGGCGGTTCGCGCCGGGCGGCGGCGCACCGGGGGTCCCGGCAACGCACCGAGGAGGAGCAGATGAGCCGACCACCGACCAGGCGAGCGTCCCGGACCCGGAGGGGGCGGGCGGTCGCGATGACGACGGCGGCGGCGGTGCTGGCGGCCGCGGCGAGCGGCTGCGGAGGTAGCGGCGGCAAGAGCGGGTCGTCCGCGCCCGGCGTCACCGCCACCACCGTCACGATCGGCAGCCACCAGCCGCTCACCGGCCCCGCCGCGCCCGGCTACAGCGCGAACTCGGCGGCGTCCAAGGCGTTCTTCGACTACGTCAACGCCCACGGCGGCGTGCACGGCCGCAAGATCGCCTACAAGTACGTGGACGACGCCTACAACCCGACGCAGACGGTCAGCGTGGTGCAGAAGCTCGTCCTCCAGGACAAGGTCTTCGCGATCTTCAACGGGCTGGGCACGCCCACGCACTCCAAGGTCGTCGACTACCTCAACGCCCAGCGCGTCCCGGACCTGTTCGTGGCGTCCGGGTGCGGCTGCTGGGACGAGCCGGCGAAGCACCCCGAGACCTTCGGCTGGCAGGTCGACTACATCCGCGAGGGCAAGATCCTCGGCGACCACATCTCGAAGACCTACCCCGGCAAGAAGGTCGCCTACTTCTCCCAGAACGACGACTTCGGGCAGGACGGCGTCAAGGGCCTCGACAAGTACGTCCCGCCGGCGCAGGTCGTGTCGCGGCAGACCTACCAGCCGGGCGCCACCGACGTCAGCGCGCAGGTCCAGGCGATCGCGCAGGCGAAGGCGGACGTGGTCGTCCTGTTCAGCATCCCGACCTACACCGCGCTGTTCCGGCTCGCGGCCCTGAAACTGGACTACAGGCCGACGTTCGTGGTCAGCAACGTCGGTTCCGACCCGATCACCCTCGACGGCCTGCTGGAGAGCTTCGCCAAGTCCGGCGGGACGAAGCTCTCGGGCAGCCCGCTGATCCAAGGCATGGTCACCGACGGGTACCTGTCGTCGCCGGGCGACGCGTCCGACAGCTGGATCCAGCTGTACAAGAAGATCCACGACCAGTACATCCCGAAGCTGCCGTTCAACGGCAACATCGTCTACGGCATGTCGGCCGCCTACACCTTCGTCCAGGCGCTGCAGAACGCCGGGAAGAACCCGACCCGCAAGAGCCTCGTGGACGGTTTGGAGAAGACCAAGCTCACCGGGCCGGGCCTCGTCCCGTTCGCGTTCAGCGCGCAGTCGCACGCCGGGTACACCGGCGCGCAGATCGGCGTGATCAAGGGCGACGTGATCGTCCCGCAGGGGCAGCCGGTGACCACCGACGACGGCGGCGGCCCCATCCAGCCGTACACCGCGCCGCAGCCGCAGGCGCCCGCGAGCGGCGTCCCGCCGGCGGGCTGACGCGGCACCGCCGGCAGGCCGACCGACACCGCCGACGCGCTGACCGAGACCGCCGACGTGCTGACCGACACCGCCGGCAGGCAGATCGACACCGCCGCCGTCCCCGCGCGGACCGCCCTCCGGGCGCGGGACGGCGGCGGGCCCTCACCAGTCGTCGATGTCCGGAAACTCGTCGAGGATCCGCTTCTCCAGGAAGTCGAGGTCCGTGCGGCGCCAGCCGATGACGCGCACCAGGGAGATCTCGTCCTCGTCCTTCACGTCGATCCGCGCCCCGGCGTCCAGCAGGGCCCGGACGAGCGCGGGCGGGCCGTCCTCGAACACCACCACGTGCAGCGGCGTCCGCCCGCAGCCGTCGCGGGCCTCGAGGTCGAGGACGGGCAGCAGCCGGGGCAGCAGCGGCTCCCAGTCCAGCATCGGCAGCGCGTGCAGCAGCGTACGGCCCCGCGCGTCGCGGACGCGCGGATCGACCCCGGCGTCCAGGAGGGCGAGCACGCCGGGGGTGTCGCCGTGCTCGACCCGGGCGAGCAGGTCGCGCCGCTGGGCGTCCAGCGCCTTCGGGAGGCGTCCGCCCGCCCGCCAGCCCCGGTCGGCGGCCTCGCAGCCGCCGACCGCGCCGCCCAGCGCGAGCAGCGCCTGCTCGCGCCGCCGCTCGCCGTCGTCGTGCGGGATCCGCAGGGCGCCGTCGCGGAAGGCGACCTCGTGCCATTCGCCGCGGCAGCGGATCCGGGCCGGGGCGGGGCGGTCCGGCCCGGGCGGGCCGCCGGGGCCGGTGAACGCGCGGGCCGGCGCGAGCGCCTCGCGGACGAGCGGGTGCAGTTCCTCCGCCGGGACGACGCCGTGCCGCAGCGCCTCGACGTCCGGCGCCATTCGCCACAGCACGTCCGGGAGCACCCGCATGTCCCCGCCGATGTCGTCCCGGGACGCCAGCTCCACGCCGAGCCCGCCGCCCGTGCGGCGGACGACGACGCCCACGTGCTGGTTCGCGGGGATCCAGTACGCGTCGCCGTGCCCGCGCTCCGCCAGCCGCCGGACCTCGCCGGCGAGCCGGGCCGGGGCCAGCGGCAGCCGGGCGAGCACGTCGACGGTCTCCACGACGCCGCCGCCGAGGTACTCCTCCAGCTCGACGCCCGTCTCGTCGACGGCGATGCCCGCCGCGGCGAAGGCGCCCATCACGTCGCCGGCCTCGTACAGCAGGACCGTCCACTCGGCGTGCGCGACCGGGTCGTCCGGGCCGAGGTCGGCGGACGGGAGCAGGCCGGGCGGGCGCGGCGTCCCGTCCGGTTCCAGGAACGGCGCGCGAAGCGCGTCGCCGCCGCAGCGTTCACGCAGCTCGTCGGTGTGCCGGACGTCCCACAGGTGGCGGGCGGTGTCCCACTGGTGCAGGACGTTGTGCCACACCGACAGGTAGGGCAGGTCGGTGTTCAGGTACGGCCAGCCGGTGTCGGCGGTGACGGCGCCGAACCGCAGCGTGAGCCGCTGCGGCCCGTGGACGAGCAGCGGCGGCGTCGTGACGTGCAGGGTGCGGCGGCGGTCGTCCGGGTCGGCGGACAGCACGAGGACCTGGTCGGGGACCAGCGTCGTCCGGCCGCGGCCGACGCGCGGCGCGTGCCAGCGCAGCAGGTCGGGCGCGAGGTGCCGGAGGTCGTCCTCCAGCGCGGCGGCGGCGTCGCGGCCGTGCTCGGCGGCGACGCCCGCGAGGTCGAAGGCCACGTCCACGTTCGCCGCCGCGCAGGCCCCGCGCCAGTCGCCCGCGAGCCGCCGCTCGGCCGCCCGCTCGATCATCCAGCGGGGGACCGCGTAGCGGCGGATCCGCCGCAGCCGGGACGCCTCGTCCGGCCGGAACGCGCGCGGGGCGGTCCGTGCGCCGATCACCGTCACCGCGTCCCCCGTTCCCGCGCACCGTGCCCCGCGGCCCGGCGCGGCACCGAGGCTGGGGTGGCAAGGCCGGTCGGATTCGAACCGACGTCCTCCAGCCCGCTGTAAGGCGCGACGACCTCTGCGCTACGGCCTTGCCGCAGCGCAGCCTAGCGGTCCGGCCGCGCGCCCGCCGCCGAATCAAGATCTTCCGCGGTGCCGCCGGTCCTCCGGCCCGGCCGTGGAATCATGATCGTGTCCGTGCGGGCGGGGACGGGAGGACCCATGTGCTACGAGCCGGTCGCCGATCCGGGCGAGGTCGCCTTCGCCGCGCCGCGGCCCGATCCGGTGCGCGAGACGCCCGACCGGGTGCCGCTCGAACCGGTCGACGCCGTCACGCTGACGACGCTCATCGACAACCAGAGCGACCTGCTGCTCGCCGACCAGGGACCCGTGCGGCGCACCGGGATGCGGCACGCCGCCGCCGTCCCCCACCTGCCCGCCGGGGTCCTGGACACGGGGGAGTCCTACGACGTCCCGCTCGCCGAGCACGGGTTCTCGATGCTGGTCACCGTGACGCGGAACGGCCGCGACCACCACCTGCTGTTCGACGCGGGCATGACCCCGGACGGCCTCGTCGGCAACATGCGGCGCCTCGGCGCCGACCCCGCGTCCGTCGAGACCGTCGTGCTCAGCCACGGCCACGCCGACCACGTCACCGGCCTGGACGGGCTGATCCGCGCGGTCGGCGTCGCGAACACCCCGCTCGTCGTGCATCCCGGCGTATGGACGGGCCGCCGGATGAACGTCCCCGGCGCCGAGCCGCTGCGGCTGCCCGCGCCGAGCCGCCGCGCCCTCGCCGGCGCCGGTTTCGAGATCGTCGAGCGGGCGCAGCCGTCGCTGCTGTTCGGCGGGTCCGTGCTGATCACCGGCGAGATCGACCGCGTCACGCCGTTCGAGCGCGGCATGCCCGCCTACCACGAGGCCCTCACCGACGGCGCCTGGGCGCCCGACCCGCTCGTCCGGGACGACCAGGCGCTCGTGCTGAACGTCCGCGGGCACGGCCTCGTCGTCCTCACGGGCTGCGGGCACGCGGGGATCGTCAATATCGTCCGGCACGCCCGCCGCCTCACCGGGGAGCCGCGGGTGGCGGCCGTCGTCGGCGGGTTCCACCTGAGCGGCCCGGCGTTCGAGCCGATCATCGAGCCGACCGTCGGCGCGCTCGCCGAGCTGGACCCGCAGGTGATCGTCCCGGCGCACTGCACCGGCTGGCGCGCCGCGCACGCCCTCGCCGCCCGCCTGCCGGACGCGTTCGTCCCGAACTCCGTCGGCTCCCGCCTGGAACTGCGCGCCGCCTAGGGGATTGAACGCTCCTGACCGGGAAAGATGCGGGGGCACGGGCCGTCCGGACGAACAGGAGCGGGGGATGGGCATCGTCTCGCCCGGATTCCACGGCAGGCGGCGGCAGGGGGACGTGAAGCTGCCGCCCGGCCAGTACCTCACCGACGACTTCCCTGTCCTGTCGGCGGGGCCGACGCCGCGGGTCGGCCAGGACGAGTGGGAGTTCGTCGTCACCACCGAGACCGGCGAGCGGCACCGCTGGTCATGGCGGGAGTTCCTGGCGCTCCCGTCCGAGACGCCGACGGTCGACATCCACTGCGTGACCAAGTGGTCCAAGCTCGGCACGACCTGGACGGGCGTGTCCCTGGACACCCTGCTCGCCGACGTGGAGACGACGGCCGACTACGCGCTCGCCCGCTCCTACGGCGGCTACACCACCAACCTGCCCCTCGAGGACCTGCTGGACGGGCGGGCGTGGCTGGCCTACCGCTTCGACGGCGAGGACCTGCACCCCGAGCACGGCGGACCGGTGCGGCTGCTGGTACCGCACCTGTACTTCTGGAAGTCGGCCAAGTGGGTCCACGGCCTCGACCTGCTCACCCAGGACGAGCCCGGCTTCTGGGAGACGGCCGGCTACCACGACTACGGGGACCCATGGCTGGAACAGCGGTACCAGGGCGACTGACCCGGCTGGAGTGGCGGGTGGCGCGGCTCGTGGAGACCCGCGACGAGACGCCCACCGCGCGGACCCTCGTGCTCGACGTCCCCGGATGGCCCGGCCACCTCGCGGGGCAGCACGTCGACGTCCGGCTCACCGCGGCCGACGGGTACAGCGCCCAGCGCAGCTACTCGCTCGCCGCCGCGCCGGACGGCGACCGCGTCGAGCTGACCGTGCAGAACGTCCCGGACGGCGAGGTGTCGCCGTACCTGACCGGGGTCTTCTCGGTGGGCGACCCGGTCGAGATCCGCGGGCCGGTGGGCGGCTGGTTCGTGTGGCGCCCGGACGACCCGGCGCCCGTCACGCTCGTCGCGGGCGGGGCGGGGGTGGCGCCGCTGATGGCGATGGTGCGGGCCCGGCGGGCGGCGGGGTCGCGCGTCCCGTTCCGCCTGGTGTACTCCGTCCGGACGCCCGACGAGCGGTGGTACGCGGGCGAGCTCCGGCGCCCCGACCCGGGCGTGGAGGTCTTCCCGCTGTACACGCGGGCCGCGCCGGACGGCTGGCCGCGTCCGCCGGGACGGCTGGCGAAGGGCGACCTCGCCGGGTGGGGCTGGCCGCCCGAGTTCGACCCGGCCTGCTTCGTGTGCGGGCCGACCGGGTTCGTGGAGGCGGCGGCCGATCTGCTGGTCGCGCTGGGCCACGACCCGCGCAGGATCAGGACCGAGCGCTTCGGGCCGACCGGAGGGTGACATGGGAGCGGACGCGGAGGCGGGCATGCGAGCAGCGGGTGCGGGTGGGGGCGCGGCGGGCGGCGGGGCCGTCCCGGGCGCGGAGGCGGTCGTCTACGAGGACACCGGCGCCTACCAGGACGGCAACGCGCTCGCCGGGCCGCTGAGCGAGGTGTTCGGCGTGGACGTCACCAGGGCCGCGGTGCGGTGCACGGCGTGCGGCCTGGCGGGCCCGCTGCCGGGCCTGCGCGTCTACGCGCACGCGCCGGGCGCCGTCGCGCGGTGCCCGGGCTGCGAGCACGTCGTCCTGCGGCTCGTCCTCGGGAACGGGACGGCGTGGCTCGACCTGCGCGGAACCGTCGGCCTCCGCGTCCCGCTCGCCTGACGCCGCCGCCCGGGCCGGGCTAGGGCTTGCGGGCGACGCCGCTGAACTCGTCCACGTCCTCCCCGGCCGCGGCGGGCGGCTGCGGGCGCCACCGGTTGCACGGGACGACGCCCGGTTCCAGCAGGTCGAGGCCGTCGAAAAAGCGGGTGATCTCCGCGCCGCTGCGCAGCGTCATCGGCGGCTTGACCCGCTCGTTGCGCAGCCGCACGACCTCCTCCGTCGCCTCGCCGTGCACCTCGCTCGTGCTGTGCGCGATCACGAGGTGGCCGCCCGGGGGCAGCGCGTCCTTCAGCGTCTGGACGATGGAGTACGCGGTCGGCGTGTCGTCGATGTAGATCAGGACGCCGAGCAGCATGACCGCGAACGGCCGCGAGAGGTCCAGGGTCCGCGCCGCCTCCGCCAGGATCCGCTCCGGGTCGTGCAGGTCGGCGTCGATGTAGGCGGTGGCGCCCTCGGGCGTGCTGGTCAGCAGCGCGCGGGCGTGCGCCAGCACGAGCGGGTCGTTGTCGACGTACACGATCCGCGCCTCGGGGGCGAGCGCCTGCGCGACCTGGTGGGTGTTGTCGGCGGTGGGCAGCCCGGTGCCGATGTCGAGGAACTGCCGGACGCCCTCCTCGGCCACCAGGTGCCGGACGGCCCGGCCGAGGAACTCCCGGTCGGCCCGGGCCAGCCGGACGATGCTCGGGTACAGCGCGGCCATCTGGTCGCCGACGCGGCGGTCGGCGGCGTAGTTGTCCTTGCCGCCGAGCCAGTGGTTCCAGATCCGCGGCGCGGCGGGCACGTTCGGATCGATCCCCTCCGGCGCCGCCTCCTCCGGGGTCGGGGTGTCGGTCACGGCTGCGGCCCTTCCGCTCGGCGGGCGCGGAGCCCGCCCGGGGCCTTCCAACGTAGATCATCGGCATCCGGCCGGCCATCGACTTCCCCGAAATGTCCTGGCAAGGGCGGTTCTATGGGGCTCCGCCGCGGAAAATGCGGCGATCGGCCGCCCCCGCCATGGTCGTCGCGAACGATCGTGGGGAGGATGATCGGAGGGGGTGGTGCGATGGCCGAGGCGGGAGGAGCGGCGTGACCCGGTGCGAGGCGGCCCCGTCCGGTGCGCGCGAGGAGGAGCGCGGGCGCGCGGCCTCGGCCGCGCGCGAGATCGCCGGCGGGCTGGCCGTGCTGGCGGTGTACCTGGCGTTCACGCACGCGTTCGCCGGGGCGCGGGCCGTCAGCGACGCCCACGGCCGGTCGCTGCTGGCCCTGGAGCGCTGGGCGCACCTGGACGTCGGGCACCAGCTCAACGGCGTGCTCGTCCGGCACGGATGGCTGGGCGCGCTGGCCGCGTGGGAGTACGCGACGACGTACGTGCTCGCCACCTTCGGGTTTCTCGGCTACCTGTGGTGGCGGCGCAGCCCCGCCTACCCGTGGGCCCGCAACACGCTGATCTGGGTCACGCTGATCGCGATCTGCTGCTTCGCGGTGTGGCCGTCGACGCCGCCGCGGCTGCTGCCCGGCGAGGGGTACACCGACATCATCGCGCTCCACCATCCGCCCGCCACCTGGGGGACCGGCGCGGTCTCGGCGGGCGCCAACCCGTACGCGGCGATGCCGAGCCTGCACATCGGCTGGGTGGCGTGGATCGGCGTCACGGCCGTCCGCGCCCGCTGCGGCGCCCTCGTGGCGTGGCTGTGCGCCCTGCACCTGGTGGTCACCAGCCTGGTGATCGTCGCGACCGCCGCGCACTACGTGGTGGACATCCCCGGCGGGCTGCTGCTGGTCCCGGCCGCGGCGGGCGCCGAGGCGCTGCGCGCCGCGCTCGTCCGGGCGGGGGTGGTGCGGGGCCTCCTGCCTGGGCACGATTCCGAGGGGGAGGCGGAACCGGACGCACCCTCCGCCCCGTCGCGGCGGGCCGCCGCCGGCGCGCCGCCCGGGTCCGGGGAGAGCGCGGAGGTGCCGCAGGTCGTGGGAGGCGTCGCGGAGTTCACCGGGCCG
>NZ_WBMR01000207.1 GCF_008923365.1 Actinomadura montaniterrae
GCGCGCCGCTCCGGCGGCGGCAACGGGCTGAAGATCGCCGCTGTGGTCGCGGGCGCGCTGGTCGTGGTCGGCGGCGGTGGCGCCGCCGCGTTCGCGATGACCGGCGGGTCCGGCGACGGCGGCACCAAGACCGTCCAGCCGAGGAAGCTTGCGGACGCGGCCGCCGCGCCCAAGGTCGACCCCATGGTCATGGAGCAGATGCGCCGCAAGGAGGCCTACGAGCGGGCCTCCCGCGCGACCCGCGAGGACCCGTCCAAGGGGCCGAAGCTGCAGGCCAAGGGCAAGCCGATCCCGACCCCCACCCCGACGAAGTCGAAGGACGCGGGCGGCGGGAGCGGCGGGCCGTCCGGCGACCCGGTGCCGGCGGGCGAGGCGCAGCAGATCGCCAAGAAGCTGCTGCCGAGCTACGGCATGAGCGGGTCCGGCCAGTTCGGCTGCCTGGTGAACCTGTGGAACAAGGAGAGCCACTGGAACACCCACGCGGCGAACCCGTCCGGCGCGTACGGGATCCCGCAGGCGCTGCCCGGCTCGAAGATGGCCAGCGCGGGCCCCGACTGGCAGAACAACGCCACGACCCAGATCAAGTGGGGCCTCGGCTACATCAAGGACCGGTACAGCACGCCGTGCGGCGCGTGGGCGCACTCGGAGTCCAGCGGCTGGTACTAGACCGCGCGACTACTGGACAGTGCGACAGAGCATCCGGAAGAGGGCGGGCCCGGCGGGCTCGCCCTCTTTCCGTCTCTGCGCGGCCACGGCGGCCTCTCGCGGACGAACCCGCCATCGCCCTGCCCGCGCCGCCGCGCGCGCCTCCTGACGGCTCCAGCGACCGCTGAAGCCGTCAGCCGCAGGACACGTTCGTCATGCCGAGGCCGTCAGCCGCGGGACGTGTTCGTCATGCCGAGCACGTCCAGCGCCGCGTCCAGTTGCTCCTCGGTGAGCTTCCCGTCCGCCACGTAGCCGCGCTCGATCACGACCTCGCGGATCGTCCTGCGCTCCTTCAAGGCCTGCTTGGCGACCTTCGCCGCCTCCTCGTAGCCGATGTAGCGGTTCAGCGGCGTCACGATCGACGGGGACGACTCGGCGTACTCGCGCAGCCGGTCCACGTCCGCCTCGATGCCGTCCACGCAGCGGTCCGCGAGCAGCCGCGACACGTTCGCCAGCAGGGTGATCGACTCCAGCACGTTGCGGGCCAGCATCGGCAGCATCACGTTCAGCTCGAAGCTGCCCGCCGCGCCGCCGAACGCGATCGCCGCGTCGTTCCCGATCACCTGCGCGGCCACCTGCGTCACCGCCTCCGGGATCACCGGGTTCACCTTGCCCGGCATGATCGACGAGCCGGGCTGCAGGTCCGGCAGCCGGATCTCGGCGAGCCCGGCGCGCGGCCCCGACCCCATCCAGCGCAGATCGTTGGCGATCTTGTTGAGGCTCACCGCGACGGTGCGCAGCGCGCCGCTCGCCTCGACCAGGCCGTCCCGGGCGCCCTGCGCCTCGAAATGGTCGCGGGCCTCGGTCAGCGGAAGCCCGGTCGCCCGCGCGATCTCCGCGATGACGCGCGCCGCGAACCCCTCCGGCGTGTTGATCCCCGTCCCGACCGCGGTGCCGCCGAGCGGCAGCTCCGCCAGCCGCGGCAGCACCGCCTCCAGCCGCTCCACGCCGTGCCCGACCTGCGCCGCGTACCCGCCGAACTCCTGCCCGAGCGTCACCGGCGTCGCGTCCATCAGGTGCGTCCGGCCCGACTTCACGACCGTCGCGAACTCGTCCGCCTTGCGGGCCAGCGCGTCGCGCAGGTGCCGCAGTGCCGGGATCAGCTCGTTCACCACCGCGCCCGCCGCGGCGATGTGGATCGACGACGGGAACACGTCGTTGGACGACTGGGAGGCGTTCACATGGTCGTTCGGGTGGACGGGCCTGCCGAGCCGCTCCTCCGCCAGCGTCGCCACGACCTCGTTGGCGTTCATGTTCGACGACGTCCCGGACCCGGTCTGGAACACGTCGATCGGGAACTGGTCGTTCCACCTGCCGTCCGCGACCTCGCGGGCCGCCTCGACGATCGCCTCCGAGAGGTCCTTGTCCAGGACGCCCAGCTCGGCGTTGACCGCGGCCGCCGCCGCCTTGATCTGCCCCAGCGCGGCGATGTGCGCGGGCTCCAGCCCCCGCCCCGAGATCGGGAAGTTCTGCACGGCCCGCTGCGTCTGCGCCCGCCACTTCGCCGCCGCCGGCACCCGGACCTCGCCCATGGAATCGTGCTCGACCCGGAATTCCTGCTCCGCCATGAAGTCACCTCCCGTGGAGGCGTCCCCAGGGAGCCCCCGCGCAATCGTCGCCCTCGACCTTCATGGCAGCGGCGCGGGGCGCCCGCGCATTCCCGCGCGGGCGCGGTTCCGATCAGCCCCCGGAGCCCTTCGTCACCGTGTAGCCGACGCGCTCACCGGGCTTGCCCAGCGGTTTCTCCTGCCCGTTCACCCACACGTCGCAGGCGGACGCGTCGTAGATCACGGCGTTGATGTGCTCCTCGCCGTACTGGCGCGCCTCGCCCTTGCCGAGCGTCTCGTCGCTCAGCACCCGCATCGCGGTGCCGGGCACCGACACGAAGATCTTGCAGGAGTCGTTGCGCGCCCGCACGACCAGCGTGCTGCTCGCGACGCCGGCCGGCGGCGCCGCCTCGCCGGGCCGCCCGGCCGGGGTGGAGGCGTGCGCGGTCGGGGACGGTCCCGGGCTCTCCCGCATCATCCCGACGATCAGCGCGGTCGCGCCGATCCCGCAGGACGCCACCGTCGCGCCGATCAGCGCGATCACCGCCATCAGCCGGTAGCGGGGCGTCGCCTGCCGGCGCCCGGCGCGCGGCCCCGCCATCGCGCGCTCCAGCCGGTCCACCGCGCGGGCGTGGCTGAGCCGCCGGGTCGGGTTCTTCTCCAGCAGCCCGGTGATCACCGGGGCGAGCGCGCCGGCGTTCTGCGGCGCCGGCGTCGACTCGTTCGCCAGCGCGCTCAGCGTCGCCATCACGTTGTCGCGCTCGAACGGCGGGCGGCCCTCCAGCGCGGCGTACAGGGTCGCGCCGAGCGACCACAGGTCCGAGCGGGGGGTGGCCTTCTCGCCGGCGGCGACCTCCGGGGCGACGTACGCGGGGGAGCCCATGAAGTGCCCGGTCTTGGTCAGGCTCGCCGACCCCGACGAGAACGCCAGCCCGAAGTCGGTGAGCACGACCCGGTCGCCGTCCAGCAGCACGTTGCTCGGCTTGAGGTCGCGGTGCACGATCCCGGCCTTGTGCGCGGTGTTGAGCGCGTCCAGCAGCCGCCGGCCGATGTGCGCGACGCGCTCGGGCGGCAGCGGGCCGTCGCGCTCGATGAGCTGCTCGAGGTTCGGCGCCTCGATCAGCTCCATCACGATCCACGGCCGGCCCTGCTCGGTGACGACGTCGTAGACCTCGACGATGGAGTGGGTGCGCAGCTGCGCGGGCGCGCGCGCCTCGCGCAGGGTACGGCGGAAGAAGACCACCCGGTCGTCCTGGGAAAGGTCCTCGGGGAGCCTCAGCTCCTTGATCGCCACCGCGCGATCGAGGAGCTCGTCATGGCCTCGCCACACGGTGCCGTTGGCACCCTGACCTATTTCCGAGACCAGCCGGTAGCGCGTCGCTAGCACGAGGCGCTCTGACTGAGACATGGCGGAAAAGATACCGGAGTGGCCAGGCGGTCATCGGGGAGACGTCTCCACCAAGTTGGATTTAGCCCCAATATGTGACCTGCCGCCCCGAAACGCCCCGCATGCCGACTGCATGCGGCTGCAGTGGTGGCGAAAAAGTCAGATGACTCATCTCGATGGTAGACACACTGCTAGCGTGCGGCTCGTGGTCATCGAGAATCCGCGGGTATTGGGGGTCGTCCGCATCAGCGTCGGCCGGGACGAGACGACCTCTCCGCAGCGTCAACGGGAGCACATCGAGCACTGGTGCGCCGGGCCGTCCGTGCTGGGCACGATCGTGGGCTGGGCCGAGGACCTGGACGTGTCGGGAGGTGTGAGTCCCTTCAAGCGGCCTGAACTGGGCAAGTGGTTGAACCGGCGAGCCGGCGAGTTCGATGTGCTCTGCGTGTGGAGGCTCGATCGGCTGACCCGCCGCTCCCGCCACTTCGCCGAACTCGTCGACTGGTGCAACGAGCGGGAGAAGGTCGTCGTCTCGACCTCCGAGTCCCTCGACCTCTCCACCCCCATGGGGAAGATGTTCGCGCGGATCATCGCAGCCTTCGCCGAAGGAGAGCTCGACACCATCCAGGCGCGCTCCCTGGACGCCTCGCGCAGGCTTCGTGAGGGCGGAGCGTGGTTCGGCGGAGTCGAACCGTTCGGCTACCGGTTCGCCGATCGGAAGGAGGGCGGAAAGCGATTGGTACAGGATCCTGTCTATGCTCCTCTTTTGCGCTCCCTCTATGAGCGGGTCGTCGCCGGCACGCCCGTCAACCGCCTCACCAAGGAGCTCAACCGTCAGGGCATCCCGACGTGGCGAGATCACCTCAGGCGGGAGTCAGGCAGGCCGACCAGGAACACCTTGTGGACGTCCAAGGCGATCAGCCAGGCGCTTATGAACCCTAGGAGCGCGGGGTACCTGCTCCATAAGGGAGAGGTCGTCGAGGGAAGTGACGGACGCCCTGTCCTCATCACGGATGAGCCGATCCTTGCTGTGGCCGAATGGGAACGGGTCGTCCGAGCACTCTCGGTCACGGGGGCGCCCCGGACGAGAAGCCCCAGTTCCCCCAGCCTCCTCACAGGTGTCGCCCGTTGTGGCCTCGACGGCGCCTCCCTGTACGTCAAGCGAAATACCGTCAAGCGGGCCTACAAGGACGCGCCGGATGTCTACTCGTCATACATGTGCAGGCATGCCTACTCGGGCGCCCAGAGGGAGTGCCGTACCGCTGTCGGCCAGGAAGTGCTCGATCTAGCGGTCGAGCAGGCGCTGCTCACATGTTTCGCGGAGGACGAGGTCTACGAACGGCGCGAGACGTCGAAGCCCGCTCTCGAAGAGGAACTGCGACTCGTGGCCGGACGCCTGGGGCGGCTCGAGGATGATTTCACGGCAGGCAGATACGACGGGGAAGGACAGGAGGAGTCATATCACCGGATGCATCGACGCCTCGCCGGCAAGAGAACGGCCTTGACACGGCAGCTCGAGGAGCTGCCCGACGTCGAGCTGATCGGAACCGGTCGGACCTTCCGAGAACTCTGGGCAGGGAAGAACCTGGATGAACGCAGGTCGTTCCTGCTGGACCATGACGTCCGTGTGCTCGTCTGGAAGACGGGACGGGGGCTCAGCGACCCCCATCTCAAGATCGAGATCCCGGACGTGGCGTATCTGCGCGAGTCCGCCGGGCTTCAGGGCGGACGCTCCGCCGAGCCGTTCATCGTGGATGTGAACGTTCCCGACGATCTGCGAGGGGTGCCGGTCGCCGAGGCGATCGGAAGGGAAGTGATCAGTGGGCCGCACCCTGGAATCCCCAGCTGAGGATTCCAGGGCACCGGCGGCTCAGGCCGTCGATCGGACCTCGGTCACCTGCGCGGGGGCACGGTCGGCATGAGCGTCACTTGCCCGGCCCCCATGTCGAAGAAGTCGCCGCCCTTGTCGTCCACGACGATGAAGGCCGGGAAGTCCTCGACCTCGATCTTCCAGACGGCCTCCATGCCGAGCTCCGGGTACTCCAGGACCTCGACCTTCTTGATGCAGTCCTGCGCGAGCCGCGCCGCCGGGCCGCCGATCGAGCCGAGGTAGAACCCGCCGTGCTCCTTGCACGCGTCGGTGACCTGCTTGGACCGGTTGCCCTTCGCCAGCATGACCAGGGAGCCGCCCGCCGCCTGGAACTGCTCGACGTAGGAGTCCATGCGGCCGGCCGTCGTCGGGCCGAAGGAGCCGGACGCGTAGCCCTCCGGCGTCTTCGCCGGGCCCGCGTAGTAGACGGCGTGGTCGCGCAGGTACTGCGGCATCGGCTCGCCCGCGTCCAGCCGCTCCTTGATCTTGGCGTGCGCGATGTCGCGCGCCACGACGAGCGGGCCGGTCAGCGACAGCCGCGTCTTCACCGGGTACTTGGTCAGCTCGGCGCGGATCTCCGCCATCGGACGGTTCAGGTCGATCTGAACGACCTCGTCGTCCAGGTGCTCGTCGGTGGTGTCCGGCAGGTACTGCGCCGGGTCGGTCTCCAGCCGCTCCAGGAACACGCCCTCCGCGGTGATCTTGGCGAGGGCCTGCCGGTCCGCGCTGCACGACACCGCGATCGCCACCGGGCAGGACGCGCCGTGCCGCGGCAGCCGGATCACCCGCACGTCGTGGCAGAAGTACTTGCCGCCGAACTGCGCGCCGATGCCGAGCTTCTGCGTCAGCTCGAACACCTGGAGCTCCAGCTCCAGGTCGCGGAAGCCGTTGCCGAGCGGCGAGCCCTCCGTCGGCATCGTGTCCAGGTAGTGCGCCGACGCGTACTTGGCGGTCTTCAGCGCGTACTCGGCGGACGTGCCGCCCACCACGATCGCCAGGTGGTACGGCGGGCACGCGGCCGTGCCCAGCGAGCGGATCTTCTCCTCCAGGAAGGACATCATCCGCTTCGGGTTCAGGACGGCCTTGGTCTCCTGGTACAGGAACGACTTGTTCGCGCTGCCGCCGCCCTTGGCCATGAACAGGAACTTGTAGGCCTCGCCCGGCGCCGCGTACAGCTCGACCTGCGCGGGCAGGTTGCTGCCGGTGTTCTTCTCGTCCCACATCGTCAGCGGCGCCATCTGCGAGTAGCGCAGGTTCAGCTTCGTGTACGCGTCGTACACGCCGCGCGAGATGTGCTCCTCGTCGCGGCCGTCCGTCAGGACGTGCTGGCCGCGCTTGCCCATGACGATCGCGGTGCCGGTGTCCTGGCACATCGGCAGCACGCCGCCGGACGCGATGCCCGCGTTCTTCAGCAGGTCCAGCGCCACGAACCGGTCGTTCGGGGACGCCTCCGGGTCGTCGAGGATCCGGCGCAGCTGCGCCAGGTGCGCGGGCCGCAGCAGGTGCGCGATGTCGCGCATCGCGGTCTCGGTGAGCAGTCGGAGCGCCTCCGGCTCGACCTGCAGGAACGTCCGCCCGTTCGCCTCGAACGTGGAGACCCCGTCGGAGGTCAGGAGCCGGTAGTCGGTCTCGTCGGGGCCGAGCGGCAGCAGGTCGGTGTAGGAGAACTCAGGCATCTCAGGCAGATCCTCGCGCGATTCCGATGGGGGCCGCCTCACAGGGTACGACCCGGCGCCGCAGCCCGAGGACGACCCCCGCCGCCACCAGCGCCGCCCCCGCGAGGTCCGCCGGTCCGGGCCGTCCGAGCCCGAGGACCACCGTCGTGACGACCGCGCTGACCGGGATCATCCCGGCGAACAGCCCCGCCCGGTCCGCGCCGAGCCGGCCGAGCGTCCCGTACCAGAGCAGGAACGCGATCACGGTGACGATCACCGACAGGTACGCCAGGCCCGCGAACTCGGCGTCGGTCGGCGCCCGCAGCACGGCCGTCCCGTCGGTGACCAGCCCGACGGCCAGCAGCATCGGCGCGGCGATCGCCGCCGAGTACGCCGACACCCGCACCGGCCCGAGCGCCGGCAGCAGCGGGACCGCCAGCAGCGAGAAGCACACCTCCCCGGCGAGCGCGCCCAGCGACAGCAGCAGCCCCCGCACGCTGCCCCCGCCGAACCCGTTGGCGAGCGCCGCCCCCGCCGCCACCACGCACGCCGAGGCGACCACCGCCGGGGCGGGCCGCCGGCCTTCCAGCAGCGGCCCGACCAGCGCCAGCACGATCGGCACCGTCGCGATCACCGTGCCGATCGTCGCCGGGCTCGTGTCCCGGGTCGCCGCGACGATGCACACGTTGAACGCGACGAGGCCCGTCCCCGCCAGCGCCGCGAGCAGCGCCCACTCCCGCGCCCGCGGACGCCGGCCCGGCCCGCCGCGCAGCCGCGCCACCGCCAGCAGGATCGCGGCGGCCACCGTGTACCGGACGGCCTGGCCGCCGAAGACGGGATAGTCCTTGATCGTCGCGGAGACCGCGGTCAGCGTGCCGACGAGGAACATCGCGGTCCCGGCGGCGGCGCCGCCCCCGCCCGGAAGAGAGGAGATCAGCTTCATGGCTCGAACGCTACGAGCCCGTTGGACCTGAACACAGAGCCAATGGCCCCCATCGATCATGGACCAATCCCGGGCTAGTGACAGATGAACGCCCGGCCGACGCTGAGTGTCATGTGACCGACCTCCATCTCCCACTCGACCGCGGGGCGGGGCGGCTGGCCGCGCAGATCGCCGCGGGCTTCCGCGCGGCGGTGCGGGCCGGGCGGCTGACCGCGGGCACCCGGCTGCCGTCCAGCCGCGACCTCGCCCGCGACCTCGAGGTGTCCCGCGGCGTCGTCGTGGCCGCCTACGAGCAGCTGACCGCCGAGGGCTTCCTCATCGCCCGGCGCGGCGACGGCACCCGCATCGCCCCCCTCGCCCGCCCCGACGAGCCCGCCCCCGCGCCCCCCGCCGCCGAACCGGCCCCCGCGGCGCTCCCGTCCTGCGACCTCCCGCCCGACCCCGGCGCGCCCTACGACCTGTGGCCCAGCCAGCCGGACCTGTCGGCCTTCCCCCGCGAGCGGTGGATCGCCGCCACCCGCGCCGCGCTGCGCACGCTCCCGAGCGACGAGCTGACCTACCCCGACCCGGGCGGCGTCCGGCCGCTGCGCACCGAGCTGGCCGGCTACCTCGGCCGCGTCCGCGCCGCCGTCGCCGACCCCGGCCGCGTCGTGATCATGAACGGGGTGGCGCACGGGCTGTCCGCCCTCATCCGGGTCCTGCGGGCCGACGGCCACCGCGTCCTCGCCGTCGAGGACCCGACCAGCGTCCGGCAGCTGCCGATGCTGGAGGCGTCCGGCATCCGGCTCGTCCGCGTCCCGGTGGACGCCGACGGCGTGGACGTCGCCGCGCTCGCCCGGACCAACGCGCGCGCCGTCCTCGTCACGCCCGCGCACCAGTACCCCACCGGCGTCGTGCTGTCCCCGTCCCGCCGCGCCGAGCTGATCGCCTGGGCGCGGGACGTCGGCGGCGTGATCCTCGAGGACGACTACGACGCCGAGTTCCGCTACGACCGCGAGCCCGTCGGCTGCCTGCAGGGCGTCGACCCCGACCGCGTCGTGCTGCTCGGCTCCGTCAGCAAGTCCCTCGCGCCCGCGCTGCGCCTCGGCTGGGCCCTCGCTCCCGCCGCCATCGCGTCGCGGCTCCGCGAGCACCGCGGCCAGACCGACCTCGGCGCGCCCGTCATCGAGCAGTACGCCCTCGCCGAGTTCCTCCGCGGCGGCGGCTACGACCGGCATCTGCGCACCATGCGGCGCCGCTACCGGTCCCGCCGCGACGCCCTCGCCGGCGCGCTCGCCGCATACCTGCCCGGCGCGACGGTTCACGGCGTCTCAGCGGGCATCCACCTCTATGTGGAACTCCCGCCCGGAACCGACGAGGACGCCGTCCTGGCCCGCGCCGCACGGTCCGGGGTGTCGGCGGCCGGCGCCCGCGAGATGTGGTCCGCCGAGCGTGCCGCCGACGCGCCCCCCGCCCTCGTCCTGGGATATGCCCGGATTGCCGAAAGTCACCTGGTCAAGGCGGCGCAGCTGCTCGGCAAAGCGGTTACCGGGGGGACGGAAGGGTAGGACCAACATCCCCGGTGTAGGAGGTATGGATGAGTCTGGAAGAGGCCGCACGGCAGCTCAAGATGGCCGGTCACGACGCGCAGGTCGCCTTCGACTGCGTCGGCCTGGGCGACCTCGAACGCGCGCAGGAGCACGCCGTCACCCTGCGCGCCGCCGCCGACGCCGCCGAAGTGGCGTTGAGCCGGGCGCTCCAGGACCTGACACCGGAGCAGGCCCAAGCCGAAGGCGAGAAGGCCGTCACCGCCCTGGAAGAAACCGTGTGATCCCAGGGGGGCGACCCCCTGGAACCCCCGTTGCGACGGACGAGGCGTTTCACGCTCCGCTAGCGCTCCGCGGGAAACGCGTCGTCCGTCGGCGGGCAGGCCCGCTGCGCTCGCTGCACTCGCTCCGCGTGCCTGCCCGTGGCCGTGGCTGAGGTCCGGCCTTCCGTTGCTGTGTTCAGCCGGGCCCTCAGTGCCTTTGTCCAGCCGGGTCCACGTGCCTAGGCGAAGGGGCGTTCCATGGCGGGGGCGTTGGGGTCGGCGCCTTTGACCGGCTTCGGGTCGAAGCCCTTGGCCGTCACGAACACCACCAGGATCAGCGCGGCCGGGACGATGAACGCCAGCCGCAGCCCGTGGGTATGGCTGACCGGCGCGATCGCGCCGACGACGGCGGCGCCGAGCACGAAGCCGACGTAGTTGAAGATGTTGACGCGGGCGACCGCGACGCCGAGGCCGGTCGGGTCGACGCGTCCGGCGGCGGAGAAGGAGACCGGCGCGATCACGCTGAGGCCGAGGCCCGCGACCGCGAACGCGGCGATGGCGACGGCCGCGTTCGGCGCCGCCACCACGCCGATCATGCCGATGATGCCGATCAGCCCGCCGAGCCGCACCACCTGGACGGGGCCCGAGCGGCGGACGCCGAGGTCGGCGACCGCGCGGCTGATCACCATGGTGATCTGGTAGGCGACGTAGCCGAGCGGCGCGACCCAGTCCGCCGCCGAGAGCTCGTCGTCCAGGTACTTGGCGCCGTAGCTGGAGATCGCCGAGTCGGCCAGGTAGGCGACGGCCATCGCCGCGCCGACGATGAGGATCGGGCGCCACGGGACGCTGCGCTCGGCGGCCTTCAGCTCCTCGGCGGACGGCCCGTCGCCCTCCTCCTCTCGCCGGTACAGCCGGGGCCCGGTGGCGAGGGAGCCCGCGACGCCGACGGCGGCGGCGATGCCGAAGCCGGTGAGGAGCGAGAGGTCCATCTTGTTGCTCGCCGACGCCCACAGGCCGCCGAGGATCCCGGCGACGGACCACACCGCGTAGAAGCCGGTGATCAGGCTGACGCCGTAGCGGCGCTCCACCGCGATCGCCTGCGCGTTCATGGAGGCGTCCACCGCGCCGACGAACAGGCCGAACAGGGCGACGGCCCCGTACAGGGCGATGTCGTTGTCGCCGGTGGCGCCGATCAGCACGATGGTGACGGCGACGGCGGGCTGCGCGACCCGCAGCACGAGGCCGCTGCCGTACCGCTTGAACAGCGCGCCCGACACGACGCTGCCGACGCCGGCGATCAGCGGCACCATCAGCAGGACGAGGGAGAGCGTCCCGTCGCTGAGGTGGTGCGTCTTCTGCATCTTCGGGACCTGCGTCACCAGAGAGGCGAAGCACAGTCCCTGGACGGCGAAAGCGGCGTAGGCGGAGACCCGCGCGCGGCGGTCCCGCTCGGTGATGCCCTCGCTCATGCGGTGCGACCTCTCTGCCAACGAAATGTGAAGAAGATTCGCGTCAGCGTAGAGACAGGGTACGCGCCGGGTCAATCATCCAGGAAGGCGCGCCGATCAGTCGATCAGCCGCCTGCGCATGCCCCGGACCGCCAGTATCCACATCAGCCCCGCGAACGCCACCAGGGCCCCCAGGTGCCCGAGGTCGGCGAGCGGCCGCAGCCCGAACACCGCGTGCCGGACCAGCTCCACGCAGTGGTACAGCGGGTTCACCCGCGCCGCGTACCCCGCCCAGTCCGGCAGCGCGTCCACCGGGAAGAACGTCCCCGCCACCAGGAACAGCGGCGTCACCACCCCGGTGATCACGTAGTCGAACGAGTTGATCGACGGCACCACCGACGACGTCCACATCCCGAACAGCCCGAACCCGAGCGCCAGGAAGAACACCATGAACGGCACCAGCAGCATCCCGAACGACGGGTCCAGCCCGAAGAACAGCGCCACCACGATCGGCGTGCACGAGTACACCGACGACTTCGCCGCGATCCACAGCGCCTCCGCCGTCACCAGCTCGTGCACGTCCACCGGCGCCGCGAGGATCGCGTCGTAGGTGTGCTGGAACGCCCGCCGGATGTAGGAGTTGAACATCCCCGGGAACACCGACGTGAACAGCGCCGCCGTCCCCACCACGCCCGTCGCGACGAAGTCGAGGTACCGGTAGTGCCCGACCGCCGCGACCATCGACCCGAACCCGTAGCCGAACGCCAGCAGGTAGAACGTCGGCTCCACCATCGACGCGAACGACTGCGTCATCCAGTACCGCTTGTACAGCGCCAGCTCGTGCCGCCAGATGCCCCTCAGCGGCGCCACCTCGAAGCGCCGCAGCCGCGGCGCCCGCCCGGCCTCCACGGTCATTCCACTCGCTCCCCGGTCAGCACCACGAACACGTCCTCCAGGTTGGCCGCGCGGCGCACGCCGTCCGGGCCCAGCTCCTCGTCCAGCGACGGCGGGATCGTCTCCGCCTTCAGCACCGACACCGACGGGCCCGTCCGCCGCGTCGGCAGCCCCGCCGCCCGCGCGGCCCGCTCCACCTCCGCCAGCCGGTCCGGGGGCCCGTAGTGCTCCACCACCCGCTCGCCCGCGTACTCCGCGACCAGCTCCGCCGGCGACCCCCGCGCGATCACCTTCCCGTGCGACATCAGCGCGCACTCGTCCGCGAGCCGCTCGGCCTCCTCGATGTAGTGCGTCGACATCAGCACCGTCGTGCCGCGCGACCGCAGCCCGTCGATCAGCCCCCACAGCTCCGCCCGCACCTGCGGGTCCAGGCCGACCGTCGGCTCGTCCAGCAGCACCAGCGCCGGCCGGTGCACCAGCCCTCGCGCGATCAGCAGCCGCCGCCGCATCCCGCCCGAGAGGTCGTCCACCTTCGTCCCCTGGCGCTCGGTCAGGTGCGCGATCGCCAGCGCGTCGTCCACGGCCTTGCGGCGCTCCCGCCGCGGCACCCGGTACAGGTGCGCGAAGATCTCCAGGTTCTCCCGGGCGGTCAGCTCCTCGTCCAGGTTGTCCTGCTGCGGGACGACCCCCATCGCCGCCCGCGCCTGCTTCGACCGCGCCGGCACCTCGAACCCCAGCACCCGGATGCGGCCCTCGTCCGCCACCGCCTGCGCGGTCAGCATCTTCATGGTCGTCGACTTCCCGGCGCCGTTCGGCCCGAGCAGCCCCAGGCAGCTGCCCGCCGGGACGTCCAGGTCCAGCCCGTCCACCGCGGTGAACGACCCGAACCGCTTGACCACGCCGCGCAGGCTGATCGCCGCCGAACCGGCCTCCCCCTCCTCGGCCGCGAGCTGCGCACGTTGCACCGTCATGCCGTCACCCTAGGTACCGGCCCCGGCGAAACCCATCCATTTTTCTCGGGGTCCCCCGCCGCGCGCCCAGTAACCTCTTGGTGTGGACATCCCCCGCCGCCCGGGACAGGCGACCCGCGTGAGCGACCTGCGCGCCTCCGACGCCGACCGGGAGCGCGTCGCGGCCGTGCTCGGCGAGGCGCTCGCCGACGGCCGGCTCACCCTGGAGGAGCACGCCGACCGCACCGCCCGCGTCTACGCCGCCCGCACCCTCGGCGAGCTCACCGGCCTCACCCTCGACCTCAGCCCCGAGGAGGCCCAGCCCATCCTCGTGGACGACCGCCCGGTCACGGTCTTCTTCGGGCGCGTCCGCCGCGACGGGCGGTGGGTCGTCCCCGTGAAGCTGCCGCTGCTCGCCCTCTTCGGCACCGTCGAGCTCGACCTGCGCGAGGCCGTCCTGCAGCGCCGCCACATCGTCCTCGACTCGATGGTCCTCGCCGGGCGCGTCCGCCTTCTCGTCCCCGAGGGCGTCCGGGTGGACGTCACCGGACGCACCGTCCTCAGCACCCGCGAGCTCCGCACCCGTCCCGCCGCCGAGGGCCCCACCATCGAGGTCGCGGGCACCCTCGTCTTCGGGTCGGTGAAGGCCAGGGCCCCGAAGCGGACCCTCCGCCAGCGCGTCAAGGGCCGCCTGCGACGCTAGCCGCCATGGACGACCTCCCGCCCCTCGAACTCGCCTTCCCCGGCCCCGAACGCGACCGCGGCGTGGCCGCGGTCCTCACCGGCGAGAAGACGGCCTTCACCGGTCTCCTGGAGATCCACGAGAAGGCCGGCGAGCCGGTCCCCGCACCCGGCGACCGGTTCGCCGTCCTCGACTCCGGCGGGCGTCCCGCCGCCGCGATCGAGCTCACCGAGGTCCGCGTCGTCCCGATCACGGAGATCGACGACGCCTACGCCCGCGCCGAAGGCCGCGGCTACGTCGGCGCCGCCGAATGGCGCGCCGACCACGAGCGCTTCTTCCGGAGCGAGGGCGTCGCGGAGTTCCTCGGCCGCAGGCCCGAGATCACCGACGGGACGCTCGTCGTGGCCCAGCGCTTCCGCCGCCTGGACCCCTGAATCCCTCTAGACCGCGCTGTCGAAGTTGATCGCGCTGTAGGCGCGGAGCTTGCTGAGCTTGTGCTCGCTGGAGATGGTGCGGATCGTGCCGCTGCGCGACCGCATCACCAGGGAGTGGGTGACCGCGGTGCCCTTGCTGTACCGGACGCCGTCGACGAGCTCCCCGTCGGTGATGCCGGTGGCGGCGAAGAAGACGTCGTCGGACGTGACGAGGTCGTCGGTGGTCAGGACGCGCCCGAGGTCGTGGCCCGCGTCGATCGCCTTCCGCCGCTCGGCGTCGTCCTGCGGCCACAGGCGGCCCTGGATGACGCCGCCGAGGGCCTTGATCGCGCACGCGGCGATGATGCCCTCGGGGGTGCCGCCGATGCCGAGCAGGACGTCGACGCCGGTGCCGGGCCGGGACGCCATGATCGCGCCGGCGACGTCGCCGTCCAGGATGAACTTGATGCGGGCGCCGGTCTCGCGGACCTCCTTGACGATGCCCTCGTGCCGGGGCCGGTCGAGGATGCAGACGGTGACGTCGTGCGTCGAGGAGCCCTTCGCGCGGGCGATCGCGCGGATGTTGTCGGCGATCGGCCGCTCGATGTCGACGACGTCGGCGGCCTCGGGCCCGGTGACCAGCTTCTCCATGTAGAACACGGCGGACGGGTCGAACATCGACCCGCGCGGGGCCACCGACAGCACGGCGATCGCGTTGTTCATGCCGAGCGCGGTGAGCCGCGTGCCGTCGACGGGGTCGACGGCGACGTCGCACTCGGCGCCGGACCCGTCGCCGACCTCCTCGCCGTTGTAGAGCATGGGGGCGTTGTCCTTCTCGCCCTCGCCGATCACGACGACGCCGCGCATCGAGACGGTGTTGATGAGCTGGCGCATCGCGTTGACGGCGGCTCCGTCGGCGCCGTTCTTGTCCCCGCGGCCGACCCAGCGGGCCGCGGCCATGGCGGCGGCCTCGGTCACCCGGACCAGCTCCATCGCCAGGTTGCGGTCCGGTGCGGCCGGCTCGGTGGTCAGCGGGGAGGAAACGGTGGTCTCTTCGGACATGACGGGGCGGCCCCTTCGTTCGATGGTGACTCGGATTCTCCGGGGACCGGACGGCGGGTCACAAATTGGACCAGACCAGCCGGTGCGCCGGGGAGACCCGCCCGCGCGCGGGGGTCGTTTTGACCGTCACGCGGGCAAGGGATCGTTTCCCCGTGGGAAGAGGGCGTAATCTCTGGGCTCATGAGCAGCGACATCGACGTCTCGTCCGACGGGGCGGCACAGGACGGGGGCGCGGGGGCCGCGGAGGCGCCCGCGCGGACCTCCGACCGCGGGGCCGCCACGCGCAGCGCCCTGCTGTCCGCCGCCCGTGACGTCTTCTGCGAGGCGGGCTTCGCGCAGGCCGCGGTGACCGACATCGTCGCCAAGGCCGGCGCCAGCGTCGGCAGCCTGTACCACCACTTCAACGGCAAGGCCGACCTGTACCTGACGCTGTTCGAGGAGTTCCAGGGCCGCCAGCAGGAGCGCACCCGCAAGGCGATCAACGCGGTGCGGGACGCGGGCGAGAACGACCCGATGCGGCAGTTCGTCGCGGGCGCCGGCGCGTACCTGGACGGCTGCCTGCGGGAGCGGGACGTCGCGCGGCTGTTCATCTCCGGGGACGGGCCGCCCGGCTTCGACCGGGTGATGCGCCAGCGGCTCAATAAGTGGGCGCGCCGGAACGCCGCGCTGTTCCACACCGCCGACGGCGGCGTGGACGAGGCGCTGGTCGTGGTGCTGACGGGCGCGATGGCGGGCGCGGTGTCGGAGATCTCGCTGATGGACGACGAGGACGCGGCGCGCACCCTCGCGGACGAGATCATGGGCATCGTCGGCACGATCAGCGACCCCCGTACGGAGCAGCCCTGACCGTGCGGGATCCTGGAGGGGTGACCGAGAAGAGTCCCGCATCCGCTCCGGACACCGCCGAGAC
>NZ_WBMR01000208.1 GCF_008923365.1 Actinomadura montaniterrae
GGGGCCTGACGCGGGCGACCCGTACGCCGGGCCGCCTCCCTGCGCGCCGCCGTAGCGGGACGGGGCGTACGACGGCCCGGGCCGCGGCCCGAACCCGCCGCCCGGCGAACCACCGGGACCGCCCGGACCGCCGGGACCGCCCGGACCGCCGGGACCGCCGAGCCCGGGCGCGGCGCCGACGGGCAGGATGCGCGGATGCCGCCGTTGGAACGCGGCCGCGACGAGGAAGGCGCCGATGACGCCCCCGACGCCGATCACGACGACGGCGATGACGGCGGGCGTCACCCAGGCGGGCCGGTGGATGATCGTGACGTCGCCCGGGTCGCGGTCGGCGAAGCGCTTCCCGCCGGGCTTGCCGGCCGACGCGGTGGACGCGCCCTTGGCGAGCGTGTCGGCGGCGGTCAGGGCGCGCTGGGCGTTGACCTCGCCGAACCCGACGTCCGGTCCGTAGCCGCTCTTCGGCCCGTAGCGGGTGCTCTCGATGAGGGCCTGGGAGACCAGCGCGGGCGCCATCTTCGGGTGCCGCGCGCGGATCAGCGCGGCGATCCCGGAGACCAGGGCGCTGGCGTCGCTCGTGCCGTCGGAGACGTAGTAGTCGCTGCCGGGCCCGGCGACGGGCAGGCCCGCGCCGGGCGCGGACAGCACGACCGACAGGTTGCGGTTGGAGAAGGGCGCGCGGTCGTGCGACGGCTGCGTCGCGGCGACCGCGATGACGCCCGGGTAGGACGCTGGGTAGGAGTACGGGGAGAAGCCGTCGCCGTCCACGAGGCCGGGCTCGTCGCCGTTGTTGCCGACCGCGGACACCACGACGACGCCCTTGCCGATGGCGTAGCCGATGGCGTCGCGCTCGGCGGGGATCTCGGTGTCCCGGCCGGGGAGGCTGATCTTGCCGAGCGACAGGTTGATGACGTCGGCGCCGTGGTCGGCGGCGTACCGGATGCCCTTCGCGACGGCGTCCTCGGCCTCCCGCGAGCTCCGGTAGCGGGCGTAGCTCGGGTCCTCCTTCTCGCCGATGACGCGGATGGCGAGGACCCGCGCCTCCGGGGCCATGCCGATGATGCCGTCGCGGCCGCCCGGCCCGTGGCCGTGCCCGGCGATCAGCGACGCCATGTTGGTGCCGTGCAGGTGGGCGGGCTTGGTGTTGCCGTCGATCTCGGCGAGCATGTTCGGGCCGACGGTGACGGACCCGGCGATGTCCTTCTGCTTCGGGTCGACGCCGGAGTCGACGAGGGCGACGGTGACGTTCCGGCCCTTGGTGATCTTCCAGGCGGCGTCCATGCTCAGCTCGTCGAGGACGCCGCGCTGCCGGTCCCGGACGATGTCGGCGCGCGCGGGCGACGGGACGAGCGGCACGCACGCGCCGGCGAGCGCCACCGCGAGCAGCGCGCGGGCCGTCGTCGGCGTACGCCGCCCGCGTGCGGTCTCCGCGCGGCGCGTCCGCGCCCGCGTCAGCATTTCCACCCGCGCGCGTGGCAGTCGGGCAGGGCCTTGGCGGAGAGGGTCCGGGCGATCGTGGAGCCGAGCTGGGGCGCGATCGAGAACGGGTCGCCGGGCCGCTCCTTGCGGACGGCGGAGGCCGGGCGGCCGTCCGACTCGCCGGAGGTGGTCAGCACGACGTAGGGGCCGCCGCGGTCGGACGTGCGGTCCTGGCGGGCGGCGTCGGTGAACCGGGCGGACGCGGTGCCGGGGAACGGGGCGGCGCGCAGCGCGGGGCTGACCCCGCCGCCGCCCGGGCCCTGCGAGCCGGGGATCGCCTTGTAGGCGCGGTCGGCGGCCCACGGGTCGGCGAACGCGACGACGCCGACGGTGACGACGATGCCCTGGAGCCGGTCGGTGTAGGTGGCGCGCAGGACGGCCTTGCAGCCCTGCTGGAGGAGCGGCTCCGCGAGCTCCTGGTCGACGCCGGTGGCGCAGTTGGTGTCGGGGACGATGCCGGTCCGGGACGCGTACTCGCCGCGCCCGTTCCCCGGGCTGTAGGTGATCTTGCTGGGGAAGATCCGTTCGGCGGGCCAGGCCCGCCACCGCTGCGCGACCTCGGCCTTGGCGGCCCACTCGACCTCGGCGTTGGTGGGGTCGCGGTGCAGCTCGGCCCAGACGCCGCCGATCGCGATCGTGCCGGTGACGAGGTAGACGCAGCCGACGACGATCGCGGCGACCATCCACTGGCGGGCGCGCAGCCCGAGGACGGTGAGCGAGGGCTCCTGCGGCGCGCCGGGCCCGGCCGCACCGGGTCCGCCCGCGCCCGGCCCGCCCGCGCCGGGCGTTCCCCAGCCGGGCGTTCCCCAGCCGGGCGCGCCCGGCATTCCGGGCATGCCGGGACCCCGCATACCGGGGCCGGGCATGCCGGATCCCGGGGGCGCCATGGGCCCGGGCGGTCCTCCGGGCACGCCGGGGCCCGGTCCTGGCGGACGGCCCAGGGGCGCGCCCGGCGGCGAGCCGGAGGGAGCCGGGGGGCCGGGCCGCGTGTGCGGGCCTGGCGGGGGCGGCTGCTGGGAGGGGGGCAGGAATGCCACAACAGCCAAGATTAACTCTGGTTCATGACATTCCGCCCTTCCAACGGGGTGAGGGGACCCGTCCTAACCCGGACGCCCGCCCCGGACGAGCGGAAGGGGCCCCTCCGCAGAGAGGCCCCTCCGTCACGGCGGGATGCGCGGCGAGGTCACCGGTCGATGGTCCGGCGGGCCTCCTTCGCGGCGTCCTTGACCTGCTCGCCGACCTGCTTGGCGCCGCCGGCGGCGCGGTCCTTGCGGCCCTCGGCCTCCAGGTAGGGGTCGCCGGACTCGCGCCCGGCCTCTTCCTTGCCCCGGCCCTTGGCCTTCTGGGTCTTGTTCTTGAGCTTGTCGAGGATGCCCATGGCTCCTTCTTCCGTACGAGGTCCGTACGTGGTTCCGGTGCCCGGCACATCCCGATCTATGCCGCCGGAGGGGAGACGCCCGCCACACCGCGCCGCGTCCCGGACCGGCCGGCACCGGCCCTGGCATGGGCGTTTCCGGCCACCGCCCTTCGGGGAATGCGGGCGGACATGGCAAGGTTGTCCCGTGAGGGGACGACGACGTCCCGCCCCCGTAACAGCCGAGCGTCAGCACAGGAGCACCCACCGTGTCGTTGCCACCTCTGGTCGAGCCCGCAGCGGAGCTCACCCGCGACGAGGTCAACCGCTACTCGCGGCACCTCATCATCCCCGACGTGGGGATGTCCGGGCAGAAGCGCCTCAAGAACGCCAAGGTCCTGGTCGTCGGCGCGGGCGGTCTCGGCTCCCCCGCGCTGCTCTACCTGGCCGCCGCCGGCGTCGGCACCCTCGGCGTCATCGACTTCGACGTCGTGGACGAGTCGAACCTGCAGCGCCAGATCATCCACCGGCAGTCCTCGCTCGGCAAGCCGAAGGTCGAGTCGGCCGCCGAGACCGTCCGTGAGATCAACCCGCTGATCGACGTCGTGGTGCACGACACCGCGCTCGACCGCGACAACATCATGGACATCTTCGGCCAGTACGACCTCATCGTCGACGGGACCGACAACTTCGCGACCCGGTACATGGTGAACGACGCGGCGGTGCTGCTCGGCAAGCCGTACGTGTGGGGCTCCATCTACCGGTTCGACGGCCAGGCGTCGGTGTTCTGGGCCGAGCACGGCCCGTGCTACCGCTGCCTCTACCCGGAGCCGCCGCCGCCCGGCATGGTCCCGTCGTGCGCCGAGGGCGGCGTCCTCGGCGTGCTGTGCGCGTCGATCGGCTCGATCCAGGTGAACGAGGCCATCAAGCTGCTGACGGGCATCGGCGAGCCGCTGGTCGGCCGGCTGATGATCTACGACGCGCTGGAGATGACGTACCGGTCGGTCAAGGTCCGCAAGGACCCCGAGTGCCCGCTGTGCGGCAAGAACCCGACGCAGACCGAGCTGCTGGAGGACTACGAGGCCTTCTGCGGCGCGGTGTCGGAGGAGGCCACCGAGGCCGCCAAGGACTCGACGATCACCGTCCTGGACCTGAAGGCCATGCAGGACCGCGGCGACGACATCTTCCTGGTGGACGTCCGCGAGCCCAACGAGTACGAGATCGTCTCGATCCCGGGCGCCACGCTGATCCCGAAGGGCGAGTTCCTGAACGGGTCGGCGCTGGAGCGGCTGCCGCAGGACAAGAAGATCGTCCTGCACTGCAAGTCGGGCGTCCGCTCGGCGGAGGCCCTCGCCGTGGTGAAGAACGCCGGCTTCGGCGACGCCGTGCACGTCGGCGGCGGCATCCTGGCCTGGGTGAAGCAGATCGACCCGAGCCAGCCCAGCTACTGACGCGCTGACACCGAGCCCCCGGATCCGCCCGCGGATCCGGGGGCTTCGTGCTGCCCGGGCCCCCGGCGCCGCCGAAGGCGTGCCGCCGCCCGGGCCGGTCACTCCTTGGCGGGCGGGCTGTAGGTGAGGCCGAGCGGCGGGGCGATCTCCTGGAGCATGATCTCGAACATCGGGGCGGCGTCCTCCAGCGCGAAGCTCAGGTGGCCGAACGCCTCCAGGCTGACGCTGCCCTGCAGGCGCACCCAGCACTTGAGGAACTGCTGGATCACCCCGAGCGGGAGCGCGACGCCGAGGCGCTCCTCGCGGTAGCGGCGCAGCTGCGGCAGCAGGGCGGGGTCGATCTCCTCGTCGGGCGGGACGGGGAACGGCTTCTTCTGCCACAGCTCCAGGAACAGCGCCATGAACGTCCAGCCGAACTGGCGGGCGCACTCCTCGGCGAAGTCGGTCTGCTCGTCGGGGTCGAGGCCGCGGATGGGGGCGCCGAACAGCAGCGCGTACTCGCGGGGGTGGCCGAGCGACCAGCGGCGGAACTGCCGCGCCACGGACAGGAACTTGCCGCTCATGTCGTCGTGCGGCACCTGCGCGATGGCGGCCTGCAGCTCGGCCGTCAGCTCGGTGTAGATGTCGCCGACGACGTGGCGCAGCAGCTCGGAGTGGCTGTCGTAGTAGCGGTAGAGCGCGGGCGCGGTCATCCCCATCTCGCGGGCGATGGCGCGCAGCGTCACCGCCTCGGGCCCCTGGTCGACGAGGATCCGCCGCGCGGTCTCGGAGATCTCCCGGACCGTCGCCTCGCGCAGCCGGTCGCGCCGTGTCGTCACGCTCCGCCCCTCTTCCTCCCCGCGGCCGTCACCGGCCGCCCCCGCATGATTCCCCAAAAACACCATTGACGAAAGTGAACGTCATATGCAAAGTTTACAGCGTTCGCTAGTTTACGGCGTTCACCGATGTGACGCGGTGTAACAAGTAGGGGGAACGACGATGTTCGAGCGATGGGGCAGGTGGTGCACCGCCGCCGGCGCTGGGTGCTCGCGGTCGCGGGCGCCGCGCTGGTCTTCGCCGGCGTATGGGGGACGGGCGTGTTCGGCGCGCTCACCTCGTCCGGCGGCTTCGACACGCCCGGCAGCGAGAGCGCGAAGGCGACGGCGATCGCCGAGCGCGACCTCGGGCGCGACCAGGCCGACGTGGTGATCCTCTACAAGGGGCGCCCCGGCATGACGGTGGACGACCCGGCCTACCGCGCGTCCGTGGAGAAGGCGCTGGCCGCGCTGCCCCAGGGCAGGGTCGCCGGGACGGCCACCTACTGGACGACCAAGGCGCCGCAGTTCGTCAGCAAGGACCGCGGCTCCACCTACGCCGTGCTGCAGCTCACCGGCAAGGACGAGGCGGCGCGGCAGGACTCCTACGACGCGGTCAAGGACGACCTCACCGACGCCGGCGGCGGGCTCACCGCCAAGGTCGGCGGCCGGCTCGGCACCCAGACCGCGATCAACGAGCGGGTCTCCTCCGACATCGGCCGGGCCGAGGGCATGGCCATGCCGGTGCTGCTGGTGCTGCTCGTGCTGATCTTCGGCGGGCTGGTGTCGGCGAGCCTGCCGCTGCTGATCGGCGGCCTCGCCATCCTCGGCTCGTTCACCGCGCTGCACGCGCTCACCTACGTCACCGACGTGTCGATCTTCGCGGTGAACATCACCACGTTCCTCGGGCTCGGCCTCGCCATCGACTACGGCCTGTTCATGGTCAGCCGGTTCCGCGAGGAGATCCGCCGGGACGGCGCGACCGCCGAGGACGCGCTCGCCGCGACGATGGCCACCGCCGGCCGCACGGTCGCGGTGTCCGGCGTCACGGTCGCGGTGTCGCTGTCCGGGCTGCTGCTGTTCGACCAGAACTTCCTCGTCTCGATGGGCTACGGCGGCATCGCCACCGTCTTCGTCTGCATGCTCGGCGCGCTGACCGTGCTGCCGGCGCTGCTGGCCGTCCTCGGCCCGAAGGTGAACGCGCTGGCGATCCGGCGCCGCCGCAAGGCCGCCGGAGGCGGGCGCGGCGAGGCGGACGGCTGGTGGGGCCGCCTCGCGCACAGCGTCATGCGCCGCCCGGTGGTCTACGCCGTCGCCACCGTCGCGCTGCTGCTCACGCTCGGCAGCCCGTTCCTCCACATCAACTGGGGCGGTGTGGACGCCAAGGTGCTGCCGTCCGGAGCCGACGCCCGGGTCGTCTCCGAGGCGCTGCAGAGCGACTTCCCGAGCAACCCGACCGAGGCGATCCAGGCCGTGGTGACCGGCACGTCCGACCGGGCCGCGATCCAGGCGTACGGCGACCGGCTCGCGGCGCTGCCCGGCGCGACCGGCGCCACCGTGACCGGCGCGAAGGGCGAGACGACCCGGATCGCGCTCACCTACTCCGCCGAGCCCGACTCCGCCGCCGCGCGCGACCTGGTCCACCGCGTCCGGGACGTCCCGGCGCCACCCGGCGCGCACTCCTACATCGGGGGCGGCACCGCCGACGTCGTGGACCAGCTGTCCAGCATCGGCGGCACGCTGCCGTGGCTGGCGCTGCTCGTCGGCGGCGTCACGTTCGCGCTGCTGTTCCTGGCGTTCGGGTCGGTGGTGCTGCCGCTGAAGGCCATCGTGATGAACATGCTGTCGCTGTCGGCGACGTTCGGCGTGGTCGTGCTGATCTTCCAGGACGGGCACCTGTCCGGCCTCCTGGACTTCACCGCGACCGGCGCCATCTCCCCGTCGATGCCGATCCTGATGCTGGCGATGCTGTTCGGCATCTCGATGGACTACGAGGTGTTCCTGCTGTCGCGGGTCCGCGAGCAGTACGACCTGACCGGCTCCAACACCACCGCCGTCGCGAGCGGGGTGCAGCGCACCGGCGCCATCATCACCAGCGCCGCGCTGCTGTTCATCGTCGTGATCGGCGCGTTCGCCACGTCCGGCGTCGCGTTCATCAAGATGACCGGCGTGGGGATGGCGGTCGCGATCCTGGTGGACGCGACGGTCGTCCGGGCGCTGCTGGTGCCGGCGACGATGCGGCTGCTCGGCCGCGCGAACTGGTGGGCGCCCGGCCCGCTCGCCCGGCTCTACGGGCGGTACGGGCTCCGCGAGGGCGACGCCCCGGCACCGCCGCGCGCGTCGGAGCCGGTGTCCGCGCACTGAGCCCGCCTCACCCTCCCGGCCCCGGCCCCCTTCGCGGGGTGCCGGGGCCCGGTCGCGAGAAAAGGGCGCCAAGAATGGCAAAGCGCTTGTGGACCGATGCACCCGGCGGGAAACTGAATGACGTTCGCCCGGCGCCGTTCGTGTGAGAACGACCGCGACACCCCGCGCCCGGCGGCCTTCTTCCCACGGTTCACGGGTACTCCCCTGGAGGCATCATGCCCACGCTGGCGACCACCGAGGCCGAGATCGCCCTCGGCCACCTCGAGCGCCTGACGGAGGAACTGCGCTCGCGCGGCTGGACGGTGGAGCTGGCCCCGCCGTCGGACCGCTGGCCCTCCGCCCTCGTCGCCAACCCCGAGATGCGGATGTTCAACGAGAACGTCATCGCCGTGCAGGAGCGCTCCGACGACTCCTGGTCGTACTTCTACAGCTGGGGCGAGCGGATCGCGCCCTGCACCGACCCGTCCGCCGCCGCCGCGCTGCTCGGCCGCGTCCTCGCCACCCGCCGCGACAACTGACCCCCGCCCCGCCGCGACCCCGCCGCCCTGCCGACCTGCCGCCACCGCCGCGAGAACTAACTCACATTCCGGACGGTCTGGCGATCAACGCAGGTCAAATAGCATGTTGCTCATGCTCTGGACGCGTTACGCGGCGATCGGCGACTCCTTCACCGAAGGGGTCGGCGACCCCTGTGAGGGGGGCGCCGCCGGCGGGGGCTGGCGCGGTTGGGCGGACCGGGCGGCGGCCGAACTCGCCGCCCGGTCGAACGGACCCGGCGCCGCCCGGTTCGGCTACGCCAACCTCGCGATCCGCGGCCGGCTGCTGGACCGGATCGTCGACGAGCAGCTCCCCGCCGCCCTGGACCTGAAGCCCGACCTCGTGTCGGTGTCGGGCGGCGGCAACGACCTGCTGCGCCCCGGCCTGGACGTCGACGCGCTCGCCGCCCGGATGGACGAGGCCGTCGCCGCGATCCGCGCCGCGGGCGCCGACGCGGTCCTGTTCACCGGCGTCGACCCGGTCGGCTCCCCCGTCATCCGGCGCACGCGCGGGCGCGTCGCCGTCTACAACGAGCACCTGCGGGCGATCGCGGCCCGCCGCGGCGCGTTCGTCGTCGACCAGTGGTCCATGGACGTCCTGCGCGACTGGCGGATGTGGGGCGTCGACCGCCTGCACATGTCGCCCGAGGGGCACCGGCGCGTGGCACTCGCGATGCTGGAGGCCCTCGGCGTCCCGGACGCGGGCGACTGGCGCGAGCCGGAGCTGGAGCCGCTTCCGGAGCTGAGCCGGGGCGCGCAGCGGCTCGCGAACGCCCGCTGGGCGCGCGGCTACCTGGCCCCGTGGATCGGGCGGCGGCTGCGCGGCCGCTCGTCCGGCGACACCGTCACCGCCAAGCGCCCGGTGCTCGCGCCGATCGAGTAGCCGTCAGGCCGACTTGCGGGTGCGGCTCTTCGCCGGCTCCTTCTTGCCGCTCGACTTCGAGGCCGTCTTGCGGCCACGCGACGCGGGCTTCTTCTGCGTCTCCTTCTCCGACGAGGCCGCCGCCTTGCCGCCGCCCCCGCCGCCGCGGCTCTTCTTCGCCGCCTCCACGCTGGCGCGCAGCGCGCTCAGCAGGTCCGCCGCGGGCTCCTCCTCGGCCTCCTCGGACGGCCGCGTCACCTCGCGCCCCTCGACCTTCGCGTCGATCACCGCCTGGAGCGCCTCCCGGTAGGCGTCCTTGTACTCGGTCGGGTCGAAGTCCCCCGCCATCGAGTCGATCAGCGACGACGCCATCGACAGCTCCTGCTTGCGGACCTCGATGTCCTCGTCCAGGAACGGGAAGTCGGGCTCGCGGACCTCGTCCGGCCACAGCATCGTCTCCAGGACGAACACGCCGTTCCGGACCCGCAGCGTCGCCAGCGACTCGCGCTGCCGCAGCGCCACCTTCACGATCGCGACCTGGTCGGAGTTCTCCAGCGCGTCGCGCAGCAGCACGTACGGCTTCGCGCCCTGCGCGTCCGGCTCCAGGTAGTACGACTTGGCGAAGTAGATCGGGTCGACCTCGGACTCCTCGACGAACTGGAGCACGTCGATGCGGCGGCTGGTGGACAGCGGCAGGTCGGCGAAGTCCTCGTCGGTGAGGATCACCATCTCGCCGCTCGGCAGCTCGAAGCCCTTCGCGATGTCGGAGTACGGCACCTCCTCGCCGTCGACGGTGCAGACCCGCTTGTACCGGATCCGGCCGCCGTCCTCCCGGTGCACCTGGTGGAAGCTGACGTCCCGCTGCTCGGTCGCGGAGTACAGCTTCACCGGGATCGTCACCAGCCCGAACGAGATAGCGCCCTTCCAGATGCTCCGCATGCCGTTGTCCTTACCCAGCCCGGTCCGCTCCTCCCCTAGCGTCGCAACCCCGTTCGATTTGCGCCACAACGGGCCCTTGATCCTTTTCTTGGGCGCGGGCATCGGGTAAGACGCCGGTATGACCATGCCATGGCCCGTCGAGCCGATGATGGCCGCCACCGGCGACCTCCCCGACGACGGCGGGCGCTGGGGCCTGGAGCTCAAATGGGACGGCGTCCGGGTCGTGTCGCAGGTGTCGCCGGACGGCGTCCGCGCCACCGGCCGGCGCGGGAACGACGTGACCGCGCGCTACCCCGAGCTCACCGCCCTCGCCGACCTGCTGCCCGACCACGACGCCGTGCTGGACGGCGAGGTCGTCGCGTTCGAGCAGGGCCGGCCGAGCTTCGAGCGCCTCCAGCGCCGGATGCACGTGTCGGAGCCGCACCCCCGGCTGATCCGCGAGGTCCCCGTCCGGTACGTGGTCTTCGACGTGCTGTTCCTGGACGGCCGCGTGCTCTACGACGTCCCCTACGCCGAGCGGCGCGCGCTGCTCGCCGGCCTCGACCTCGCCGGCAGCGGGCCCGTCGAGGTGCCCCCCTACCTGCACGGCGGCGACACCACCCAGGTCGGCGAGCTGCTCGCCTTCACCATCGAGGAGCACCTGGAGGGCCTGCTCGCCAAGCGGCTGGACTCCCCGTACCGGCCGGGCCGCCGCGTCGACTTCTGGCGCAAGGTGAAGAACTTCCAGACCCGCGAGGTGGTCGTCTGCGGCTGGAAGCCCGGCCGGGGCCGCCGCGAGGGCGGCGTCGGATCGCTGCTGCTCGGCGAGTACGACCCGAAGGGGGCGCTCGGGTTCGTCGGGCACGTCGGCACCGGCTTCAGCGACCGCGCCCTCGACGAGCTGTACGAGGCGCTGTGGCCGCTGCGCCGCCCGACCAGCCCGTTCGACGAGCCCGTCCCGCGCGAGCACGCCCGCGACGCCCAGTGGGTTGAGCCGCGCCTCGTCGGGGAGGTCGCCTACAGCGCCCGCACCAGGGACGGCCGCCTCCGCTTCCCGTCCTGGCGCGGGCTGCGCGACGACAAGGACCCCCTGGAGGTCACCAGTGAGCAGTGACGCCCCCGCGCGGGAGCACGCATGGTGAGCGGCGGACGGCAGGTCGAGGTGGAGGGGCGCCGGCTGAACCTGTCCAACCTCGGCAAGAACCTGTACCCCGAGTTCACCAAGGGCGAGGTCATCGACTACTACGCGCGGATCGCGCCGGTGATGCTGCCGCACCTGAAGGACCGTCCGGCCACCCGGATCCGCTGGCCGGAGGGCGTGGACGGCGGGAAGTTCTTCGAGAAGAACGCCCCCTCGCACACGCCGGACTGGGTGCGGACGGCGGAGATCCCCACGCCGGGCAGCTCGTCCGGCCGCGAGACGGCGGACTTCGTCGTCGTCGACGACCTGCCGACCCTCGTGTGGTGCGCGAACCTCGCCGCGCTGGAACTGCACGTCCCGCAGTGGAAGGTCGGCCCGCGCGGCGGCCTGCACGCCCCCGACCTCGTGGTGTTCGACCTGGACCCGGGGCCGCCCGCGACGATCGTGGAGGCGTGCGAGGTGGCCGCGCTGCTGCGCGACGTGCTCGCCGAGGACGGCTTCGACTCCTACCCGAAGACCAGCGGCAAGAAGGGCCTGCACCTGTACGTGCCGATCAAGGAGCCGAACGAGGCGGCGCGGACGTCGGAGTACGCCAAGGCCGCCGCGCAGCGCCTGGCGTCGGAGCATCCGGACCTGGTCGTCGCGAAGATGGAGAAGCGGCTGCGCAAGGGCAGGGTCTTCGTGGACTGGAGCCAGAACAACCCGGCGAAGACGACCGTCGCGGCCTACTCGCTGCGCGCCGCGTCGAGCCCGTCGGTGTCCACGCCGATCACCTGGGACGAGCTCGGCTCCTGCGAGGACGCCGCCGACCTGGTCTTCTCCCCCGACGAGGTGCTCGGCCGGGTCGAGAAGCACGGGGACCTGCTGGAGCCCCTGCTGGACGGGCGCCGCCGCGCCCTGCCCTGACCCCCAGGGCGCGCTTCCGTCCCGGGCCACCTGACACGATCTCTCACTTTCCGGGCGCCGTATGTGTCCGAACCGCCACGCTCCGGCGTCGACTTCCGCCACCATGAGCACGGGGACGCCATGTGAGCGGGGACACACCCGCGGTGCGGAAGGAAGATCAGTTGTCGCAGAACCATCACTACGACGCCGTGGTGCTGGGCGGGGGGACGGCGGGAGAGCTGGTCGCGACCGGCCTCGCCCGCGCCGGGCGCGACGTCGCGCTCGTCGAGAACCGCCTGGTCGGCGGCGAGTCACGGTATTTCGCGTGCGTTCCGTCCAAGTCGCTGCTGCTGTCGGCGCGGCGCGGCGAGACCTGGGAGATGGCGGTCGCCCGCCGCGACGCCCTGACCGGGCACCGCGCCGACGAGCGGATCGTCGCCGGGATGGCCGAGGAGGGCGTCACCGTGCTGCGCGGCCGCGGCCAGGTGACCGGCCCCGGCCGGATCGAGGTGGACGGCGCCGAGCACGGCTTCGGCGACCTCGTGCTCTGCACCGGCAGCGAGCCGGTGATCCCGCCCGTCGACGGCCTCGCCGACGTCCCGCTGTGGACGAGCGACGGCGCCCTCTCGGTGCCCGACCTGCCGCGCCGGCTCGTCGTCCTCGGCGGCGGCCCGGTCGGCTGCGAGCTCGCGCAGGTGTACGCGGCGTTCGGGTCGCAGGTGTCGGTGGTCGAGGCCTCGGGGCGGCTGCTGACCGCCGAGGCCCCGTTCGCCGGCGAGGTGCTCGCCGACGCGCTCCGCCGGATGGGCGTCGACCTGCGGCTCGGCGCCGACCTGTCGCACGTCGAGCGCAAGGAGTCGGGGCTGCGGCTGTGGCTGTCGGACGGCGGCACCCTCGACGCCGACCGGATCCTCGTCGCCGCCGGGCGCCGCCCCCGGGTGGAGGGACTCGGGCTGGAGACGCTCGGCGTCGCCACGTCCCCCGGCCACGGCGTGCCGGTGGACGAGACGTGCCGGGTCCCGTCGTCGTCCGGCGACGTGTGGGCGGCCGGCGACGTCACCGGGGTCGCCCGGACCACGCACGCCGCCCGCTACCAGGCGCGGCTCGTCCTGGCGAACCTGCTCGGCGAGCACCGCGCGGCCGACTACCGCGCGATCCCCCGGGTCGTGTACACCACCCCCACCGTCTACGCGGTCGGGATCTCCCCGAAGCAGGCCGAGGAACTCGGAATAGACCTGCTCACCGCCGGGTACGACCTCGCCGCGACGGCGCGGGCGGCGGTGGAGGCCGACGAGCGCGGCCGGGTCGAGCTGTACGCCGACCGCTCCCGCGGGCTGCTGATCGGCGCCGCCGCGGCCGGACTCTACGCTGAGGAGTGGATGAGCGAGATCGCGCTGGCCATCCGCGCGGAGACGCCGCTGAGCGTGCTCACCGACGTCGTGCACGCGTTCCCGACCTACGGCGAGTCCGTGGAGGCGCCGCTGCGGGAACTGGCCGGGCGCCTGTGACGGACCTTCCGATGGGCTCTTCCGAGGAGGACGCGTGATGAGCGAGACCGACGACCTGGAGCGGGAGCCGCTGCCCGACGACGCCAACGAGGCCGACACCGCCGAGCAGCGGGCCGATCTCGACGAGGAGGGCGAGGAGGCGACCGAGTGGGCGGCGCAGCTGCCCATGGACGTCAACGAGGCCGACGCCGCCGAGCAGCACCGCGAGATCCCGCTCGACGAGGACGACTACCGCTGACCGCCGGCGGCCCCCCGGCCGCGGTGCCCGGCCGCGGCGGACGAGGCGTCCGGCTGCGGCGGGGCGCCGCCGGAAATACACTGACCTGCGCGCGCGAGGAACGTCGGCGGTCTTTGTTAGTGACCCACGAGGTTACCGGCGCGTAGGATGGTGGGATTGTTTCCCCGCGACGGACACCCTCTACCGTCGCACTGATCTGGTGATCGGAGAGTGTGGTGACGGCTACCCCGGACGCCCGCCCCCGTGGCACGCGCCTGCCGCGGCTGGCGCGCCGCAGGCAACTGCTCGGCGCGGCCCAGGAGGTGTTCGTCGCGCAGGGGTACCACGCGGCGGCGATGGACGAGATCGCCGAACGTGCGGGAGTCAGCAAACCCGTGCTCTACCAGCACTTCCCGGGCAAGCTGGAGCTGTACCTGGCCCTGCTGGACGAGCACGCCGAGGCGCTGGTGAAGACCGTGCGCGACGCGCTCGAGTCCACCACGGACAACAAGCTGCGGGTCCAGGCGAGCATGCAGGCGTTCTACGACTTCGTCGCCGGCGACGGCGAGGCGTACCGGCTCGTCTTCGAGTCCGACCTGCGCAACGTGGCGCCCGTACGGGCCCGCGTCGACCGCGCCAACCAGCAGTGCGCCGAGATGATCGCGCAGGTGATCGCCGAGGACACCGGCGCCGCCAGCGACGAGGCGCACCTGCTCGGCATGGGCCTGGTCGGGATGGCCGAGGTCAGCGCCCGGTTCTGGCTCTCCCAGCAGCGCGTCGTCCCGAAGGACACCGCCGAGAAGATCATCGCCCGGCTCGCCTGGCGCGGCATCTCCGGCTTCCCTGCGCTTTGATTGCAAGGCCCTTGGCGGTCGGGCCCTAGGGGCCCTCCCTTCGGCGGGCCCTGCGTGCGATCGCTGCATCGCTCCGGCTCGGCCCTGGGGGCCTCGCTGCGCGATCAAGTTCTCGCTTCGCTCGAACTTGGCTTCGCTCGCGATCGCGACGGTTCGGGTCGGCGCGTGGCCGGGGTTGCGGGCTGATGTGGTCGCGTCCGTGATCGTGCGACCATCGTGGGAGACCGCCGGTCGTTCGGCGGTACGGGACGGACGAGGGGAGCAGCGCGTGCAGGTTCGCATCGGCGTGCAGAACGTGCCGAAGGAGATCGTCGTGGAAACCGACCAGTCCGCCGACGAGGTGCAGGAGGCCCTCGCCGGCGCGCTGGCGGAGCCGCGCGGGGTGTTCGTGCTGAAGGACCGGCGCTCGGGCCGGGTCGTCGTCCCCGCCGAACGGGTCGGCTACCTGGAGATCGCCGAGGACGAGCGGCGCGGCGTGGGGTTCGGCACCCAGTACGCGTGACGGGCGGGCGCGGCACCGCTTTGCCGGGACCGTACCCGGCTTGACCAGGACTTTGTTTCATTCCGGCAGAACGGGCATACCGGACTGCGACCACGGGCCCGAGGGCGACTCCGGGCCCACGGAAACGGAATGGACTGATCTGACATGCTCACGACGATCCTCTGGTTCATCGTCGTCGGTGCCGTCATCGGGGCGCTGGCACGGCTCCTCGTTCCCGGTCGCAACCCGATCGGGATCCTGCTGACGATCGCGGTGGGCATCGTCGGCGCGATCCTCGGCGGGGTGATCGCGAGCGCCCTCGGCGCCGGCTCGATCATCGCCTTCGTCTTCGCGCTGGTGATCGCGGCGCTCGGCGTCGCGGCGCTCACGTCGGCGAACACCCGCGGCCACGGCTGGCGCCGCGGCCGCCGCCGCAGCCGCACCTTCTGACCGCGCCTCCCAGAGGCGGCACAGGCCCCCGCCGCACCGGCGGGGGCCGTCGCCTTTCCGCCGCTACGGCGACGGGACGGGCACGCCGGCCGCACGGAAGACCTCCGGCCGGACGAACCGGCCGAGCCGCCGGTAGGGCACGCTGAACGGCCGCCAGGCCCGCCCGCACGCCATGCTGTAGCCCAGCGCGGGCTCCGGCGGGTAGAAGTCGATGCCCGTGCGCATCGGCATCACCTGGACGTTGCCGTCCCTGATCATCGCGGGCGTGACGTCCCCGCCGTCCGGGTCCGGCGACTCGTCCTCGCACAGCGAGCCGCCGCCGGGCCCGTACTCGATCAGCAGGCGGGTGAAGGCGCGGGTACCGGCCGCCGTGAGCGCGTCCGCCCGGAAGAAGTCGCGGGGCGGCACGGCGCGCCCGGTGGTGAGGTCGACGGTGACCATCTGCGCGAGCGCCGTGTTCCTCGTCAGGACCGTCCCGCTGTAGGCGTACCGGACGGAGAACAGCTTCGGCCCGTTCAGGCCCACCTGGTAGGTCACCTTGCCCGTGTAGGGGGTCGGCGGGTCGGCGGTGCCGGTGAACGCGGACAGCTCACGGCCGGCCGTCCGCGCCCAGGTCTCGGCGGGCTCGCGGACCGCCGCGTTGACCTTAGCCTGCAGCGCGGCGGGCAGCCCGCTCAGCTGCGGGTAGCTCGCCGTGACGCGCGTGGCGGGATGGCCGGTCGTCCGGACGACCGACACGGGCCGCACCCTCAGGTCCGTCCGTACGTGCGGGGTTCCGCCCCCTGAGGCGGCCGTGTAGGCGCCCGCGCCGCCTGCCGCGAGCGCCGCGGCGGCCGCGACCGCTGCGGCGACCTTGGCGCCGGTCGCCGCGAAC
>NZ_WBMR01000209.1 GCF_008923365.1 Actinomadura montaniterrae
GCCCGGCGGCGGCCGTCCGCACCCGCGGGCTGTCGCTGCGCGGCGCCCGCGGGTGGGCGTTCCGGGACGTCGACCTGGACGTCCCCGCCGGCACCCTCGCCGCGGTGAGCGGCATCGCCGGGTCCGGGCGCACCGCCCTCCTGCTGGCCCTCGGCGGCCGCATGAAGCCGGCCGCCGGCACCGGCACCGTCGGCGGCCTCGCGCTGGACGACCTGCGGGCCGTCCAGCGGATCGCGGCGCTCGGGATCGTCCCGGGGGTGACCGGGCTCGATCCGGCGCTGACCGTCCGGGAGCACGTGCGCGAGGCGCTCGCGCTGCACGAGGGGATCCTCGGCCGGTTCCGGGGCCGGAACGCCCGAATGCGCGCGGCCCTCGACCGCGCGGGCCTGGACGCCGACCCCCGCACGCTCGCCGAAGACCTCGACCCCGACGAGGCGCAGCTGCTGGGCGCCGCGCTCGCGCTCGTCGGCGCCCCCCGCGTCCTGCTGCTGGACGACGTCGACGAGGGCCTGCCCGCCGACCGGCAGCGCGCGCTCTGGCGGCGGCTGCGCGCGATCGCCGACTCCGGCGTCACCGTGATCGCCACCTGCCACGACCCGGCCCCGGCCATGGGCATCGCCCAGACCGTCGTCCACCTCTCCTAGCTCGAACCCCTTCAGACACAGGGAGATCCCCCCGATGAGGCTTCCCGCGTTGACGCCGGGCGGTCTGGAACTGCGCCGGTTCGCCCGGAACCGGCTGACCCGCATCGCGCTGGCCGGGCTCGTCCTGCTGCCGCTGCTCTATGCCGGCCTCTACCTCTGGTCCTTCTGGGACCCGTACGCCCGGCTCCGGCACGTGCCGGTGGCGCTCGTCGTCGAGGACCGTCCCGCCAAGGCCGGCGGGAAGACCGTGCACGCGGGCGCCGACCTCGCCGACGAGCTGAAGAAGCGGCAGGTCTTCGACTGGAAGACGGTCTCGGCGGAGAAGGCCGCGAAGGGCGTCCGGTCCGGGAAGTACTACATGTCGCTGACGATCCCGGCGGACTTCAGCGCGCGCATCGCGTCGCCGTCCGGGAGCGGGACGCCGACGGCGGCGGGGCTCCGGCTGCAGATGAACGACGCGAACAACTACGTCGTCGGGACGCTCGCGCAGGCCGCGTTCAAGGAGATCAGCGCCGCTGCGGGCGGGAACGCGGTGCGCGGCTACCTGGACCAGATCTTCCTGTCGTTCGGCAAGCTCCACACGAAGCTCGGCAAGGCCGCCGAGGGCGCGGGCGAGCTCGCCGACGGCTCCGGGCAGGCGCACGACGGCGCCGGGAGGCTCGCGAAGGGCGCGGGCGACGCGAAGGCCGGCGCCGGGAAGCTCAAGGGCGGCATCGACGAGGCCCGCTCCGGCAGCGGGCGGCTCACGTCCGGGCTGGACGACCTGCGCGCCGGGACCGGGCAGGTCGCGGCCGGCATGCAGAAGCTGACCACGACCGTCGACAGGGCCGGCGACACGCTCGTCCCGCTGCTGCGCGACCGCGCGCCGGAGATCCGGCAGGCCGCGCTGCTCGTCGCCCAGGGCGCGGACGTCCTCGCCGACGGCGCCGGACGGCTGCCCGAGCAGACCGGCGCCGCCGTGAAGCAGGCCGAGAAGGCGCGGGCCGAGCTGGAGACCTACCTCGCCGCGCACCCCGAGGTCCCGGCGAACGTCCGGCAGGACCTGACCCGGGCCGCTACGCAGGTCGTCACCGTCGCCCGGCAGGTCGACGGCTACGTCCGCGACCACACCGGCGACCTGCGCAAGGTCGCCGCCGACGCCCGGACGGTCGGGACCGCCGCCCGCAAGCTCGCCAAGGACGCTCCGACGCTCGCCGCGAAGGTCGAGAACGCGCGCCGCGACGTCGACCGCCTCAACGCCGGGACGAAGCAGGTGAACGCGGGCGCCGGGCAGCTGCTGTCCGGATCGTCGCAGCTCACGAGCGGTCTCGGCGCGCTGTCGGGTGGCGCGGGGCAGCTGGAGGGCGGGCTCGGGCGGCTGTCCGGCGGTGCGGTGACGCTGGAGACGGCCCTCGCCCAGATCGCCGACGGCAACCAGGAACTGGCTCACGGGCTGAACGAGGGCGTCGCGCAGATCCCGTCCTACAGCGACGGCGAGCGGAACGCGCGCGACGACATGATGAGCAACCCCGTGCGGCTGGCGTCGTCGACGGAGAACAAGGCGCCGAACTACGGCACCGGCTTCGCGCCGTTCTTCGTGCCGCTGTCCCTCTGGGTCGGCGGGATGATCATCTACATGCTGCTGCGGCCGCTGAACCCGCGCGCGCTCGCGGGCACCGCGCCGGGCCGCCGCGTCGCCCTCGCTGGATGGCTGCCCGCCGCCGCGGTCGGCGCCGCGCAGGCCTGCGTCGTGCTGGCCGTCCTGCACTTCGCGCTCGGACTGCGCGCCGAGCACTGGGCCGGGCTCGCCGGCTTCCTAGCGCTCGCGTCCGCCGCGTTCCTCGCCGTGATCCAGTGGGTGAACGCCCGGTTCGGGCCGATCGGCCGGATCATCGCGCTGGCGCTGCTGATGCTCCAGCTCACCTCCGCCGCCGGCACCTACCCGATCGAGACGAGCCCCGGCTTCTTCCAGGCGATCCGGCCGTGGCTGCCGATGCCGTGGGTCGTCGACGCCGTCCGGCACCTGATCAGTGGCGGCGACCTGACCTCGGTGTGGCAGGGTTGTGCGGTGCTGGTCGCGTTCCTGGCCGGCGGGCTCGCGCTCACCGCCCTGGCCGTCCGGCACAACCGGGTGTGGACGATGAAGCGCCTGCACCCGGCGCTGGAACTGTAGAAGGCCCGACCGTGGGAGGCAGGGACGTGGCGCGCAGCGCGACCCGGGAGAAGCTGTTCACCGCGGCGATCGAGCTGATCGCCGAGAGCGGGCTCGCCGCCACCACCGTCGACCAGATCGCCGAGCGCGCCGGCGTCGCGAAGGGCACCGTCTACTACAACTTCGGCAGCAAGGCGGCGCTGTTCGCGGCGCTGCTGGAGTACGGGGTGGACCGGCTCGCCGGCGCGCTGCGCGACGCCGCGTCCGGCCGCCCCCCGCTGGACGCGCTGGAGGCGGTGGTCAGCGCCGAGCTGGCGTTCATCGGCGAGCACGAGTCGTTCGCGCGGCTGCTGATCGCCGAGACGTGGCGGTCGGGCGGCGACTGGCAGCACACCGCCCGGCTCATCCGGGAACGCGCCATCGGCGTGGTCGCGGACGTGCTGCGCGCCGCCGTCGAGGCGGGCGACCTGCGCGCCGACCTCGACACCGGCACCGCCGCGTCCGCCGTGTTCGGCATGGTGCTGACCGTCGCGCTCGACTGGCGCGCCCTCGACCCGGACCGCTCCTTCGCCGACGTCCACGCCACCCTGATGGACCTGCTGCGCGGCCGCCTCACCGCCCGCTGAGGCCCGGAGGCCGCGCGTCAGGGGAGGTTGCGGACCTGCTCGATCACGCCGGGCATGGCGGCGTTGTTGGACCTGATCCAGTCGAGGAGGACGGCGATCTGCTCGTCGGTGTAGGACTCGATGCGCTCGCGGAACACGCGGGCGATCGGCTCGAAGTACTCGCCGAACCGGGCGACGTTCTCCGGGACGAGCTCGACGATCACCCGGCGGCGGTCGTCGGGGTCGCGGGTCCGCTTGACGTAGCCGGCCTTCTCCAGCCGGTCGATCACGGCGGTGATGGCGCCGCCGGTGGTGATGCCCATCAGCTCGGCGAGCCGGCCGGGGGTCTGCGGGCCGTCCAGGGTGAGCGCGTTGACGCACTGCGCGTCGGTGACGTTCATCCCCGCCTTGCTCGCGGTCGCGTGGTGCAGCAGCACGGTGAACATCGTGGAGCGCTGCATCCCCGCCTGCAGTTCCGCCATCATCCGCTCGCGGTCCGGGATCGCCACGCCCCACCCCTCGTCTTCTTTTCTCTGAAATAGAGAGGCTCAGTCTAATGCTCCGCGCGCGGAGCGGACCAGCCGGGGGACGGTCTCCGGCTGTGTCGTACGAGACACCGCCGAGGAACCGGGGCAGAACGGAACGCCACTAAACTGGTTTTTGTTAGGACCACTAAACAGGCGGTCCGCTCCTGGCCCCGGATCCCACGAAGGTTCGGGGCCGCCCCCTATCCGGCCCCTCCCGACTCCTCGGCCCTGGTCAGCCGCCGTCGGCCTCGCCCGCGACCTGCTTCGCCCAGCGGTAGTCCGCCTTCCCGGCCGGCGACCGCTTCATCTCCGGAACGAACGCGTACACGCGCGGCACCTTGTACCCCGACAGCTCCTTGCGGCAGTGCGCGTCCAGTTCCTCGGCCGACGGCCGCTCGCCCGACGGCTGGATCACCGCCGCGACGCGGTTGCCCCACCGCTCGTCCGGAACGCTCGTCACCACCGCGTCGTACACGCCCGGATGCCCCTTGAGGACGGCCTCGACCTCCTCCGGGAACACCTTCTCGCCGCCGGTGTTGATCGCCTGCGACCCCCGCCCGTAGACGGCGATCGTCCCGTCCTCCTCGACGGTGGCGATGTCGCCGGTGAGCAGCCACCGCTTCCCGTCGACGACCGGGAACGTCCGGGCCGTCTTCTCCGGGTCGTTGTAGTAGCCGTGCGCGATGTAGCCGGTGCGCGCCACCTGCCCGATCACGCCGGACCCCGGCTTCACCGGCTGGAGCGCGTCGTCCAGGACCGTCACGTTCTCCACGTCCGGCGCGAACTTCAGGCCCTTCTCCGGCGTGGAGCCCGCCGTCGCCTCCGCCGTCGAGCCCGACTCCGTCGACCCGAACCGGTCCAGGATCATCGTGTTCGGCAGCAGCCCCTGGATCCGGTCGCGGACCGTCCCGGTCAGGATCGCGCCCGTCGACACGAACGCCAGCAGCGACGACGTGTCGTACCCGCCGCGCGCCAGCTCCTCCGCCATCGGGATCGCCATCGCGTCGCCGGTGATCGTCAGCGAGTTGACCTTCTCCCGCTCGATCGTCCGCCAGATCCCCGCCGCGTCGAACTTGCGCGCGTAGACGAGCGTCGCGCCCATGAACCAGGCGATCCACGTCGCCATCTGCGCGGCGCCGTGCATCAGCGGCGCGATCGGCATCATGATCATCGGCCCGCCGTTGCGGGCCAGGTCGACGACGTCCTCCGGCTTCTCCGGACGCGGGAACGTCGGGTTCCAGAACGCCAGCAGCATCTGCTCGGTCGACCACATGACGCCCTTCGGCATCCCGGTCGTCCCGCCCGTGTAGATGATGTAGGTGTCGTCGGCCGAGCGGGCCGGGAACCCGCGCGTCCCCGGCTGCGCCGCCAGCGCCTCGTCGTAGGGGACGGCGCCGTCGATCGACGGCGCGCCCCCCACGGCGATCAGGTGCGTCAGCTTCGGCGCCTCCGGGACGGTCGCGGCGACCCGGTCCTCGAACTCCACGTCGTACAGCAGCGCGACGCTGTCGGAGTCCTTGTAGATGTAGAGGAGCTCGCTCTCCACGTACCGGTAGTTGACGTTGATCGGCACGGCCCGGATCTTCAGCGCCGCCAGCAGCGCCGCGGCGTACTCGACGCCGTTGTACAGCTGCATCGCGACGTGCTGGCCGGGCCGCACGCCCGCCGACTCCAGATGGTGCGCGAGCCGGTTGGCGTGCTCGTCCAGCTCGGCGTAGGTGAGCCGCCGGTCGCCGCAGACCACCGCGACGCGGTCCCCGATCGCGTCCGCGACTCCTTCGAACAGGTCAGCGTGGTTGTACTCCATCGGACGTCCTCCGGAGGTCTGGTCGCGCCTAACGGAACACGGACAAGAAGGGGAAACGGGAGCCTACGGCTTCTCGGCGCCGACGACCCACATCGCGAAGAACTGGGCGCCGCCGCCGTAGGCGTGGCCGAGGGCGCGGCGCGCCCCGTCCACCTGGTGCTCGCCGGCCTGCCCGCGGACCTGCAGCGCGGCCTCCGCGAACCGGATCATCCCGGACGCGCCGATCGGGTTGGACGACAGCACGCCGCCGGACGGGTTCCACGGGATGTCCCCGTCGAACGCGGTCGCGCCGGCCTCGGTGAGCTTCCAGCCCTCGTTGTCGCCGCAGAACCCGAGGTTCTCCAGCCACATCGGCTCGTACCAGGAGAACGGGACGTACACCTCGGCGCAGTCCAGCTCGCGGCGCGGGTCGCTGATGCCGGCCTGCCGGTACACGTCCGCCGCCGCGTCCTTGCCGCCCTGCGGGCTGACGCTGTCGCGGCCCGCGAACTGCATCGGCTCCGACCGCATCGACGTGCCGTGCACCCACGCGGGCTTGCCCGGCGCCTTCTTCGCCGCCTCCTCGGACGCCAGCACCATCGCGCAGGCGCCGTCGGACGACGGGCAGGTCTCCAGGTAGCGGATCGGCTCCCACAGCATCGGCGTCGACTCGACCATCTCGCGGGAGATGCCGGGGATCTTCAGGTGCGCGTACGGGTTCCGCAGCGCGTTCTGCCGGTCCTTCACCGCGACGAGCGTGCCGATGTGGTCGGGCGCGCCGGACCGCGCCATGTAGGCGCGGATGTGCGGCGCGAAGTAGCCGCCCGCGCCGACGACCAGGGACGTCGTGAACGGCCCGTTCACCGTCAGCGCCCACGTCGCGTTCGACTCCGACTGCTTCTCCCACGCGATCGTGAGGACCCGCTCGTGCACGCCAGACTGGATCAGGTTCGCCGCGACGATCGCCGTGGACCCGCCGACCGAGCCGGCCGTGTGCACCCGCATCAGCGGCTTGCCGGTCGCGCCGAGCGCGTCCGCCAGGAACAGCTCCGGCATCACCACGCCCTCGAACAGGTCGGGCGCCTTGCCGACCACGACGGCGTCGATGTCCTTCCAGGTCAGCCCGGCGTCGTCGAGGGCGCGGCGGGCCGCCTCGCGGAGCAGGCCCGCCATCGACACGTCCAGCCGCTTGGTCTTGTACTCGGTCTGCCCGACGCCGATGACCGCACAGGGGTTAGCCATTGTTCTTCTCTCCCGACATCACGCAGACGAGGTTCTGCTGCAGGCAGGGGCCGGACGCGGCGTGCCCGAGCGTCCGGGACGCCGTCCCGTCGTGGATGCGGGACGCGGCCTCGCCGATGCGGATCAGGCCCGCCGCCATCACCGGGTTCGCCGACAGCGCCCCGCCGGACGGGTTGACCGTCACGCCGTCGCCCAGGCCGAGCGCCTCGCGCAGGATCAGCTCCTCGTGGCTGAACTGGGCGTGCAGCTCCGCGACCTCGACCCCGGCCGCGCCGGCCTTCTCCCCCGCGAGCCGGGCGGCCTCGGACCGGGTGAGGTCCCGGACGCCGAGCGCGTGCGGCTCGGTGCGGTGGTCGATCCCGGTGATCCACGCGGGCCGCTCGCACAGCTCCCGCGCCTTGTCGCCCGCGGCGAGGACGATCGCCGCCGCGCCGTCGGTGACGGGCGCGACGTCGTAGGGGTGCAGCGGCGCGACGTCGTAGCCGTCGCCTTCGGGGTCCGGCAGGTGCAGCGCGAACGGGTTGTCGCGGCCGGACGCCCGGGACCGCGCCGCGACGGCGCGCAGGTCGTCCTCCTTCACGCCCGCCTTGTCCATGTACGCGCGGGCCTGCATGGCGGCCATCGACACCTGGTCGACGCCGAGCGGCGCCAGCGTGTACGGGTCGAGCTGCTGGTTCATGATCGCGCGCAGGTCGCCCTGGGACGACTTGCCGAACCCGTACACCAGCGCGGTGTCGATCGCGCCGATCTGGAGCTTCACCCACGCCTCGTACAGCGCCCACGCGCCGTCCATCTCGACGTGGCTCTCCGAGATCGGCGGCCACGCGCCCAGCGTGTCGAGCGCGGACACGAACGCGAACGGCGCGCCCTGCAGGTAGTCGCACGAGCCCGAGCAGGTGAACCCGAAGCGGGACAGGCCCGTCCGCTCCTTGATCTCGGTGATCACCGGCAGGACGATCTCGGTCTCCGCGAGCCCCTGGTCCTCGGCGCTGTGGTGGCTCTGTACGAACGCGACGACTGCGACATCACGCATTACATGAAGTCCTTGATCTCTTCGAAGGGGACGTCGGGCTCGTCGATCGGCTCGAACCACTTGATGTTGGCCATCGACCGGTCCCACTCCTCGCGGGGCCGCCACGCCGCCTTCACCCGCATGCCCATCCGGACCTGGTCGGCCGGGACGCCCGCGATGAGCGTCAGCATCGTCAGGCCCGCGCCGTCCAGCAGGACGTAGCCGGACACGAACGGCACCTCGGGGGCGCGCGGGTCGGGGATGTTGTTGACCGCGAAGGTGGTGACGGTGCCGGTGTCGGGCAGCTCCACCTCCTCGGTCGTCGGCACGCCGTCGCGCGTGCAGAACCCCTTCATCGGGACGATGACCTTCTCGCACACCGGGCAGCGCTGCCCGATGATGCGGCCCTCCGCGATGCCGTCGAGGAACCGGCCGAGCGCCTTGCCGCCCTTCAGCCGGAACTCCAGGCTCGCCTGCGGGTTGATCATGGTGACCTCGGGCAGGAAGCACTCGATGTCGCCGATCGTCCCGGTCCGCTCCGCGCGGTACTTCGGCCGCACCCGCATCCCGGTCCTCAGCACCTTCGGCGGCTTCGCGCCCGCCTCGAAGACGCCGAGGTCGAGGACGTGCAGCAGCGCGGTGTCGGCGCCGTCCGGGCGGATCAGCGCCCACGCGAACGGCCGGTCGAACGGGTGCTCCTTCGCCGGGTTCGGCACCCACGACCACGTCGTCACGGTCCCGGCGGGGCCGACCTCGACGAACTCGCCGGTGACGTCCTCGCCGGTCTCCGGGTCGCACTCCGCCGGCGGGACGAGCACCCGGCCGGCCGCCGTGCGGACGCCGACCAGCCGGCCGTCGCGCAGCTCGCTCAGGAAGCGCCCGATCACCGGGCCCACCGAGCGGGTGTAGCCGCCGGGGAACTCGACGACGTGGTTGATGTCAGATGGCACTGTCGCGGTCCTTCCAGTACGGGTCCCGCAGCTTGCGCTTGAGCAGCTTGCCGTTGGGCTCGCGCGGCATGGTCTCGATGAAGTCGATGGTCCTCGGCCACTTCATCTTCGCCAGCCGGCCCTCGAGGGACTTCAGGATCTCCTCGGCCAGCTCCGGCCCCGGCTCGGCGCCCTCGGCGGGCTCCACCACGGCCTTGATCTGCTCGCCCCACTCGTCGTCGGGGATGCCGAACACGGCGACGTCCGCGACCTTGGGGTGCAGGGTGATCTCGTTCTCGATCTCGGCCGGGTAGATGTTCGCCCCACCCGAGATGATCATGTCGGCCTTGCGGTCGGACAGGAACAGGAACCCGTCCTCGGTCAGGTAGCCGATGTCGCCGACCGTGAAGAAGTCGCGGAGCCGGTTCTTCTCCGTCTTCTCCTTGTCGCCCTTGTACTCGAACTGGACGCCGGCCATCTTCATGTAGATGGTGCCGTGCTGCCCGGTCGGGACCTCGTTGCCGTCGTCGTCGACGATCAGCAGCTCGCTGATCGGCCAGGCGTTGCCGACCGTCCCGGGGTGGGCGCGCCAGTCCTGCGGGCTGGCGATCGTCCCGCCGCCCTCGGTGGCCGCGTAGTACTCCCAGATGCAGTCGCCCCACCAGTCGAGCATCTGCTGCTTGATCGGCACCGGGCAGGGCGCCGCCGCGTGGATCGCCCATTTCATCGACGACACGTCGTACTTGGCGCGGACGTCCTCCGGCAGCGCCAGCAGCCGCTTGAAGTGCGTCGGGACCATGTGGGTGTTGCTGACGCGGTGCTCCTGGATCAGCTTCAGCGTCTCCTCGGCCTCCCACTTGTCCATGTAGACGAGGGTGTGGCCCATCTGCAGCGCGGACCCGCCGAACTGGGTGACGGCGGTGTGGTAGTTCGGCGAGGTGATCAGGTGCGCCTGGTGCTCGCCGCCCGCGGGCCGGCCCGGCGTCATCCCGAACAGCGCCAGCAGGAACGTCATCAGCTCGGCGCTGTCGTCCGGGTCGAGCCCGGTCAGCGCCCGCTTGACGCCCTTCGGCCGGCCCGTCGTCCCGGACGTGTAGTGCATCGTCGCGCCGGCGCTGCGGTTCTCCGGCTGCGTGTCCGGCCGCCCGTCGACGAGCTCGGCGTACGGCCGGAAGCCCGCGACGTCCCCGAACCCGAACCGGCGGTGCGCCTCGAGCCCCGCCTCGTCGGCGGCGCGCACGCCCTCGGTGGCGTACCGCTCGTGTACGAAGAACGCCTTGGCCTCGCTGTCGGCGACGATGTAGCCGATCTCCGGGCCGGTCAGATGCCAGTTGATCGGCGTGTAGTACCAGCCCGCCTGGAGCGCCGCCAGATAGAGGACGAGCCCCTCGACGCCGTTCGGGACCAGCCCGCAGATGCCGTCGCCGTCCTTCAGGCCGAGCTCGCGGAGCCCGTGGACGAGCCGGTTCGAGCGGGCCAGCAGGTCGCCCGCGGAGTACTGCGTGCCGTCCGGATCGACGGCGGCGACCCACTCGGGATCGGCCTGCGCCAACCGCCAAAAGCCCAACGACCCCATCGGATCTCCCTTGCGTGATCACGGTGAGCACCGCCTGCCGGCGGCGCCCGGCGACCAAAGTAGATCACGTTCTCGTTTTGCAGGGCAACCCCTACCGGTAGCGCATCGCCTTAACTAGAATCTGTTCTTGTTTTGCCCATCGCAGGAGGACATCCATGGCCGAGCTGCTGCCGATCAGCACCGAGCACTGCACCGTCGAGCGGGACGGCCACGTCGTCATCGTCACGATGAACCGCCCCGAGGCGCGCAACGCGCTCAGCACCGCCATGCTGGTCGGCCTCGCCGACGCCTGGGCCTACATGTCCGACACCCCCGAGGTCCGCGTCGGCATCCTCACCGGAGCCGACGGCACCTTCTGCGCCGGCGCCGACCTCAAGGCCATGTCGCAGCCGCCGTCCGACCCCCGCGTCGCCGAGCGCGCCGCGCAGATCCCCGACTACCACTGGAAGGGCCTGCTGCGCGACGGCCGCCCCACCAAGCCGCTCATCTGCGCCATCGAGGGCTACGCCGTCGCCGGCGGCACCGAGCTCCTCACCGGCACCGACCTGCGGGTCGTCGCCGAGGGCGCCACCCTCGGCCTCTTCGAGGCCAAGCGCGGCCTGTTCCCGATGGGCGGCTCCGCCGTCCGCCTCCCCCGCCAGATCGGCTACGCCGCCGCCCTCGACATCCTCCTCACCGCCCGCGAGGTGACCCCGCAGGAGGCCCTCGCCATGGGCCTCATCAACAAGGTCGTCCCCGACGGCCAGGCCCTCGCCGCCGCCCGCGAGATGGCCGACCAGATCGCCGCCTGCGCGCCGCTGTCCGTCCAGGCCATCCTCCGCGCCGTCCGCGAGACCGAGCACCTCCCCGAGGAGGAGGCCCTCAAGGTCTCCGACGAGATCGGCTGGCCCGTCTTCACCACCGAGGACGCCAAGGAGGGCTCCAAGGCCTTCAAGGAGAAGCGTCCCCCCATCTACCAGGGCAAATAGCACTTCCCCCGTGAAAGGGACGTCATTCGAGCAGCGCCGGTGCTCTGTCGCTCCGGCGCTGTAGGCTCCGGACACATGAGCGCAGAACCGATCGAGCCCACCCCGGGGGAAGCGGCGACCGAGTCGTACGAAGTCATTCATCTGGGCGGCGAAGCCGCAGCGGTGGTCCCCCTGCGCGACCTTAGGCGGATGAAGGCGCTCGAGCGTCGCGCGTCGGCCGATGACATCGAAGAGGCCGACGCCGAGGCGATGTACGCGGAGTTCGAGGAATGGGAGGCGGCGGGCCGACCGGGGGCGATGTCCCACGAGGAGGTCACGCGCTTCCTGCTCGGGGAAACCGAGTGAAGATCGAATGGTCGCCCGCGGCCAAGAGGTCCGCGGCACGGTTCATGCGCGACCAGGACGGCATGTGCCGGCTAGTGGCCGCCATTGACCGGTTGGCGGACGACCCCCGTCCCCCCGATGCCTTCATCCGGGGTGAGTACCACCGCCTCCGGATCGGCCCCTATCGCGTCATGTACCTGATCCAGGACCAGCTGATCACGATCGACCACGTCGACCGGATCGCCGACCAGGGCGAATAGCCTCTCGCACAGACGCCGATGACCGAGCGGCGCTCCTGCCCGCGAGTATCTTCGGCTGAGCGTCGGGCCCCTCGCCCGGGCGCCGAGGCGCGGACATGGGCGCCGCAGGGGGCCGTCGGGGGCATTCCGGTCACTCGAAGGTGACGGAGGACAGGACGAGACCGGCCAGCCGGCGCGCGTCAGAGGACGCCCGCGCGGCCGGCTCGGCGGCGGTGTAGTCCACCGTGACCAGCACGTTCCCCCGCCGGACGACGACCCGGGCCCGTGCCTGGTCCCCGTCACCGTCGACTCCGGTGCACGCCTCGTCGCCGAGGCCCGGAGTCCGGGACGGGCAGGTCGCGTCGGCCCGGAGCCGGAAGAGATGGTGCGCGCGCTCCGACGCGCCGCCTCCGGCGCCGATCCCGCGCGACGACCGCTCCAGTTGCACGCCCAGCTTCGGCGGCCCGTGGTCGGTGCCCCACGCGCACGTCCGGTCGTCGGACGCGTCCGCGCCCACGGGTCCGTCGCCGGCGGCCGGGGCGCCCGGGACGTAGCGCGCGAGCGCCGCCTGGTCGAGCACGGCGCACCCGCCGGGGAGCCGGCTCGCCTCGTCGCGTCCGGGCCACCAGGGCTGCGTCCACGGGCTGGCGACCTGAACGATGAGGAAGGCTCCTCCCACGAGGACCACCCCCAGCACGCACGTGGCGACCCGTGTCCCCGCTCTCGCCCAGGGACCGGGCGCCGAGGTGCGGATATGGGCGCGGTGCGGGCCGGATCTCGCGAGGAGGTCTTTCAGCAGCGCGTCCATCCTCCTGCCTCGGGCGAACAGTCCGAGGCTCCGGTACGGCACCGGCACCATCGCGCCGCGCGTACCAACGAAGAGCCCGTAGCCCGGCGGTCCCGCGCCTCGTGGGAGGAACGAGATCCCGCCGATGTCGGCCCAGGGAATCCGTCCATTGGTCCTGCCGCCGTGGATCGTCACGCCGTGGGCGTCGACGAGCGTCCACCGCCAGGGCGGCATCCGGCTCGACGAGACCAGCCACGGGACGACCGCGGGCGCGAGCGGCAGCAGAGCGAGCCCCCAGGTACCGCCGACCACCAGCAGGGCCAGGACGAACAGGAGCACGGCGGCGAACGCCAGGTTCCACGCGGCCCAGCGCACGAGCGACGGCCGGAGGACGAGGGGCTCCGGGGCGGGGGGCGAGGGCATGGGGGCGAGGCTAGCGGCGGTGCTGGACGAGCGGGATGCGATGGAGTGGCCGGTTCCGGGCTACGAGATGCGCGGGGTCTCGGTGCGGAAGGTGTGGCCCAGCTCGGGGCCTAGGCCGAAGTAGTGGCGGAAGTTGTAGATGAGCGGGCTCCACTCGGCCGGGTCGACGTGGTGCGTGCCGGGGACGACGATGCGCGGGTCGGCGTGCACGCGCAGGACGGCGGCCTCGACGATGACGAAGTCGCCGGACGCCCCGGGACCCACCCGTTCGGCGCGGGCTTCCAGTTGCAGCGGGCACTCGGCGACGCGCGACGGGCCCACGGTCTCGGACGGCTCGGGCCGCAGGCCGGCGGCGGCGAACTTGTCGCGTTCGAACCGGAAGACGCCCGCCTTGGCCGCGGGCACCGGGTCGCGTCCGGTCAGCGGCGCCAGCCGCTCCACGGCCCGCCACTGCTCCGGGCCGGGCACGTTGATCACCAGTTCGGGCCGGGCGGTCAGGTTGCGCGCGGTCTGCCCCTCGGCGCCGAGCCCGAGCACGACCGTCCGGCCGAGGGCCCACGCCGACGACATCGGCGCGAGGTTGGGCGTCCCGTCCTCGTTCTCCGTCGACAGCAGGACGACGGGCGTGCCGAAATACAGGATGCTGGGCTCGATCGCGACGTGGGCGGCCTGCTCGGCGGCTGCGGCTTCCATGAGCCGCAGCGTAGGGCGGGGTCGTTTCGACGCCGGTGGAAATGTGATCGCGGGCGGTATCGGGCCGTCCGTAAAGGGGGGCGGCGTTTGCGGGGTCCCGTCCGTGGCACGGCTGGACGCAAGCCGGTCATGGAAGGAATGAGCAGGCGATGGCTCTCCAGATAGGACGGTACCTGGGACGCGGGCGGACGGCGGCCGACGAGCCCCCGGCGGAGCCCCGGAGACGGTGGGCCTGGCCCCGGCGCACGCCGGCGGCGGCGCCCCCGGCCGAGAGCGCCGGGAAGACCGTCGTGGTGCGCAGGCCGCGGCGATGGCTCCGCAGCCGGCACAACCCGGTCAGCGCGATGATCCTGGCGGCGGGCTGGGCGGCGGCGTTCATCCTCGCCCTCGGGATACTGCTGACCTGGGCGGGCGCCAATCCGGGCAACGACCTGGTGAACGCGACGCTCAACACCGGCCGCTGGCTCGCGACGCCGTTCCACGACGTGTTCACGCGGACGGACCCCAAGGAGCAGCTCTACATCAACTGGGCGATCGCGGGTGTCGTGTACTACGTCATCGCGCGGGCCCTGTCGTGGATGACCCGGTTCTGACCCCGCGGAAAGGCGGCCGCGGCCGGAGCGCGGTGCGCTCCGGCCGCCGTCCCTGCCCTGGTGGGGGTCAGCCTTCGGTGATCGCGTTGAGCCGCTCGATCGACTCGACGTACTCCTCGATCAGGTCGTAGACGACCTGGGCGGCCGGCTTCACCTGGTTCATGGAGCCGACGATCTGGCCGACCGGGAAGGTGACCAGCTCGCCGTCGCCGGACCGGGCGATGCGCGGCAGCGCGTCGGCGATCAGCATGAACTGCATCGGCATCGGCAGGTAGCCGGGCGACTTCTCGCTCTCCCACGCCTCGGTCCACGCGGTCTTGAGGAACCGGGCGGGCTTGCCGGTCCAGGCGCGGGACCGGACGGTGTCGCGGGAGGTGGCGGCGAGCAGCTTCGGCAGCGCCCGCTCGGGGGTGTCGGCCTCGTCCACGGTCAGCCAGATGGACCCGGTCCAGACGCCGTCGGCGCCGAGCGCGAGGCCGGCGGCCATCTGCCGGCCGCGGCCGATGCCGCCCGCCGCGAGGACGATGGTGTCCTCGCCGACCGCGTCCACGACCTCGGGGATCAGCACCATCGTGGACACGTCGCCGGTGTGGCCGCCGGCCTCGGTGCCCTGCGCGATGATGATGTCCACGCCGGCCTCGACCTGCTTGCGGGCGTGCCGCGCGTTGGAGGCCAGGCCGCCGACCTTCACGCCGTGCTGGTGGGCCAGCTCCGCGACGTCCGCCGGGGGCGGGCCGAGGGCGCTCGCCAGCAGCGCGATCGGGTGCTTGAGGGCGATCTCGACCTGCGGCCGGGCCGTCTGGTCGGTCCAGCCGAGCAGCACCTTGCTCGCGCTCTCGGTGGACGGCTCGACGCCGTGCTCCTCCAGCAGCTCCTCCAGGAACTTGCGGTGCTCGGCCGGGATCATGCCCTGGAGCTTGCCGACCAGTTCCTCGGCGTCGCCGAGGTCGGCGCCCTCGTACTTGGCGGGCATCACCACGTCCACGCCGTACGGCTTGCCGCCGACGTGCTCGTCGATCCACTTGAGCTCGAGCTCGAGCTCCTCGGGGGTGAAGTACAGGGCGCCGAGGACGCCCATGCCGCCGGCGCGGCTCACCGCCGCGACGACGTCGCGGCAGTGACTGAACGCAAAGATCGGGTACTCGATGCCGAATTGTTCGGTGACTCGTGTCCGCACAGCCTCGACCCTAGGCGCGTCCACGCAAAACTGCAACAGGTTCTAGTTAAGGAAATCGCGGAAGCCTGCGGAACAGGCGGTCCAGGGCGTGCGGCGGGCGCTAGAACACGTATCAGCGAAGGCGGAGGCAGGCGAAGGCCCCGCGGCCGGACGGGGCGGCGGGGCCTGGCGGAGGAGCGTTCAGCGGCGCCGGGACGGCAGCCGGCGCTGGCGGCCGTCGGACGGCGCGCGCCGCGCCTGCGGCTTGGCACCCTGGGACGGCGCCACGGCGGGAGAGTCCGCGGCGCCCGCGGGCC
>NZ_WBMR01000021.1 GCF_008923365.1 Actinomadura montaniterrae
CGGCGGGCGCGGGGCCGCCGTTCTGGCGGACGCGGGCGAGCTCGCGCTGGAGCCGGCGCTTCTCCATCTCGAGGGTGGTGAGCGACTCCTCGTGCTCCTCGCGCAGGTAGCGCAGGTCGCGGCGGGCGCGCAGGAGGCGTCCGGCGCCGGCGAAGGTGAGCATCATGCCGACGACGAAGACGACGGCGACGCCCGCGCCGGCGAGGAACACCTGCCATTCGTTGTGGATGCCCGGGATGGCCTGGCCGAAGGCGGTGAGGTGGGACGGGTCGGTGTTGTCCATGATGATCCCGGCGGCCACGACGCCGGCCGCGGCGAGCAGGAGCAGTCCGATGAACGCCATGTGCAGATCTCCTCTGCGGTGACTCCGGAGGGGGTGCGGAGGCCCACCACCATGCCAGACGCGAAGCCGATCATGTCGAATTCGCCGTAAAAATCCAGGTCAGTGACCTTTAGTCCGATTGACGACCCGAGGTTGCCCGCCGAGCGCGCTGGGTAATGATCGTTGCCGTAGGCGGCGCCGATTCCCGGGAGGGGCCATGCCCTTGGAGGCCATCGTTTTCGACCTGGACGGCGTGCTGATCGACTCCGAACCGGTGTGGGAGGAGGTGCGGCGCGGCTACGTCGCGTCCCACGGCGGGCGGTGGCTGCCCGACACGCAGCAGCGGCTCATGGGCATGAGCACCGTGGAGTGGGCCCGCTACATCGCGACCGACCTCGTCGACGGCGTCACCGCGGAGGAGGTCGCCTACGCGGTGATCGACGAGATGTCCCAGCGGTACGCGGCGGGGCCGCCGCTGCTGCCGGGCGCGGAGGACGCCGTCCACCGCCTCGCCGCGTACCGGCCGCTCGGGCTGGCCAGCTCGTCCCCCCGCGCGCTCATCGACCTGGTCCTCGGGCAGCTCGGCGTGGACGGCCTGTTCCGCGCGACCCTGTCCACCGAGGAGGTCGACGCCGGCAAGCCCGCGCCGGACGGCTACCTCGCCGTCGCCGGGCAGATGGAGGTCCCGCCCGAGGACTGCGTCGCGATCGAGGACTCCAGCAACGGCCTCCGCTCCGCGCACGCGGCCGGGATGACGGTGGTCGCGATCCCGCGCGAGGCGCACCCGCCGTCCGACGACGCGCTCGCGCTCGCCGCGCACGTCGCGAAGGACCTCGACGAGCTGACCCCCGCCCTGCTCACCGCCCTCTGACCCCATCCCGGGGACGGTTGTCGGCGGGCGCTCATAGGATGGGCCGATGGCCTCCCCCGAGTTCCCCGAGACCCCGGAGACACTGGACACGCTGCGGCGCGTGTTCGGGTACGACGCGTTCCGGGACGGGCAGCGGGAGATCATCGAGCACGTCGTCGGGGGCGGCGACGCGCTGGTCCTGATGCCGACCGGCGGCGGCAAGTCGCTGTGCTACCAGATCCCGTCGCTGGTCCGGAAGGGCACCGGCGTCGTGATCTCGCCGCTGATCGCGCTCATGCAGGACCAGGTGGACGCGCTGCGCGCGCTCGGCGTCAACGCCGGCTTCCTCAACTCCACGCAGGACCTCGACGAGCGCCGCGTCGTGGAGGCCCAGTTCCTCGCGGGCGAGCTCGACCTGCTGTACCTCGCGCCGGAGCGGCTGCGCGTCCCGGCGGCGGTCGAGCTGCTCGACCGGGGCGACGTCGCGCTGTTCGCGATCGACGAGGCGCACTGCGTGTCGCAGTGGGGCCACGACTTCCGGCCCGACTACCTGATGCTGTCCGGCTTGCACGAACGCTGGCCGGACGTGCCGCGCATCGCGCTGACCGCGACCGCGACGGAGGCGACCCGCGCCGAGATCGCGTCCCGGCTCCGGCTGGAGGACGCCCGGCACTTCGTCGCGAGCTTCGACCGGCCGAACATCCAGTACCGGATCGAGCCGAAGACCGACGCGAAGCGGCAGCTCCTCCGGCTGCTGCAGACCGAGCACAAGGGCGACGCGGGCATCGTGTACTGCCTGTCCCGCAACTCGGTGGAGAAGCACGCCGCGTTCCTCACCGAGAACGGCATCGAGGCCCTTCCGTACCACGCGGGCCTCGACGCGGAGACGCGCGCCGCGAACCAGGCGCGGTTCCTGCGCGAGGACGGCCTCGTCATCGTCGCGACGATCGCGTTCGGCATGGGCATCGACAAGCCGGACGTCCGGTTCGTCGCGCACCTCGACCTGCCGAAGTCCGTCGAGGGCTACTACCAGGAGACGGGCCGCGCCGGGCGCGACGGCCTGCCGTCCACGGCCTGGCTCGCCTACGGGCTGCAGGACGTCGTCAACCTCCGCAAGATGATCGACTCCGGGGAGGGCGACGCCGCGTTCCGCCGCCGCCAGTCCCTGCACCTGGACGCGATGCTGGCGCTCTGCGAGACCGTCGAGTGCCGCCGCGTCCAGCTGCTGAACTACTTCGGGCAGTCCGGCGAGCCGTGCGGCAACTGCGACACGTGCCTGTCCCCGCCCGAGACGTGGGACGCGACCGTCCCGGCGCAGAAGGTGCTGTCGGTGATCGTCCGGCTGGAGCGGGAGCGGCGGCAGAAGTTCGGCGCCGGGCACATCGTCGACATCCTGCTCGGCAAGAAGAACGCCAAGGTCATCCAGTTCGACCACGACGCGCTGAAGTCGTTCGGCATCGGCACCGAGCTGCGCGAGGCGGAGTGGCGCGGCGTCGTCCGGCAGCTGCTGGCGCAGGGGCTCGTCGCGGTCGAGAGCAACCACGGCACGCTCGTCCTGACCGAGGCGAGCGCCGGCGTCCTGCGCGGGGAGCGCAAGGTGCCGATGCGCCGCGAACCCGAACGCGCCCCGGCGAAGGCGGCGAAGGCCGCGAAGGACCGCAAGGCGCCCGTCGAGCTGCCCGCCGAGGCGGCGCCGCTGTTCGAGCGGCTCCGCGCCTGGCGCGCCGCGACCGCCAAGGAGCAGGGCGTCCCCGCCTACGTGATCTTCCACGACGCGACGCTCCGCGAGATCGCGACGGCGCGGCCGTCGTCCCTCGCCGAGCTGGGCAAGGTCAGCGGCGTCGGCGAGAACAAGCTCGCCAAGTACGGCGAGCAGGTCCTCGAGACCCTCGCCGAACCGGCCTAACCGGCCTGACCGGGCCTGGAGCGGAGCGCCGGCGGGCGATCGGCGCGGCGGAGGGCGTCAGGTGAGGGCGGCGGCGACCTCGCGGGCGGCGCGGTGGCCGGACTCGACGGCGCCGTCCATGTACCCGGCCCAGCGCGTGGCGGTCTCGGTGCCGGCCCAGTGCAGCGGCCCGACGGGCCTGCGGAGGGCCGGTCCGAACCGCGTCAGCGTGCCGGGCGTGGCGAACGCGCCGTAGCAGCCGCGCGAGTACTCCTCCTCCGCCCAGTCCCGCTCGATGAACGCGATCGGGTCGCGGGCGCGGGGGCCGAAGTACCCGGCGAGGTCGGCGAGGACCCGCTCGCGGCGCGCCGCCGGGTCGAGCCGCGCGGCGGCGTCGGCGTGCCGGCCCTCCAGGAACCCGACGAGCACCCCGGGCGCCCCGCTCTCCGGGGTGTTGTCGAAGACGACGGCGAACCCGCGGCGGTCGCTGTTGGCCTGGCCGCTGAAGCCGTCCGCGCGCCAGAACGGCTCGTCGTACACGACGTTCACCTTGATCACGCGGCCCATCGGCAGGCGCTGGACGAGCTGGTCGCGGTCGCCGGGCAGGCCCGGCGCGTACCGGATCCGGGCGGCGAGCGGCGGCGGGACGGCGATGACCGCCCGCCGCGCCCGCACCTCCGCGCGGGGCGTGCGGAGCCGGACGGAGCCGTCGGTCCACTCGATCTCGGTGACGGGCGCGTCGAGGACGACCCGGTCGCCGAGCTCGCCGGCCAGCGCGAGCGCGATCCGCTGGGAGCCGCCGGAGACGCGGTCCTGCTGCGCGCCGCCGGTCGTCTCGATCAGCGGGTCGAGGCCGCCGGCGGACGCGACGTAGAAGGCCGCCCACAGCGCGGACATGTCGTCCGGCTCCGCCGCGAACACCGCCTGCGTGATCAGCCGCATGAAGGAGCGGCCCGCGCGCGTGTGCAGGTTCCGCCGGATCCAGGTGCCGAACGTCGCGCCGTCGAGCCGCGCCGCGTGCGCGGCGGCCCACGGCTCGTCCACCGGGACGCGGCGGGCGAGCCGGTCGAGGCGCGCCGAGCCCTGGCCGATGTCGAGGATCGCGGCCGGGGAGAGGCGCGGGACCCGTCCCTTGTACGCGCTGCGGCGGCCGCCGAACTCGGCGATGTGCCGTCCCTCGTCGTACGTCGGGTAGGTGCTGAGCCCGAGCTCGCGGATCAGCGCGAGCACTTCGTCCTGCCCGGGCCCGACCCACTGGCCGCCGACCTCGATCGGCCCGCCGCCGGGGAGCTCGCCGTTCAGCAGGCGGCCGCCGACGCGGTCGCGGGCCTCCAGGACGACGGCGTCGTGCCCGTCCCGGACGAGGTCGCGGGCCGCGACCAGGCCCGCCGCACCCGCGCCGACGATCGCGACATCGGCCTCCATGGCGCCTCCCGTACGCTTTGAATCTCACATACGTCTTGTATGTGTTATACATGCCGCGTGGAGCCTGTCAAGAGCCGCCGCGAGCAGTACGTCGAGAGCACCCGCGCGGCCCTCCTCGACACCGGCCGCCGCCACTTCACCGAGCGCGGCTTCGCCGACGTCTCCGCCGAGGAGCTGGTCCGCGCCGCCGGCCTCACCCGCGGCGCCCTCTACCACCACTTCAACGGCAAGCAGGGCCTCTTCGAGGCCGTCTTCGAGGAGTTCGAGGACGAGGCCGCCCAGCGCATCGCCGCCGCGATCGCCGGCGAGGGCGGCGACGCGTGGCACCGCGGCATCGCCGGGATCCGGGCGTTCCTCGACATCTGCGCCGAGCCCGGCTACCGCCAGATCGTCCTGCTCCAGGGCCCCATCGCGCTCGGCTGGCCGCGCTGGCGCGAGCTCGACCAGCGCTACCTCGGCGCCCTCCTGGAGGACGGCCTCACCGCGATCCTCGGCGCCGCCCCCGCCCACCCGCCGCCCCTCACGGCCGCCGCCCTCTACGGGGCGCTCACCGAACTCGCCCTCACCATCGCCGACGCCGCCGACCCCGCGCAGGCCCGCGACCAGGCCGTCCAGCTGGTGGCCGCGATGCTGAAGGGCGTGCGCACGTTCCAGTGAGCGGCCGGCGAGCCGCGGGCAGGAGACGCGCAGCCGATTCCCAGGGTTCTCCCAGGATCCGCCACGGACTCCTACCAGCCGCCCCCGCTTCAATGTCCCCCATGCGAACCAACAGGAAGACCATCGCCGCCGGGGCCGGCGCCGCCGGACTGCTCGGGCTCGGCCTGTACCTCGCCGTCCCGGCCGCCGCGAACTCCGCCCCGTCCCCCTCCCCCTCCGCGACGAGCGCCGCGCCGAAGGCGCACCCCGGCCACGGCAAGCGCCTGGCCGCCCTCCGCCGCGTCCGCGGCGTGCACGGCGAGGCCACCGTCCGCACCAAGGACGGCTTCCGCCTCGCCGACTGGCAGCGCGGCAAGATCACCGGCATCTCCGGGACGACCCTCACCGTGCGCAGCGCCGACGGCGCCACCTGGACCTGGACCACCAACGGCGACACCCGCGTCCGCAAGGACGGCGGCAAGTCGACGGTGTCCGCGCTCGCGAGCGGCGCGCAGGTGTTCGTCCTGGGCGAGCGGACGGGCGGCACCCGCACCGCCAAGCTCATCCGCGAGCCGAAGAAGAACTGACCTCCCCTGCGGCCCGGCGGCCCCGGCCCTACGGCCACCGGCCGCCGGGCCGCGCGGCGTCGCCGCCGCCGGCGGAAGGTAGTTTCGAGGCAGGACGGCGGCCGGGCGCGGTGCCCGGCCGGAGGCCGACGGCGGGAGCCGATGAGCGAGAACCGGCGCGTGCTCGTCGTGGACGACGAGGCCAACATCCGCGACCTCATCGAGGTCGCGCTGCGCTTCCACGGCTTCGCCACCGTCACGGCGGCGTCCGGGGAGGACGCGCTGCGCGCCGCCGCCGCCGAGCGGCCCGACCTCGTCCTGCTCGACGTCATGCTCCCCGACCTCGACGGGTTCGAGGTGTGCCGGCGGCTCCGCGCGGGCGGCGACCAGGTCCCGGTGATCTTCCTGACCGCGCGGGACACCCCGTCCGACACCGTCACCGGGCTCACCCTCGGCGGCGACGACTACGTCACCAAGCCGTTCTCGATCGAGGCGCTGATCGCCCGGGTGCGGGCGGTGCTGCGGCGCGCCGCGCCGCCCGCCGGCGGGGTGCTGCGCGTCGCCGACCTGGAACTGGACGAGGGCCAGTGGACGGTCCGCCGCGGCGGCGTCGAGGTGGACCTGTCGCCGACCGAGTTCCGGCTGCTCGCGCACCTGATGCGCAACGCCGGGATGGTGCTGTCCCGCGGCCAGCTCCTGGAGAGCGTGTGGGGCTGGGACCACGGCAACCCGCAGGTCGTCGAGACCTACATCAGCTACCTGCGGCGCAAGCTCGACCCGCTCGGCACGCCGCTCATCCACACCCAGCGCGGGGTCGGGTACGCGCTGCGCCCATGACGCTCAACGCCCGGCTGCTCGCCGGCCTGCTCGCCGTCACCCTCGCCGGGCTGACGATCATGGGGCTGGTCAGCGCGCTCGTTCTGCACGGCTACCTGATGCACCGGGTGGACGGGCAGCTCCAGGCCACCCGCGACCGGGCGGTCGCCCGGCTCGTCCGGCCCGGGCTGCCCGAGCAGGGCGTCGCACCGGCCCGGTTCGTCGTGCTCGCGGTCGGCCCGAACGGCCGGGTGCGGGTGCTCAGCGGGGACGCGCCCGCCCCGGACCGCGCGGTCAGCGAGGTCGAGCACCTCGGCACCGCCGGCCTCGCCGCCCGCGCCCGGTCGCTCGAACCGTTCTCCCTGCCCGGGCTGCGCGCCGTCGCCCGGCCCTGGCGCAACGGCACCGTCGTCGTCGCGTCCCCGCTGGACGAGATCCATGCGGCCGTCCGGAACCTGGTCCTCACCGAGGTCGCCACCGGCGCGCTGCTGCTCGCCGTGCTGACCCTGCTCGGCCGGTGGCTGATCCACCGCGGGCTGCTCCCGCTGGACCGGATGGCCGCCACCGCGCAGGCGATCACCGCGGGCGGCGACCTGCGCGCCCGCATGCCCGGCCCCGGCCACCGCACCGAGACCGCCCGGCTCGCGACCGCCATCAACGTGATGCTCGACCGGATCGAGCAGGCGTTCTGGGCCCGCAGCCGCTCCGAGGCCCGCGTCCGCGCGTTCGCCGCCGACGCCTCGCACGAGCTGCGCACCCCGCTCACCACCATCCAGGGCTACGCCGAGCTGTACCGGCACGGCGCCCTCGGCCCGGACGAGCTGCCCGACGCGATGCGCCGCATCGAGGACGAGGCCGGCCGGATGAACCGGCTGGTCACCGACCTGCTCGACCTCGCCCGCCTGGACCGGGAGGCCGCCGTCCAGCCCGCCCCGACCGACCTCGTCGCGCTGGCCAGGGACGCGGTGGCGGACGCGACCGCCGCCGCGCCCGGCCATCCCGTCCGGCTCGACGCGCCCGGCGAGCTCGTCGCGACCGTCGACGAGGCCCGCATCCGCCAGGTCCTCGCGAACCTGCTCGCCAACGTCGCCGCCCACACCCCGCCCGGCACGCCCGCGACGCTCCGGCTCGCGCCCGGCGTCATCGAGGTCGCCGACGAGGGTCCCGGCATGGCGCCCGAGGACGCGGCCCGCGCGTTCGAGCGCTTCCACCGCGCCGAGCAGGGCAGCACCGGCGCCGGCCTCGGCCTGCCGATCGTCGCGGCCATCGCCGCCGCCCACGGCGGGCGCGCGGAGCTCCTCACCCGCCCGTCCGGCGGGACGACCGTCCGCATCACCCTCCCCGAGGAGCCCCCACCCGCCACGTGACCGGCGCGTCATGCCCCTTCCGGAACCGCCGTCGAGGGTCAGGTGACCGGCGCGTCCCAGGCCGCTCTCCAGGTCGCCGGGCCGACGACGCCGTCCACGCCGAGCCCCTTCTCGCGCTGGAACGCCCGGCACACCTCCTCCGACGCCGGGCCGTACGCGCCGTCCACCGCGATGGACCAGCCGCGCGCCTTCATCCGCGCCTGCCATGTCCGCACGTCGTCGCCGCGCATGACGGGCGGCTGCGTGATGTACCGTCCGGGCCACGCCGGGGCGTGCGGCGCCGACGCCCCGCCCACCTTCCACTGCCCGTAGTCGTCGTGGACGGCCCGGTCGTAGTCGACCCCCACCCCGTTGATCCGGTGGTCGTTGGAGTACTGCTGGAGCTGCGCGCGGGAGTCCCAGTTCCCGCCCGACCACGCGTACGTCTGCCACCCGAACGTGATCTTCTTCGCGTCGAAGGCCCGCTTGACCGGCCAGTACCCGCCGTACAGGCCCACCCGCCCGCGCCCGAGGACGGACGCCGCGCCGTCCGCGTACGCGTTGATCGCCGCCTGCTGCTGCGGCGTCGCGTCGAAGTCGACCGCGAAGTAGATGGGCCGGTCTCCGGGCATCCCGCAGGCCTTCGCCTGCGCCGCGGCGTCCCGGGCGTCCGCGGCGCCGCCGTCCCGCCCCGACAGCGCCCGCGACGCCGTGCTCTCCCACACGACGACCAGCCACAGCCCGGCCTCCGACAGCTCCCGCGCCTCGGCGGCCGTCAGGTTCTTGCCGGTCGTGTCGTGCGAGAGGTAGCGGCAGACGAACTTCGCCCCCGCATCGCGCAGCGCGGACGCACCCGGGCGCCCCCACGCGTAGTCGACACCGAACACGCTCATCCCGTCGTCCCTTCACCGGGGTCCGTCGGAGGCAGGCAACACCCCGCGAACCGCCGCGACCACCGATGTTCCGCGTTGTTCAGCGCATCGCCGCCCGAACGCCGCATCGGGCACCGGACGTCCGTCATCTTCTGGCGATTCTTTGGTGAAGCGACGTGAAACAGGACAGTGACCTGAGACACATGCGGAGTTATGATCGCTTCGAGGCCGCGACACTACGGGTCTCCGCAGTTACTGGGCGCATCTGACGCGCGTCCAACCTCGCGCCAGATGCACGGCATGACGGTGAGGTCGGACCAGCATGCGGCAAGGCGAGTCCCTGTCCCGCCGGTGCGGCCTTTCCGAACGTCTGTTCCCGCGTTCCCTCGTCCATCCCCGCCTGCTCCCGAGCAAGCCGCGACGTGGGGACTCCAGCGAGGAGGCAACATGACCTACGTCGAGCAAGAGTCCACTCCTCAGACCCCGCCCGCGGTCGCCGACCCCGCCCCGCTCGGGCTGGCCGCGTTCGCCCTCACCACGTTCCTTCTCTCCGCCAAGAACGCCCAGTGGACGGACGGCACCGACGCCTGGCTCGGCTACGCGCTCGGCTACGGCGGCCTCGTCCAGCTCCTCGCCGGGATGTGGGAGTTCCGCAACCGCAACGTGTTCGGTTCGACCGCCTTCTCCACGTACGGCGGCTTCTGGATCGGGCTCGGCCTGTACATCCTGCTCGTCGCCAAGGAGGGCAACGCCGACCAGGTCGCCAACGACCTCGGCTGGATCCTGCTCGCCTTCGCGATCTTCAACACGTACATGCTGCTGTGGAGCACGCAGGTGAACCTCGCCGTCTTCGGCGTCTTCCTCACCCTGGAGATCACCGAGATCGTGCTGTTCATCGGGAACTTCTCCACCAACGAGACGACGATCAAGGTCGGCGGCTACATCGGGGTGATCACCGCGCTGGTCGCCTGGTACACCTCCGCCGCGGGCGTGATCAACGGCATGCTCGGCCGGACCGCGCTGTTCGTCGGCAAGCCGATGTTCAACCTCACCCCGACCAAGCCCTGACCCGCCCGTCCGAAGGCCCCTCGCACACCCCGCGAGGGGCCTTCGCCGTTTCGCGTCCGGCCGGGCCGGTCGGAGGACGGTCCGGTCAGAGGGACGGGCCGGGGCCGTCGTCGTTCAGCCAGTCCCAGGCGATGCGCGCGGCCTCGAGCGCGAAACGCCCGAGGGCGGCGAAAGCCGCGATCTGCCGCCAGTTCCAGCGACGGTGGGGCTTGCTCATCCAGATCACCCTCCCTCTCCCGCCTGTCCACGGGACGCCTCCCGGACGGACCTGCCACGGTCCACCGTTCGGCGCCCTTCGCGGAGGAGCGTACCCAGGACCATGGCAGAGATATCGAACACAAGTTCGAAGTCAGCTAAAATCCGGCACCGCCCGAATCCCCAGGTCGGCGCGGCGATGAGTCCGGCGGTGCGGGCAGGTCTATCCCGTGACCGATCGAACCGACTCAGCAGGAGTGGGCATGGGCCTCATCCACATCGAACTGTTCGCGACCCTCGACCTCGTCGGGCAGGCGCCCGGCGGCCCCGACGAGGACCCGGCGGGCTTCCCGTTCGGCGGCTGGCAGGCGCCCCTGCTGGACGACGTCGCCGGGGCGCAGATCGGCGCCGCCTACGAGGGCACCGACGCCCTCCTGCTCGGCCGCCGGACGTACGACATCTTCGCCGCCTACTGGCCGTACCAGGAGGGCGGGCAGGACAACGAGATCGCCACGCTGTTCAACAGCGTCCCGAAGTACGTGGCCTCCCGCGGCGCGCCCGACCTCCCGTGGGCCGGGTCCACGCTGCTCGGCCCGGACCTGCCCGCCGCGGTGCGCGAGATCCGCGACCGGCACGAGCACGTGAAGGTCGTCGGGAGCCTGGACCTGGTGCAGACCCTCCTGCGCGAGAAGCTCTTCGACCGCCTCGACCTCTGGGTACACCCGATCGTCCTCGGGGTCGGGAAGAAGGTGTTCGACGGGGGCGCGGTGCCCGCGAACGTCACGCTGCTCGAACCGCCGGCGGCCAGCCCGAAGGGCACCGTGTACCTGCGCTACGGGCTCGCCGACGGCACGCCCGCGACGGGGGACATGAGCGCGCCCGACCGGGGAGTCTGAACCCGCCCCGGCGGCGGTGGGATCTCGTTCACCAGCTGATACCGGCCGCGACCGGCCGGTGGTCGCTGCCGGTGGCGGGCAGCACCCATGAGCTCCTCGGCTTCACACCGCGGACGAGGATCTGGTCGATCCGCACCATCGGGAACTCCGCGGGCCACGTGAAGCCGAAGCCGTCCCCGGCCGCGACCTGGGCGGAGCGCAGCCGCGAGGTGATGCCGGCGAACGCGCGGTCGTCCGTGGAGCCGTTCAGGTCGCCGAGCAGCACGACCCGCTTGTTCTGCTCGGCGGCGATGGCCCTGGCGAGCGCCTGCGCGTTCCGGTCGCGCGAGTCCGTCCAGAAGCCGGCCCTGGGATTCACCCGCACGGACCCCAGGTGGGCCACGTACACCGCGAGCGGTCCGTGCTTCGTGGCGACCGTGGTACGCAGCGCCCGGGAATAGGACAGCTTGAGGGCCTCCGGCTTGGTCGCCGCCAGCGGCCCGTAATCCATCTCGATGTCGACGGGCCGGGTGTCCGACAGCGGCAGCTTGCTCCACAACCCGACCGTGCCCTGCACCGCGTGGTACGGATACGCCTTCGCCAGTTCCTTCTCGTACGTGCCCTTGGCCTGCTGGGTCAGCTCCTCCAGCGCCAGCACGTCCGCCTTGGAGGCGGCCAGGTCACGGGCGGTGCCCACCGGGTCGGGGTTGTCGGCGCCGACGTTGTGGCTGACCACCGTGAGGTCGGCGCCCGGGTGGGACTTGTCGGTGAGCAACCCGCCGAAGAGGTTCAGCCACACCGCGACCGGCAGCAGCAACGCGACCACGGCGGAGGGGGAACGGCGCCACACCGCCCCGGCCAGCAGGACGGGGACGAACAGGCCCAGCCAGGGCAGGAGGTTCTCCACCAGGCTGCCGAGGTTCCCGATCCGGTTCGGGATCTCCGCGTGCAGCAGCATGACCAGGCCCAGCAGCAGCGCCAGCGCCACGAGCACCGGGCCGCGCCTCCAACTTTCCGGCCGGGAGCCGGCGCGGACCGCCCGCCGGACGCCCCCGCGAACGCCCGCGCGCCACGTCCCGGCGTCGGTGGGCCGCTCCTCGGCGTCGCCCTGCTCGGTCTCCGCGGTGTCCGCCTGCGCCATCGTCCGTCCTCGTTCACTGCCGTGATCAGGCCGCGAGGAGCCAGCGAATCCGGCGGGTCGTCGTTCGTGCCGTGTGATGACCACCGGCCAGGGACCGACCGCCCCTTGACCTGGTGTCTCGGCTCCCGATGCTACGAAGCGCCGCATATCGTCGGCGTATCGAAAACCGCGCACACCCGCCGCACCGGCCGCTTTCGTCACGCATAAGGCGCGCGACGCCGGGAACTGTCGTCGCAAAGGCACAGACCGTGACCGTCTATACGCAGGAGGGTCGGTGCGCTCCCCGCATGGCACCCGAATCCAGCAGCTCCCCCGGCGTTTCGGCTCTGGAAGAAGCGGCCCGCGCCCTGCTGGGCGTCTGGCATCGAGCCCGCCGCACCGTCGCGGGGCACCTGTCACCGGTACAGCTGGACGCGATGGAGGTCGTCGCCGTCCGTCCCGGCCTCACGCTCAGCGAACTCGCCGACGAGCTGCGCATCCTGCCCTCCTCGGCCAGCCGCCTGTGCGACCGCCTGGAGACCGCCTCGCTGCTCGAGCGCGCACCCGCCCGCGCTGACCGGCGGCAGGTCGCCCTTCACCTCACGCCGGACGGCGCGGACCTCTTCAACGACCTGCGCCGGCACCGCAGCGCCGACCTGCAGACCGTCCTGGAGCACATGACCGGCACCGAACGCACCCATCTCCAGCGCGGCCTGGACGCCTTCACCCGCCACGCCCGCGCCCGCGGGCCCGTCCCGACCGCCGACGCCTCCCCCTGACCAGCGCCTCTCACGCGGAAGGCTCGACCGGGCGCGCCGTCGACGGCCGCGCGCCCGAGCGCCGACGCCGGATTCCGCGCCGGCTTGCGGCCCTGCCGGAGACCGATGTTTGACGAACCCCGCGGCATGGTACTTATAATTTGAGTTGCAGGGTTCTTCCTCCCTGCGAGGCAGAGACAAATCCCGGGCGTGGAGGCCCCGGGGATCTTCGGAGGTGAGCGAGCGATGCTGCTGACGTCGATCGACCCGTTCGTGCAGGAGTTCGAGCGCCAGTTCGACCGTGCGGTCCGGCAGGCCGGGCTGAGCGGCCGCGGGGACGGCGCGGGCATGCCGATGGACGGGATCCGCCGCGCCGACGACGTCGTCCTGCGGTTCGACCTGCCCGGGATCGACCCCGGCTCGATCGAGGTCACCGTGGACCGCGGCGTGCTGACCGTCAGCGCGCGGCGCGAGGAGGAGTTCGGCGAGGACGAGCGCGTCTTCGTCCGCGAGCGCACGATGGGCGCCTTCACCCGCCGCGTCTACCTGTCGGAGCACCTGGACGCCGACGCGATCGAGGCCGCCTACAACAACGGCGTCCTGGCCGTCCGCATCCCCGTCCTGGAGCAGGCGAAGCCCCGCAAGATCGCCGTCCAGGCCGCCGACCAGAAGGCCATCCGCACGTGACCGCGAGCCGGAACGGCCGGCCCGCCACGGATCCGCGGTGACCGGCACCGCACCCGAAGGTCTGCCCGGCCCCGGCCGGGCAGACCTTCCGCACGCGGCCGGGATGAAAAAGAAGGAGCGCCGGTGAAACTGCCCATGGACGACGAGCACGCGGCGCTGTTCACCGTCGGGCAGGTCGCGGACATGCTGCAGGTGCAGCAGGCGTTCCTGCGCCGCATCGACACCCACCAGATCGTCTCGCCGCAGCGCTCGGCCGGCGGGCAGCGCCGCTACAGCCGCGCCGAGATCGGCCGCATCCAGCAGGTCGTCACGATGATGGGCGAGGGCATGACGCTGCCCGCCATCCGGCGGATCTTCGAGCTCCAGCACGAGCTCGCCGAGCTCACCCGCGAACGCGACGCGCTGGCCGCCCGCCTGACCGCGCTCGGCCAGGACCCCGCCGCCCGGCCCGGGCCCCGCCCGGCGGGAGAGTGACGCGACGTCCGAGCAGGTGAAGGCCGCTTCACGGGCCGGGGGACGGCCGGAGCCGCCTGACGCGCAGTCCGCGCCTGTTTCGTGATCAGAGCTGCATGAGCTTGCCGACGAGCGCGGTGAGCTGGGCGCGCTCGCTCGCGGTGAGGGGGGCGAAGGTCTCTTCCAGGTAGGAGGAGACGGTGCTCTCGGCCTCGGCGAGGCGTTCGCGGCCTTTGCCGGTGATGGTGACGGCGTAGGAGCGGCGGTCGTCGGGGTTGCGTTCGCGGCGGACGAATCCGGACCGGTCCAGGTCGTCGCACACGCTCACCATGACGCTGCGGTCGATGCGCAGTTCCTCGCTGAGCACCTGCTGGGAGCAGGGGCCGACGGCGTCGAGCATCTTCAGCACCAGGTGCTGGCCGACGCCGAGGCCGTGCCGGGTGGCGTGGGCGTCGGCGGCGCGGGCCAGGTACGCCGAGGCGCGGCACATCGCGATGTCCGGGCGTTCGGCCGCCAGCGTCGGGAAGTACGCCGGCCGGGCGGGCTTGGAAGGCATGGGACTCCTGCACTGTCGACCCGCCCGAGGCTACCAGAACCATCTGCCGCTCAATTGTTTGACAGCAGATCATTTGCGAGCATACGGTTTCGTCTCGTTGCAGATCGTCTGCTCAAAGATGGAGTGGTGTTCCGGTGATGCGTCCCGACCGCCGGGCGACGGCGGCCCTGATCCTGCTGTGCGCGGCGGTGTTCCTGGACTCGATGGACCTGTCGCTGATGGGCGTGGCGCTGCCCGCCATCGGCGCCGACCTCGCGCTGCCCGAAGGCACGCTGCAGTGGCTGATGTCCGGCTACGCGGTCGCCTACGGCGGCTTCCTGCTCCTCGGCGGAAGGCTGGCCGACCTGCTCGGACGGCGCCGGATGTTCCTGGCGTCGCTGGCGGTGTTCGCGGCGGCGAGCCTGGCGGGCGGCCTGCTCTCCGACGGCCCGCTCCTCGTCGCCACCCGCGTGGTGAAGGGCGTCGCGGCCGCGCTGACCGCCCCGGCGGCACTGTCGCTGATCACCACGACGTTCGCCGAGGGGCCGCGCCGCAACCGGGCGCTCGGCGTGTACGCGCTGGCCGGAGCGACCGGCTACAGTGCCGGGCTGATCGCCTCCGGGCTGCTCACCGAGGTGAGCTGGCGGCTGGTGTTCTTCCTGCCGGTGCCCGTCGCGCTGCTCGTGCTCGCCGCCGCCCCCAGGGTGATCCCGGCCGGACGCGCCACCGGCCCGCGCACGGGATTCGACACGGCGGGCGCCGGCGCCGTCACCGGCGGCGTCCTGCTCCTGGTCTACGCGCTCACCGAGACCAGCTGGCCCGCCGGCGCGGCGGCGCTGGCGCTGCTCGGAGCGTTCGTGGCGATCGAGCGGCACCGCCGGAACCCGCTGGTGCCGCTGGACGTGCTGCGTTCACGACGGCTCGCCTCGGCCAACCTGGCCGCGCTGGCCTGGGCGTGCGCGACGATCGGCTGGCAGTTCGCGGCCGTCCTGTACCTGCAAGGCGTGCTCGGGTACTCGGCGCTGGACACCGGGCTGGGGATCGTCCCCATGGGCCTGGCCATCGTCGTCACCGCCAACCTGGCCGGACGGCTGATCGGACGCTGGGGCCTGCGGCGCACAGCGGCGCTCGGGCTGCTGGTGCAAGGCGCCGGGATCCTGCTGTTCCTGCGGACGGGCACGTCCAGCGGCTACGCGACGGTGCTGCTGCCCGCGCTCATCGTGCACGGCGTCGGCAACGGCCTGTCGTTCCCCAGCCTCAACATCGCCGCGGTGTCCAGCCTGCCCGACGACCGCCAGGGCCTGGCCTCCGGGCTGGTCACCTCCGCCGTCCAGATCGGGGCCGGCATCGGCGTGGCGCTGCTCGCGGCGGTGATGGCCGTCCCGGCGTCCGCGCTGGACGGCTACCGCGCGGCGTTCCTGACCGCCGGGTCCTTCTCGCTGCTCGGCGCGGTCATCGCCTACCTCGGCCTGCGGACCCGAGCCGAACCCGCGGCCGCCGAACCGGCGACCACCGCACCGACCTCCACCCGAGCCTGAGGAGCACCTCGATGAACCTCGACCTGACCCCCGACGAGCTGCTGTCCACCACCCGCGCCGTCCGCAAGCGGCTCGACCTCGACCGGCCCGTCCCGCGCCGGCTCATCGAGGAGTGCGTCGACCTGGCGACCCAGGCGCCCACCGGACGCAACCGGCAGCGCTGGCACTTCATCGTGGTCACCGAGCCGCGCCTGCGCCGCGAGGTGGGCGACATCTTCCGCCGCGCGCTCGCCGCCGCGGAGGGGCACCCGCTGAACGAGCACGACATCCGCCGCATGAACCACGCCCCGCGCTCCACCCAGGGCGTGTTCGACGGGCTGCGGCACCTGACCGACAACATCCACCGCGTCCCGGCGTTCGTCATCCCCGCCATCGAAGGACGCACCGATCACGCCTCGACGACCGTCCAATCCGGCACGTGGGGGTCCATCCTGCCCGCGACCTGGAGTTTCATGCTCGCCGCCCGCGCCCGCGGCCTCGGCACCACCTGGACCACCGCCCAAGGCCCCCTCGAACACGAACTCGCCGCCGCACTGGGCGTCCCTTACAACGAGGTCATGCTCGCCGCGTTCATCCCGCTCGCCTACACGATCGGCACCGACTTCAAGCCCGCGCCCCGCATCCCACGCGACCAGGTGCTGCACTGGGAACAATGGTGAACACCCTGCGCCGCTATCCGCCCAGGTGGGGGCCCACCACCCCGGTTTACGCATCCGGTGGAACTCGGCGTAGAGGTCCTCCATCAGCGCGGTGAAGGACGCGAACCGCTCAGGCGGTTCGGCCTTCCAGGAGAACAGGCTGTAGGCGGCCCATTCGCCCGAGGCGTCGACGTCGCCGGGGTCCAGGAACAGGATCCCGGCATCGCGCCAGCCGTCCGTCGTCAGGAGGAACTCCCGGTAGGACGGGGTCGCCATTCCATGGAGGGCATCCTGCCGACCGCCCATGACATTTCCCGGCCACGCTCACAAGAGCGGGGACCTTGACGCCGCGAAGTCGGGCGCCGGGCTCTCGTAGACTCCGCGGTCATGACTGAACGATGGCCCTTCATCCACCACGTGACCTTCATCGCCGCGGACCTTGAGGCGAGCACGAGCTTCTACACCGCCGCGCTGAAGCCTCTGGGCGTCGTCGGGGAGGCGGCCGACGGCGGAGCGGAGTTCTGGGAGGAGGAGCTGGACACCCCTTCCTTCGGCCTGTATCCGGCGGGCGATGCCACGGTGACGCGGGGCGCGCACATCGCCTTCACCGCTCGCGACCGGAACGCGGTCGACGCCTTCTACGCGGCCGCGCTGGCGGCCGGCGGCACCTCCCGGCACGAACCGCGGCTTTGGCCCGAGTATGGGGCCTATTGCGCGTTCGTTAACGACCCGGACGGCAACAACGTCGAGGCGGTGTACAAGGAGCAGGCGTAGCGCGCAGGGGCACCGCCGAGCACGGCTCGTCGGTCATTCCTGTGGTTCCCGCGGGTTCGAACCGTGCAGGAAGCGCTCGCCGAGCGGCGTCAGGGCATGGTGCACCGTCTTGCCCCGGCGCTCGCTGGTGATGAGACCGGCGCCGCGCAGGGCGGTGGCATGCTGGGACGCGGACGCCGCGCTGATCTTCAGCCGGGCCGCCAGCGCCCCCGTCGTGAGCTCCCGCTGCGCGCCGACCACCCGGATCACCGCCGCACGCGTCCGGCCGAACACCTGCGGCAGGGCGTCGCGCCCGCCCGTCGCGCCGAACGGACGCGACGCGGGAACCACCACGGCCACCGGACCGTCGCCGGCGATCAGGACCCGCGGCTCGGTGACGAACGGCGAGAGGACGAACTGAAGGCCGCGCCCCCGCAGGTGCACGTCGCCGTCGCGCAGCGTCTCGACCTCCAGAACCGGTGACGACCAGCGGATCCCGGCGTGCAGGCCGCCCAGCAGGCCGCCGATTCCGCGGTCGGCCATCGTCCGGGCATGGCCGCCCGCCTCGGCGGACAGGTGGGCGTCCATGCCGGACCACAGGTCGGCCAGCGCGACCCGGTGGAAGTCACGGACCCCGCGGATGAGCGCCCGCATCGCCTCCGCATCTCCGGCGGCCAGGCGGGTCAGCCACGAAACCGGCGGCCGCGGACCGTACGCCCGCTCGAGTTCCGTGCGGATGCGCCGCACGGGCGTCGAGGCGACGGCGTCGAGCTCCGATTCGAACCCCGGCACGTGCGTGTACGGCGTCAGGAAATCGGGGAGCAGGCGTCCGGGCGGGACCAGGTCGAGCAGCAGACGCGACGGGCCGGTGAGCCTCGTCCGCGTCCGCGCCCGCCATGGGCCGGGAACGGGCTCCGGCCCGGTCCCGCGCAGGGCCTGCGCGCCGAGGACGGTCTGGGCGATCGGCGAGAGGCCCGGAGTGATGCGGATCCGGGTGAGGTCCTCGTAGTCGAGCCAGAGCCGCAGCATGGCCGGAATTTACAACATTTAGGCTATTTTCAAAATCATTGCACCCGGGGCGGAGCCTCCTGGAAGGTGCGGGCATGAAACGCCTCCGCCTGTTGTGCCGCACCGTTCCGCTGATGGTGTTCGCCGCCCTTACCGCGGTCGCGCTGCCCGCCCGCGCCGATGCCCGAGAGGGCGACATCGACGGAGTTCCCTACCGCGTCGAGGTCCCCGCCCACTGGAACGGGACGCTTCTCCTGTGGAGCCACGGCGCGTACAGCCTGGAGTCCCCCGCGCCCTCGGACATCGAACTGACGAACCACCCGGCCACGAAGCAGTGGCTGCTCGACCACGGATACGCGCTGGCGGCCTCGCAGTTCCGCGTTCCGCGCGGCTGGGGCGTCGTCGAGTCCGGCCTGAAGGACCAGATGGACCTGCTCGACTGGTTCACGGCGAACATCGGCAAGCCGCGGCGCACCATCTCGGCGGGCGCGTCCGCCGGCGGCCTCACCGCGGTCCTGCTGGCGGAACGCGACCCGCGCCGCTTCGCCGGCGTCGCCTCCCTCTGCGGAGTCCTCGGCGGCACGACCGGCCACTTCAACAGCGCCCTCGACGCGAACTTCGCGATCAAGACACTTCTCGCGCCCGGCCTCGACCTGGTCCATGTCAAGGACCCGCAGGCGAACACGACCAACGCTCGCCGCGCCCTCGGAGCCGCCCTCGACTCCCCCCAGGGACGCGCCCGCATCGCCCTCGCCGCCGCTCTCGCCGACATCCCCGGCCGCTACGCCTCGCGTGCGCCGGCACCCGACACGGTCGCCGGGCAGGTCGAACAGCAGACCTACTACGCCGCCTACGACCGGGGCGCCTTCTGGGGCCTCACCCGCACCGACATCGAGCAGCGCGCCGGCGGCAACCCGTCCTGGAACACGGGCGTGGACTACCGGACGCTCCTAGCCCGCTCCAGCCAGAAAGAGCTGGTGAAACGCGCCTACAGCGAGGCCGGCCTGAGCCTCCGCGACGACCTCGCCCGCCTCGACGCGGCACCCCGGGTCAAGGCCGACCCCACGGCCGTCCGCTACCTCGCCCGCTACGGCACCCCCACCGGCCGCACCCCCTGGCCAGTGGTGACCCTGCACACGACCGGCGACGGCAACGTCCCCCCGGAGAACCAGCGCCGGTACGCCGCCCAGGTGCGCCGCGCGGGCGACCCGGCCAACCTGAAGCAGCTCTACGTCGACCGCGGCTACCACTGCTCCTTCACCGCCTCCGAAGAGATCACGACCCTCCGGACCCTCCTGACCCGAATCGCCACCGACCACTGGCCGACCACCCGGCCGACCGCGCTGAACAGCGCCGCGACCGGCCTCGGCCCCGACTACCAGACCGTCTTCGACACGGACCCCGAACCGGGCCTGCACCCGACGACCCCGTCCTTCACCCACTACCACCCAGGCCCGTACCTGCGCCCATAAGCCACAGTCAGAGGCCATGGTCCGCGGGGGCGAACCATGGCCTCTGACCTCCCCACTCCGGTGGGTCCGCTGTCAGTTCCGGCGCATCATGCCAGGGGGTGAGCGCGTCCTCCAGTGCTGCTCGCGCGCCGCGCAGGGCGAGGCGGAGCTGGTCGGGCGTGCGGCGGACCTGGGCCAGCAGGAGGCCGCCCTGAATCGCGGCCATGGTGAGGTCGGCCGGCTCGGTCACGTCCACGTCCGGGCCCAGCGAGCCGAGGCGTCCTTCGAACACCGTCACCCCTCATCCTCCGCAAGCCCGTACCGGCGGACGCCACGGTTGATCGTCTTCTGGGCGGGCATACCCATCTCCCCCAGGGGCCGTCCCCTCGACCAGATGCCCTGGCCATCACGGATCCGGTGGCCCACGCACGTGCAGGAGAGATGCAGCTTGTCCATGACCGCCGAGCAGAACAGCGAGGTCCCCGCCTACGGATACGGGCGCTGGCGGCAGCCGCTGCGGACCCGCCGCGACCGCGACGCCGAGACCATCCGGCAAGTGCTCCGCAACGCCGGACGGCCCGAGTTCTGCCACCCCGGCGACGGCTTCTTCGTCGACGGCGGCCGCGACGGCGAACCGTTCCTGGTCGCCTGCGCCTCCCGCGCCCGCCGCCGCACCCTCAGCCCCGCCGCCGAAATCGCCGCCTACACCGCCGCCCTCACCACCGCCGGCATGCGCGTCCAAACCCCGACCGGCCCCGACGTCAGCCCCCTGATCCTCCACGTCCGCCTCACCTGACGACCAGTGCCGGCACTGACGGACATACACGAGTTGTGAACACGTCGGTGTCGGCCCCAGGACGAGCCCCCGCCCCCGAGCGCGTCCGCTGCCGAAGCGGTGCTGGAAGATCCCGCCGACCGCCACGACGTCATCCGCATCGTGCTCGCCGCCGTCACCACGTGAATATGGGCCGGCCCGCCCGCCACGGGAAGTCACTACAGCTCGCCGCCTCGATCGACTACCTTCACTCCATGCGCACTGAGGCCGGGAAACGGCTGCTCGCCCTGCGCCGCCCGATGGCCGAGCCGCCGTCCGGCGCGTGCCCGGTACGGCGCTGATCCGCGTCCGCCATGTCCGAGAGACGCGAGCGCCGGGCACGGCTGCGGCAACGGCTGTGGCAGCCGCCGCGGCCGCATGGGGGGCAGCCGCTGGAACGGGACGTCAGCCCGCTCGAACTGTTCTACGACCTGGTCGTGGTCGTGCTCGTCGGGCAGGCCGCCCATCAGCTGGCGGGGCACGTGTCGCGGCGCGGGCTCGCCGACTTCGGCGCGGTGTTCATGCTGGTCTGGATCGCCTGGCTCAACGGCAGCCTGTACCACGACCTGCACGGCCGCGAGGACGCCCGGAGCCGCACGGTTCTGCTGGTGCAGCTTCTCGCGCTGGTCCCGCTGGGGGCGTTCATCCCCCGGGCCGGCGACCGGGGCGCCGTCGCGTTCCCGGTCGGCGCCGCGGTGCTGTTCCTGGTCCTCGCCCTGATCTGGTACCTGGCCGGCCGCCCGTCCGAGCCGCGGTTCCACCGGTCCAGCCTGCTCTTCGTGGCCGGGACGGGCGCCTGCGCCGCGGTCCTGGCGGCGACGGCCCGGCTGCCGCCCGACGCGCGGGTCACCGCCTGGCTCCTCCTGGACGCCGCCTACCTGGCCGGGTTCAGCGCCATGATCGGGAAGGCGCCGCCCGGCCTCGCCGTCACGCCCGCGCTCATCGAGCGGTTCGGCCTGTTCATCATCATCGTCCTCGGCGAGACGATCGTCGGCGTCGTCGACGGGCTCGCCCACGAACCGGCGGACGCGCTGACGATCGCCGTCGGCCTCGTCGCCGTCGTCATCGGATTCGGTGCGTGGTGGACGTACTTCGACTTCGTCGGCCACCGCCCGCCGCGACCGGCCCGCGCGTCGACCGTCCGGTGGATCATCACGCACCTGCCGTTCACGGCCGCGGTCACCGCCATGGGCGCGACCATGCCGAGCCTGGTCGAGCACGCCCACGGTGGACGGACCCCGGCGCCCGTCGCTTGGCTGCTCTGCGGCGCCACCGCGCTGGTGCTCGCCGCGGCCATGGGCATCGCGTCGTCCCTCCAGGCCTGGGACGACAAGCGTCCGCTCTACCACCTGCTGGCCCGCACCTGCGCCGTCGTGGCCGTCCTCTGCCTGGCCCTGGGCGCGGCGCGGCCGGCTCCACTGCCGCTCGGCCTGGCCCTCGTCGTCCTGCTCGCCGTGCCGTGGAGCTTCGCCGTCATGCATCGCGCCACCTGGGACGCGGGAGCGCAGGACTGACGACCCCTCCTGCCGCCAGATCGTGGCGCTTCTCGAGACCAGCGAGTCGCATGTCTGATCGGCATGTCCGGGCCCCCGCACAACCAACAGCACCCGATCCGCGCTGCGCGCGGTGCCCGTTTTCGGCCACAAGCTGGGCTGCCCGGTGGTCTGCCTGATGTGTACGGCCGCCCCATCTTGCAACAGCGACCCAACCTTCAGTCATGTCCGGTTCGTCCACTCCCCGGTGGGGAAGTGGAGGACTACCCGCGGCTGTAAGGGCTTGAACGGGCCGGGTTCCTGTGTCATGAAACAGGCAAGGGGACGCCGGGTTCCCCGTTGCCGCTCAAGCTCAGGTCGCCGCCGGAAGCGTCCTTCAGCGACCGCGAACTCCAGGACGCCAATAGCCGAGCTGCATCCCGGCTAGGTCAGTCGCCAAGCCTTGTTGATGTTCGGCCCATGAGCCGTCGGAACACCGCCCAGCACCGCGCCCGTCCTCCAGCGCGAGACGGAACAAGGACGGAAGGACCAGGATGACCACCTCGTTCGAGACCATCAACACCCGCCTGGACGGCAACGTCCTCTTCGCGACGTTCCACGCGCCACCGATGAATCTGATCGGTCCCGGGATCGTGCGGGACCTGGTCACGCTGGTCCGCGAACTGTCACTGCCGGCCGCCCCGCGCGTGGTGGTCTTCGCGAGCGCGGACGCCGAGTTCTTCTTTCCGCACGTCGATATGACGAAAGTCCCCGAGTACACCGCCGAGGCAGCGAAAGCCGGCGGTCCCGGCGACGCCTCCTTGGGAATGCTGTTCCGCAGGCTGAGCGAGATTCCGGCCGTCACCATCGCCGCGCTGCGCGGTCGCGCCCGAGGAGCCGGCAGCGAGTTCCTCCTCGCCTGCGACATGCGGTTCGCGTCCCGCGAGAACGCCGTCCTGGGCCAGCCGGAAGTGGGAATCGGAACGCCCCCGGGTGCGGGAGCCGTCCAGCACCTCACCCGTCTGATGGGCCGGGGCCGGGCCCTCGAGGCCGTGCTGACGTCGTCGGACTATGACGCCGACCTCGCCGAACGCTATGGCTGGATCAACCGCGCGATCCCCGACGCCGAACTCGACGAGTTCGTGGCCGGTCTCGCCGCGCGCATCAGCCGCTTCCCCCGCGACGCGCTGATCGCGGCCAAGTCGGCCATCAACGCCATCGGCCTGCCGTCTCCCGCCGAAGTGCGCGCGGACGCCGCGTTGTTCCAGCAACTCGTGCGCGGCGAGGAAACGCAGCGGCGCACGGCCGAGTTGTTCGAGAAGGGCTTCCAAACCCGAAGCTCCACCGAACTTCACCTCGGCGAAGCCCTGGGCGGATTGGGACCCGCCGACTGACCCATGGCCCGTGAAACGGTGCGGCGCCACCTCATTTGAGACCGCGGAACCTCAGCTTGCCGACGTCCACCAGCACCTGCGGCGGGAAGCGGCCGGCTGTCGCTTGCGCCACCTTGATGGTCGCCGCGCGGTGAGATCCAGTTCGCCGGTCACGGTGATCTGCCGTGTGCTCAGACCGGCGTTTCGATCCCGGTGGTCAGGTGGCTGCCCGCCGACTCGGCTTCCCACTGCAGGGGGATCTCGAAGCGGACGATGGCGCCTTGGACGCGCCGGTTGGCGATCTGGAGGTTGTCGGCCAGCGCGTTGATGATCTGCAGGCCGCGCCCGTGTTCGGCGGTGGCCTCGGGGCTTCGCGCGGCCTGCTCCAAGGTGATGGCGTCGAAGCCATGGCCGGTGTCGACGACCTCGATGACGCATCTGCGGTCGATGATGTGGATCCGGACTTCGTACTCGTCACCGGGGTGAGCGTGCTGGATGACGTTCGCACACGCCTCACCGAGGGCCAGGGCGATGTCGGAACGGGTCCCGGGCGTGCATCCGAGGACCTTGAGCGCGGCGTCCAGGACGTCCCTGGTCACGTGCGCCGTCTCCGCGTCCCTGGGCAGGCACAGCATCAGCGTGAGTTCCACTAGGCCCCCTGAGCCTCAACGCGCAGGCTGCCTGCGCTCGCAGCGTGCCACCATACAGCCGGTTCGCGCACGGGGCGGCCGCACCGGCGCTGGAACCGGCTCGCGCTGCGGTGCCAGACTGCCCGGCATGGCGGTCTTGGTCAGGTCTGCCCGGCGAAAGGCGGGCGGAGGGGCTCTCGATCGCCGCGAGGTCCACCCTGTCCGGGGCGGATCCACCGGGACGCCGGCGTGACCGCGGGTGCGCGACGTTCTGCCTGTGGGCGGCGGTGCTGGCCGGTCCGGCGATCGGGACGGTGGCCGACCGGGTGCGGCGGCGCCTGCTGATCGGGACGAGCCTGGCCATGGCCGCGCTGCTGCCGGTGCTGCTGGCGGTGCGCTCGGGCACGTGGCTGTGGCTGCTGCTGTCGGTCATGGTGGTGTACGGGGTCAGCAGCGTCCTCATGGACGCAGCGGAGGCGGCGCTGGTGGCGACGGTCGTCCCAGCCGAGTTGCGCGGTGACTTCAACGGGCTGCGGATGACGGTGAACGAGGGCGCCGAGCTCATCGAGCACCTCGGCGGGCAGGACCTCGCCGACGACGCGGTCGCGGTGTGCCTGGACTGGAAGCAGCCGGCCACCGACAGCTCCTCACCGGCGCACCCGGCGGAGACTCAGGAGTCCTCGGACGCGCCGGGCTGAGCTTCGGCAGGCGCCGAAACCGGCTGCGACGCCGGGCTTCGTTCTTCGCGAGCCGCGGCAGGGTCGGTCGTGCCGCGGAAACTGCCGTAGGGGCTGGATGGGGCAGAGCTCGCGCGGCTGTCTTCGCTCATGATCTGTGCCGTGGAGGTTGCGGGCGAGGGGTGTCAGCGCCGGGTGGGCAGACGGACGACGGTGACGAAGAAGTCGTCGATCTGCCGGATGGCGTTGATGAACTGGTCGAAGTCGACGGGCTTGGTGACGTAGGCGTTGGCGTGCAGCGAGTAGCTGCGCAGGATGTCCTCCTCGGCGGAGGAGGTGGTCAGCACCACCACGGGGATGGCCGCGAGGTCGGGCTCGGACTTGATCTCCTGGAGGACCTCGCGGCCGTCGCGCTTGGGAAGGTTGAGGTCCAGCAGGATCAGGTCGGGGCGGGGTGCCGCGGCGTGCTCCGCCCGGTGGTACAGGAAGTCCAGGGCCTCGGCGCCGTCGCGGACGACGTGCAGGGTGTTGCGGACCTTGTTGTGCTCGAACGCCTCGCGGGTCATCAACTCGTCGCCGGGGTCGTCCTCGACCAGCAGGACGGTGATGGGCTGGATGGCGGTACCGGTCACGAACGGGCTCCCTGCGGGTCGGTGGAAGACGGGGCGGCGCCGGAGGTACCGGTGCCGGGTGGTGCGGACGGGCCGGCCGAGCGGCCGGTGTCAGCCTGATCGGTGTCGGCCTGGACAGGGGCGGGCTCGGCGGGGTCGGGCTCGGCGGGGTCGGCCTCGGCCAAGGCGGGGAGGGTGAGGTGGAACCGCGCGCCGTCCTGGTGCTCGGGATCGAGCCAGATCCGGCCGCCGTGGTACTCGACGATCTTCTTGCACAGGGCCAGGCCGATGCCGGTGCCGCTGTAGGAGTCCCGGCCGTGCAGCCGCTGGAAGATGACGAAGATCTTGTCCTCGTACTCGACCGGGATGCCGATCCCGTTGTCGGTGACGGTCAGATGCCACTGATCGTCCTCCCGCTCGCAGGCGATGCGCACGACAGGGTCACGGTCGGGCGGGCAGAACTTGACGGCGTTGCCGACGAGGTTCTGCCACAGCATCGTCAGGAGCGTCGGGTCGCCGGCGACCTGCGGGAGGTCGTCGGGTACCTCGACGCGGGCGCGGGAGGAGGCGAGGGCGTCGTCGAGGTTGGCCAGTGCGCGCTCCAGCGGCTCGCGCAAGGCGAGTTGCTGCTGCCGGTGCATGCGTCCGACGCGGGAGAAGGTGAGCAGGTCGTTGATCAGCACCTGCATGCGCTTGGCGCCGTCCACGGCGAAACCGATGTACTGGCGGGCGCGGTCGTCGAGCTGGTCGGCGTAGCGGCGCTCCAGCATCTGGCTGAACGAGGCGACCTTGCGCAGCGGCTCCTGCAGGTCGTGGCTGGCGACGTAGGCGAACTGCTCCAGCTCGGCGTTGGAACGGCGCAGCTCGGCCGTCTGCGCGTCGAGTGCGGCGGCCTGGCGCTGCAGGGTCCGCTCGCGTTCGGTGGACTGGTCCAGCGCCCGCTTGATCCGGACGCGCATCGCCTCGACCGCGCCGGCCACTTCGCGGACGTCCGCCGGGCCATGTGCGCTTATGACGTGGGTGAAGTCGCCGTCGGCGACCCGCCGGGACGCGACGCGCAGCATCCGCAGCGGCCGCCCCACGGCGTAGTGCAGCAGCACCACCAGCAGCATCCCGACCGTCAGCAGCGCCGCGAACAGCGCGGCCAGCGTCCAGTTCCGGGCGGTGCGGGTGTCGCGGAGTTCGGCGCGGCCGTCGGCGCGTGCCTGCGCGAGGTGCCGGTTCTGCGTCGCCCAGCTCGCCCGGACCGCGTCGAAGGCGGGCACGCCGCGCGCGGCGGTGGCCGCCGCGTCCGCCCCGGGACCGTGCTCGGCGACCTGGGAGACGACCGCGGTGCCGTAGTCGCGGCGCCACGTCTCGATCGCCCGCTGGACGGCCGCCAGGTCCGCCCGGAGCGCGGGCTCGCCGGTTAGCAGCCGCCGCAGCCGCGCCATGGACTCCTGCTCGGTGGCCAGCCCGTCGGTGTAGGGCTGCAGGAACCGCGGGCCGCCGGCGAGGGCGTAGCCGCGCACGCCCGTCTCCTGATTGAGCATCGCCATCTGCATCCGGCCCGCCTCGACCTGCGCGGGCGTGATGGTGTCCACCAGCCGGTCCGACGCTCTCGCGGTGTGGCCGAGCTGGCCGTGGACGACCACGGCGGCGGTGACGGTCAGCACTCCGATCAGTACCGCGGCCAGCGTGAACCACGATCGGACGGTCAGGCCGCGCCGGGGCGGGGGTGAAACGGTCACGTGTTGGCCCATCCCAGATGAATGACGGCGACGTCGTCGGCGAGGCCGCCGTGCTCGAGCGAGGCCCGCTCGACGTCGAGGATCAGCGCGTCGACGAACTCCTCCGCCGGACGGTGCCGGTGGCGCTGGGCGAGATGGAGCAGGCCCCCCATGTCCAGGTGGCGCCCGTCCGCGCCCGTCTGCACTTCGAACAGGCCGTCGGTGAACATCACCAGCGACGTCCCGGCCGGTATCTCCAGCTGGTGCTCCTGCCAGGTCTCCAGCCCGGGGACCATCCCCACGCCGAGACCGCCGGGTGGTTCGAGCAGCCGGACCTGGCCATGGCCGTGCAGCAGCAGACCCGGATGGCCCGCGCGGACCACTTGCGCGACCGGGCTCTCCGGGAACAGCGTCACCGTGGTGAGAGTGACGAACATCTCCAGCCCGCCCTGCTCGGCGACGAGCAGCTCTTCCAGCATTTGAGGAAGCCGCGCCCCGCGCACCCCGGCCAGCACGAAGGACCGCCACGCGACCCGCAGGCTCACACCCAGCGCCGCCGCCGCTGGATCGTGCCCGGAGACGTCCCCGATGACGGCGTGCACCTGCCCGTCGTCGGTCTCGACCACGTCGTAGAAGTCGCCGCCGAGCAGCGAATGTACCCGTCCCGGCCGGTACCGCGTCACCACCTGCAGGTCCGGGTTGGCCACCCGCGGGCTCGGCAGCAGCCCCCGCTCCAGCCGGGCGTTCTCCTCGGCGCGCAGCTGCTCGGCCTGCAGCGCCGCGACGGCCTGCTGCACCTGCCGCCGCTGGACGGCGTACCGGACGGCTCGTCCGAGGCCGTCGGGCTCCAGCTGCGCCTTGGACAGGTAGTCCTGGGCGCCTGCGGCGACCGCGGCCATCCCGGCCTGCGATTCCGCGAGGCCGGTCAGCACGACGACGGCCGTGCCGGGCGCCCATTCCAGGACCTGCCGCAGCACCTGGAGCCCTTGCGCCTCGCCCAGGTGGAGGTCCAGCAGTACGCAATCGGGTCCTGGACGCGCGGTCAGCGGCTTCCGCGCCTCGCGGAGCGAACGCACCCACTGCAGCGATGCCTGCAGCCCGGTGTCGGCGAGGATGTCCTCGACCAGCAGCGCGTCGCCGGGATCGTCCTCCACCAGGAGGATCTCCAGCAGCCCCAGGCCAGGGGCACTGTCCGGAGAGTCGGCGGCGGCGCCGAGCACGCCGGGCGCCGAAGGCGCGGTCACCGCCGCCATCTCGCGCTGCCGCGTCATCAGCTACTCCAACTCTCCTGTGGCCTCCTCGGCCCGGGCCGACCCTCGACGAGCGATAATAGTTGCCATCCGGCAAATGTATAGGGGTGAAGCAAACCGGACGCTCTGGCCTGCGCCTGTCCGACCTGGAGAGATTCCCGCCGGCGGCACTCAACGCCTGAGGCGGGCACCGCCATGGATCACGGCCGAGCGCGCCGGCACGGCCAGGCAGCGCAAGGACCCAAGCCCGGGCCCGCTGCCGAGCCGTCACGCATAAGACCCTCTACGTCGGGAACGGTCGATCTGGCTACAGATAGTGACCGTTTATAGGCAGGAGGGTCGGTGCCCTCGTCGCCATGTCCGCCGACTTCGGCAGCACCCCCGGCGTTTCCCCCCTGGAAGAAGCCGTTCGCTCCTTGCTGACGGTGTGGAATCGAGCCCGCCGCACCGTAGCGGCGCACCTGTCCCCGGTGCAACTGGACGCCATGGAGATCATCTCCGACGGAGCGGACCTGCTCGACGATCTGCGCCACCGCCGCCGCACCCGAGATACAGGCCGTCCTGGAACACCTGACCGCCACCGAACGCGCGCAACTCCAACAGGGCCTTCACGCGAGCTCGTCAAGGCCTGCACCGGCGGCCCGGACCACCCGCATCCATGCCGTCCCTCACCGGCGCGCTGACCCACGCCGTGACGGTCATGAAGACCCTGGACTCCAGCCTGGCGGTCGGCCTGTTCGGGCCTTGAGCGGTTGCTCGACTTTGGCGGGGCCTGGACGGGTGAAGTCAGGCCACCCACTCTTTGAGTTGGCGGACGATTCCGGCGGGGTCGTCGCCGACAGGGGTCACCTGGAGATTGGTGACGCCGGACTCGCGGAAGGCTTCGATCCGCTCCCGGACGTAGGAGGCCGGGCCGACGAGGTTGATCTGTTCGAGCAGCTGGAGTGGGACCTTGGCCTCGGCTTCCTTCTTCTTGCCGTCGAGGTAGAGGTCCTGGATCTCCTTGGCCTCGGCTTCGTAGCCGTAGCGTCGGACGAGGTCGTTGAAGAAGTTCTTGCCGCGGGCGCCCATGCCTCCGATGTAGAGCGCGAGTATCGGTCGCGCGAGGTCGAGTATCCCCTTCACGTCCTCGCCGATAGCGACGATGCCACCGGCGACGACCTCCAGAGGCGCGAGGTTTTCGGAGCGCTTCGCGGTCCCTGCTGCAAGGGCGTCGCCCCATACCCCGGCGGCGGCCTCGGGGACGTACAGGAAAGGCAGCCAGCCGTCGGCGTACTCCGCCGCGCCTTCGACCGATTTCGGTCCCAGCGCGGCGACGTAGAGCGGAACCGAGGGGCGCACCGGCTCGGTCATGATCTTCAGCGGCTCACCGAGGCCGGTGCCCTGACCGGCCGGGAGAGGGATCTCGAAGGAGCGGCCGCTGTAGTCGACCGCCTCGCGCCGCAGGGCCGCGCGGATGATCTCGACGGTCTCCCTGGTACGGCCGGTCGACCGTACGAAGGGCATGCCGTGCCACCCCTCGATGATCTTCGGGTTGGAGGCGCCGAGGCCGATGACGGCGCGACCGCCGGACACGCTGTCGAGGCCGGCCGCGGTCGAGGCGAGCATGGTCGGGGTGCGGGAGTAGACGTTGAGGATGGCCGCGCCGATCTCCACTCGCGAAGTGCGGGCCGCCAGGTAGCCCATCAGGGTCGGCGAGTCATAGCCGTACCCCTCGGCGACCCAGACGGTGTCGAGCCCGGCGGCCTCGAGCCGAGCGATGTGGTCGGCGGCCTCGCGCGGGTCGGTGCCGTAGGTGAGCATCGTCGAGATCTTCATGAGCGGTGCCTCACTTCGACGCCGGCGAGTCGAAGCCCGCGCCCATGCCGATGCCGGCGCCGCCGTCGACCGGGATCACCGCGCCGGTGACGAACCGCAGGTTGGGTGACACGAGCGCACCGACCAGGTCGGCGAACTCGCGGGGCATCCCGATGCGCCCCATCGGTACCCCGTTCCCGAGGCTCGCCTTGGACAGCTCTGGCTGCCGTTCCAGCAGTCCGCCCAGCAGGGCGGTGTCGAAGAATCCGGACAGCAGGGTGTTGACGTTGATGTCCTGCCTGGCGACCTCCAGGGCGAGGGTCCTGGCGTAGCCGATCACCGCCGACCACACGCCGACGGACGCCGCCATGCCGACGGCCGGACGTTCGACGACGCCGGAGACCACGTTGAGGATGCTGCCGCCTTCGGCGGTCATGTATGGCAACGTGGCTCGCACGGATCTGACGACGTAGAAGAAGTGGCGCTCGAAGGCCTTCCGCCACACCTCGTCGGTGAGCTCGGAGATGCGCCGGATCGGCGGTCCGCCGTCATTGGTGACCAGGACGTGAACGGCTGGACCGAACCGCTCAACGGTCGAGGCGGTGACGCGCTCGATGTCGGTCTCCGCCGAGCAGTCGGCGGCCAGCCCGAGGACCTTCTCCTCGCCGTACACGCCGGCAAGCCGTTGCGCGGCGGCTGCCACCTTCTCCGCGCGTCGCGCGAAGATCGTGACATTGGCGCCTTCCTTCAGAAGCCGATCGGCGATGGCGTATCCCAAGCCCTCGCTGCCGCCGCCGACGATGGCGACCTTGCCGGTCAGCCCGACGTCCATCACTGAACTCCGATCGAGGTGAGGAATGCTTCGGCGTTGCCGGAGAACACGTCATCGAGGACATCGGCGGAGAAGCCTTCCTCGCGCCATTCCGCGACCAGCCTTTCGTGGGTGAGCATCGGGTAGTCGGCTCCGAAGAAGACCTTCTTGCGCAGCCGCTTACCGATCTCGCGCTTGAGCTCGTCGGGGAAGTAACGCGGTGACCAGCCGTGGAGCTCCATCCACACGTTCGCCTTGTGCAGTGCGACCGCGATCATCTCCGACTGCCAGGGCCACGCCACCCGGGCCGCGATCACGTTGAGATCGGGATGCTTGGCCGCGACGCGGTCGACGTAACGGGGGTGGCAGCCCTCCAGGGTGATCCCCATGCCTCCGCGGGTACCGGCCCCGGTGGCCGACATACCGACGTGGACCAGGACGGGACGGTTGGCCTCGACGCACATGTTCAGGCAGGTCTCCCATTCCGGCTGGTCGGGCGTCCCGGCCGGCGTGAACGAGTGGACCGTCAGCCCGACGAGTCCCGGGCCCTCGCTCAGGCAACGCTCGAATTCCTTGACATGAGCCGGTTGCGTGGGGTCGATGCCGATCCAGTTGCCCAGCACGACGTCCGGGTGCTCGCGCGCATAGTCGAAGGCGTAGTCATGCTGGTCGCGTAGCGCACCTGCGTCCATCGTGTAGGTGAACGCGAAGTCGAGCATCGCCCTGACATTGGCGCGGCGGAACTGGACGGCCTGCTCCTCCTCGCTGACGAAGCTCATGTCCCACTTGAAGTAGCCCTTCAGAGCCTCGCGGTCCTTGGCGGTCTCGTACGGGCTTCCCTTCCATCCTCGCTCTGTGCCCCAGTGGGAGTGGAAATCGATCAGTCGGGCCGGTGGTACGTTCACGCTGAGCGCCTTTCATGAATGGCCGCGGGAAGGGCCTCGGGATGGTCAGTGGACATTGCGGGCCGAGCCGTCCCAGAACGGCGCGCGCAGGCGCTTCTTGTCGACCTTTCCCACCGGCGTGGCAGGAAGTGAGTCCACGACCACGACCTTCTTGGGCGCGTACATCGAGCCCTTGACCCGCTTCACGTAGGACTGGAGCGCGGGAATGTCGACCTGCCGCCCCGATCGCGGGACCACGAACGCGGTGACGAGCTCGCCCCAGCGGCCGTCCGGCACGCCGATGACGGCGGCCGCGCCCACCGAAGGGTGCGCCGTCAGAACGGCCTCGACCTCGCTCGCGTAGATGTTGAAACCGCCCGAAATGATCATGTCCTTCTTGCGGTCCACGATGTAGATCAGGCCGTCGGTGTCCTGGCGGGCGAGGTCTCCGGTGTGGAGCCATCCGCCCTTGAGCGCCACTTCCGTCTCGTCGGGGAGGTTCCTGTAGCCCTGCATCACCCCGCGGCCCCGCATGGCGATCTCGCCCACCTCGCCCAGAGGAACGTCGTGGCCGTCGTCGTCGACGAGCCTGATGCGGTTGCCGACCACGGGACGGCCGCAGGAGGCGAGTTGCTCAAGGCTCGCGGTCTCGTGTGCGGCCTTGGTCAGGACCGTCCCGAGGCCGGCCGACTCCGTCTGCCCGTAGATCTGGGCGAAGACCGGACCGATCCGCTCGCGAGCCTCCGCCAGCCGCACCGGCGACATCGGCCCGGTCGCGTACCAGATCACCTCGAGGCTGGAGAGGTCCCTGGTCTCCGGACGCTCCTGATCCAGCAAGGTGTAGATCATCGTCGGAAGGCCGCTCACGCAGTTGATGTGCTCGGCCTCGATGACGTCGAGGAACCGGCTCGGCTCGAAGCCCTGCTCGATCACGACCGTGCCGCCGCGCAGCAGGGTCGGGATGACGGCCAGCCCGGCCGCGTGGGTGAGCGGGGCCGCTGCCAGGTACCGCGGGAGGTGCGGCTGCTCGAAGTCGGCCATGTGCGCATAGACCATCTGCACCATCGACCGATGAGGCTGCATCACGCCCTTGGGCCTGCCGGTCGTCCCACCGGTGTACTGCAGCCAGGCGACGTCCGTCTCCGTCGCCGGACCACGGTCCAGCGATCGGACCGCCGCGGGCTCGCCCTCGGACAGGCCACCGTCGGCGGGGATCACCATCAGGTGGCGCAGCGAGTCGACCTCGGCGAGGACCTGGCGGCCATGCTCCTCCAGGGGCGCGGTCACCACCAGCACCGTGGCCTCCGCGTCCCCGCAGACGGTGATGTGGTCCGCGACCGAGGCCAGGGCCTGCAGCCCGGTGAAGCGGCCGCCCAGGAGATACGTCGCGGCCTGGACGATCCACGATTCCGGCATGTTCGGACTGAGCATCGTGACCCCGACGCCGAGCCCCACTCCCCGATGGGCCAGCGCGGCCACATACTGCGCGAGAAGGTCCCTGACGTGCGCATAGGTCAGTCGCCGATCTCCGGCCACGAAGGCCTCGGACGAGCCGTGCCGGCTGAGCGCCTGCAGGATCAGGTCACCGAGCGTGACTCCGGAGGATGCCGCCGTAGCGGCCGGCGAAGCCGCAGCACCGTGACCCGGAAGGTGGTGAGACATGCCTCAAGCGTGGCCGCCGGACGCGCGGGCGTGCCACCGATGTTCCGCCCGGATTTTTCGATAACCCGCCAGTCTGGCGGAGGGGACGCTCAGCTGTGAGCCGCACCCGCCGTGGAGCGGTAACGACCGGGCGTCTGGCCGACGAGATCGGTAAAGGCGCTGATGAAGCTGCCGGGGTTCGCCCAGCCGAGTCGCATCGCCGTCTCGGTGACCGAGGTACCTTCACTGAGTTCGAGCAGCGCTCGCTGAATCCGCAGCAGCGTCCGCCACTGATGGAAGCTCATCGACAATTCGCTGCCGAACAGCCGGCTGAGCGTCCGTTCACTCGAGCCGGTTCGGTGCCCCAGCTCAGCCAGCGTCGCCGAAATGGCCGGGTCGGCGTGCAGCAGGTCGGTGACGGCCTTGAGGCGAGGATCGCTCGGCTCCGGCAGCCGCAGTGGCTCCTGCGGAGCCCGGACCAACTCCGCGCCGATCACCGCGAACAGCAGACCACCACGCTCACTCCCGGCAGGCTCACGCTCGCTGGTGATCGCCAGGTATGCCTCGCGCAGCAGCCCACTGGCCACGAAGACCGACGGCTCGGGCGGCAGTTCCTCGGACAACGCCGCCGGAACCGGGAGCACGCGAACATCGGTCTCGCCGTAAGAGTGACTGCTGTGGACGAAGAAGGGCGGCACCCACGTGATGCGGTTCGCCGGCGCCACCCAGGTGCCGACCTTGGTCGTCGTGACGAGCGCCCCTGAGGCGGCGTACCTCAGCTGGCCGTAGTCATGGAAGTGCGCGGCGATGTCCTCACCATGCGCCAAGGGCTCACAGACCGGCGAGTCGTCCGTCCAGAACACGGCCTCCTGCACAACCTCACTCATCACCAGCCACCCTAGCCCGCACTGGCGGCCAACCAGAACAACCAGCCCCTACTCCAACAACACGCCGGGCAAGGGCTCCACTCCGCATCTCCAAGGTGGACGGGACGTTCCGCCGCCTTCCCAAACCGACAGGGCGAGACAGGTGGACGAGCTGAACTCACCCGAACGCCTGGCAGACGGTGAGACCGTGTCTCCGACTAGGTCTCGTCCCACCCTGCCGAGGCCATCGAAGATGGGGGCCAACATGCACAGGGGGCAAGGAGCGCCAGACGAGGAGCCGCTCGTAGGAGAAGGTGTAACTGCCAACATCACACGCGTCGCAGACACCGTCCGGCGACCGGTCAGGCCCTTCACCTCCACGATCCAGGCCTATCTCTCGCACCTTCACCGAGCCGGGTTCACTGACGCCCCCCCGACCACTGGGGATCGACGAACAGGGGCGAGAGGTGCTGTCGTTCGTGCCGGGGGATGTGCCACGCGAGCCGCTCCACCCGAGGCGGTGGGAGAGGACGTTCTCGCCGCCTTGGCTCGTCTGATCCGGCGGCTCCATGACGCCGCGCAGGGCTGGACGCCACCCGACGATGCCGTTTGGGCGACGCTGCCGGGCACGCAAAACATTCCGCTGGTCGACACCGACGCCGAACTGGTCGGCCATCGCGACTTCTGCCCGGGCAACGTGATCTTCCGCGACGGCCTTCCCGCGGCGCTCATCGACTTCGACCTCGCCAGGCCGACCACCCGCGTCTATGACATCGCCAACGCCCTCTACTGGTGGGCACCACTACTGCATCCACAGGACCGAATCCCCGCCCTGGCCCAGGCCGACATTCCCCACCGCGCGGCCATCTTCGCCGACGCCTACGGGATGACCGTCCAACAGCGTCGCGACCTGGTCCCTCTGGCCAGGCGAATGATCCATCGCTTCCACCTGACCAGCCGCGCCGCAGCAGAAGCAGACCCGGTGTTCCGGCGCCTATGGAACCAAGGCGTCAAGGACCGCATGCCAAGGGCCGAAGCCTGGATCACGCAGGAAGGGACGGCTATCGCAGCCCGGCTCCGCTCTCAACAATGACCCCCAATCGCCGCCAAGGCAGCCAGGGCAGCGATCGTCCGCCGACAAGGCCTCCCCCATAGTCGAAGGCCTCACTGAGGGCACCAACCACCTCACCTCTCCGATTGATCTGGAGACTGGCGGCAAGGCAGGTCGGCCTGAGTGGTGGGTGTCCTCCTGGAGCCGCGGGAAACGGTTGCCCCGAACAGCAAAGATGTTCTAGCTTTTCCGTGCTTGTCATGCCTCGTAAGCACGGGGGTGGGATGGGACTGATCGAGGCGGATTTTCGGACGTTCGAGGAGAGCGAGCGCTGCTTCCGGCAGGCCCTGCACTCGATGGAGGAGATCCTCACCAGACTCGAGCACCAGTTGAGCGTCCATCTGGACGAGTGGGAAGGCGACGACCGCCGCGCCTACCAGGCCGCAGCCGATTCCTGGCACCGTGCGGCCCGGGAGATCTCCCGCAAGATCGACCACTTGCACGTCCGCATCCAGGTCGCGCACCGCAACTTCAGAGCCGCACACGCAGCCAACCAGCAGATGTGGACGCCCCTGTGACCGATGTGCGGATCGACCCCTCGGTGGTGCAGGAGGCCGCCTCGACGTTCGCCACCGGCCAGTGGACGATTAGCAGCGCATGGGACGTCCTGGCTTCGACACTGGCGGGGTGCGACGGCATGGCCGGCCACGCCCCCGACAAGGCGGCACTGGCGTTCGCCCCGCACTACAACCAGGCCGTGAACGCCGCGTGGCACGGTTTCCAGGCCGCGGTCCGCAGCGTCGGAGGCTTCTCGCTCTGCCTGGGCAAGACGGCGGGGAACTACCTCAACGCCGACCGCCACTCCACTATCAGCACCCCCACGGGAGCCAGCGTCGTCCGGACTCCGGCGCAGCAGTCGGTGCCCTTCTGGGAAGTGGGCCACCAGGTCGTCACCGACAAGACGATGGGGATGCCGCCATCGGTCTTGGGCGGGGCGTCGGCGTGGTTGCCGTCACAACTCGCCGACCTGTGGCCGACGGGCGACCCGGGAAAGCTTCGGGCCGCTGCGAGCGCCTGGCGGGACGCCGGCGACCGCGTGTCCACTGCCACGGAAAAGCTCGGGACCGCGATCCACTCGGTCACCGGCGGCAACACCACCGGTGACGCCGAAGTCATCGACGCCGCGTGGTCCAAGCTCTACGGATCCTGCAACGAACGGACCGTCCTCTACACGCTTCCGCGGTTGTGCCACAACGCGGCCGACGCCTGCGACAAGTACGCAGACGCCGTCGACCACGCGCACAGCAAAGCCGAACGGGAACTGGGCGCCGCCGGGGTCCTCGGCGCGGTGCTCCTCGGCGTCGGAGGGTTCCTCACTCCCGAAACCGGCGGGGCGTCAGACGCCGGGGCCATCGCCGTGGACGTCGCCATCGCTCGCGGCATCCTGGTCCCCATCGCCGGCGCACTCCTGGCGACCGTAGGCGGGCTGAGCGCGGGCGCCCTGGCGGAGTACGTCATTCACGCCACCGAGGACAGCGCGAGCAACGCTCCTAACGTTCGCCCCACCGACGCCAACACCACGACCTTGCAGGGCGCCTTGGACCGCGAGGTCGGCATCATGCAGAGCAAGCAGCGCAGCCGCGACACCCCCCAGGCGCTCAGCCCCGAAGAGCAGGAGGCCGTCAACAACAAGGAGGCCGGGCTGCCCTACGACCAGGCGGCGTACAAGCGGGCCATGCGCAAGAAGGTGTTCAATGAGAAGATGGAAGAGCGGGGGCGCAATAAGAACAAGGACAACCGGCAGGGCAAGAGAAACAAGAGAAAGAATTGAGTCGGCAGGATGGGTTCGCGGTGAGTGAATTGCCCGAAGGCCAGCAGGTGCCTGCATGGTTCGGCGTTCGATGCTTTTTCAAGGTGGCGGCCAACTCCTATGAGGAGCGCATCACGATCTGGCGTGCCGACAGCCACGATGATGCGATCGCTCTGGCGGAGGCCGACGCGCACGAGTACGCGGAGACTCTCGATGGCGTCGCCTACCTTGACCTGGCCCAGAGTTACCTCATCGGCGATGCTCCCGAACAAGGGAGCGAGGTCTTCTCATTGATACGAGACAGTGATCTGGACGAGGACGAGTACCTCGATACGTTCTTCAACACCGGAACCGAGCGGCAAATGTAGGTGCGCCGGACCGCCTCATCGAGGTTCTTTCTTGGATGCGGGCCGACTCGACAGGTTCGGCATCGGGCGCCTTGCGGGCAGCGACCCTCGCTATAACGCCGGCCGACGTCCTGAAGGCGGACCCGCCTCACATCCGGGAAGGGCAAGAAGCGCTCGCCGAGGCGGGAGACGTCTGCGCGCCGGGAACCGTACTAGTCGCCTCTAGGCCCGGGGGCCCGCGCCGCACTGACCTGGTTGCCGACCACTCCGAACCGGGGTGTTCTCGCGGTGCGCCCGTCCGATCGCACGGACCGCTGGTGGCTGCTGCACGAGCTTCGTTCCCGAAGCGAGGACCTCTCCAAGATCGCGCAAGGCCGGCAGGCCCGGGAGATCAGCCGGCGCGCCTTCTCGCAGCTGGACCTGTCCTGGCCCGACCACGCAGTCCGCCGACGGTTCCAGGAGGTCGCCGAGCCTCTTCATGGCAGAGCCCGCCTGGCCCTTGAGGAGAACCGGCTGCTGAACGAACTGCTCGAGCGAGTGCTGCGGGACGTGTCCTCGATCGGGACACGCCTCTGACGGCATCACCCGTTCCGAGAAGGAACGAGGTATGGGCTCTGCGTCGGTCGGGATATCTCCGGCAGGAGGCGGCCGGCGAGGGCGCGGACGTCGGCGAGCAGGGTGGCGGACGGCTGGTCCAGGTCGAGGGTGTGCTGGTGGATGGTGATGCCGGTGTGCCGGACGCGATGGGCGGCGTGCGGGGCGTTGCCTCTGGCGTACACCAGGTGGCCGTCCCGGAGGCGGAGGGCGGTGCAGTAGGCGAGCATCTGGTACAGGTCGGCGTCGGGGAAGCCCGCGGGCTTCTCGGCCTTGTACTTGGCGTCGGTTGTGCGATACGTCCGAGCGCCCGCCCAGGACGGGAACGGGCGCACGGCGATCGACATCATCACGCCCGATGAGAACATCCGGTTGATCTTCAACGCGGACGTCGACAACCCGCAAGTGGAAGCGCTCGCCGCCGTGCTCGCCGAGTCCATGACGATTCCAGACGCGGAGCGTGACGAGCTTCAACGGCGTCGTTACATCGCCATTGAGGCAGGCAATAGCGGCGAGGACACTGGCACGAAGTCCACCGAACCGACGGAATCGGAGGCCGTGACCGGCGATGCCGAGTAGGACTGTGCGGTGCTTGGTCGCGCTCACGGCTAGGAGATCGTTCGGGCATGGCGCCGGACCAGGCGCGTGATCGACGGGGCGATCCTGAGCCGCGGCAGGACGTCCGGGCGGAACCAGTGCAGCATGATGCCTTCGGTCAGCGTCAGCATGGCCGGGTCACCGTCCCAGCGGCCGGCGAAGATCTGCACCGAGAAAGCCGAAGATCCGCTTTCCGCCACTTCTTCCACCGCGAACGGCTCCAGAACGGGAACTTCGAGCCCCGCCTCTTCTCGCAGTTCCCGCTGGATCGTCTCGGCCAGGGAACGGTCGCCGGGTTCGCGTCCGCCCCCGAGCAGCGACCACGCGCCCGGCTCCACGATGCCGGGGATGTTGTCGCGCAGATGCAGCAGGTACTCGCCACGGCCGTTGAAGATCAGCGCCGAGGCTCTCGACGGCCCTGAGCCGGATGAAGCCATCACTACCGCATCATCACCGCGCCGAGGGCTGACGCCCTCACGCGACACGACCGCACACCTGCGCCGAGGCGGCTACGGTTCACCGTCCCTGCCTGAACCGTCAGCGATGACAGACCACGGGCTACTCAAGTCATCGTGCTCTGCGCGGCGCGAACAAACCCGATCGAGCACGTGGAACCACCGCGCATCAAGGGAAGGAGGGTGAAGCCACTCGTCTGGACCAGCGAGCGCGTCGAGCGATGGCAGGAGACCGGCAAGGTGCCCGCGCCAGTGATGGTGTGGACGGCTGCGCAGACGGGCACCTTCCTCGACTTCATCGCGGAGGAGCGGTTGTACGGCCTCTTCCATCTGGTCGCCTTCGGTGGCCTGCGTCGTGCCGAGGTCGCAGGGCTGGCCTGGGCGGACACTATCTGCAAGGCGCGGGCACGCTGACCGTCCGCGAGACGAGCCCTGATTCGGAGAGCCAGGACGATGATTACGACGACACCAAGTCCGAGGCTGGCGAGCGCACCGTGGCGCTGGACGAGGCGACCGTCTCGGTACTGCTGGACTGGCGAGCCGACCAGGAACGGGAAAGGTCCGTCGCCGGCCCCGAGGTATGGGTGGACTCCGGGCGGGTCTTCACCCGTGAGGACGGGGCCCGGCTGCGCCCCCAGTGGATCTCCACGCGGTTCGAGGACCTGATCAGAAAGTACTGGCTCGTCCGGCACAGGCACTCCGCCGAGGGCTGGTCCGTCGACCGGATCGCCCGTCGCCACCGAGTCTCCGTCCGCGCCGTCCAGATCGCGATCGGAGGTGAGCCTCTGCCGCCGATCCGCTTCCACGATCTACGGCACGGGGCGGCGACGCTCGCGCTGCTGGGCAACGTCAACATGAAAGTGATCAGCGAGACGCTCGGTCATGCCCGCCACTCGTTCACCGCCGACACCTACACCTCGGTGCTTCCAGAGGTGTCCAGGGCAGCGGCAGAGGCTGTGGCGGCGGTCGTCCCTCGTCGACCGCAGACGGGAGTCCCCGCAGCCACCAACGTGATCTCATTCGCGGACCGCCGCAACAGGCGCGGCAAACACGCAGGGTAACCAAGCCACAGAGGGTCGACACCCGGCCTCAGCTGGGGAAGAGCGCACTCCGGCGACGTCCCGTGCACACCATGTGCACACCAGGCGCGGAAAAACGGGCATCTGGAACGCGACAGGGACTTCGTCCAAGATCGCAATCTCGGGCGAAGTCCCTGGTCAGGTGGCGGAGGATCGGGGATTTGAACCCCGGATGGGCGGTAAACCCAAACCGCATTAGCAGTGCGGCGCCATAGACCGGACTAGGCGAATCCTCCAGGAGCCATCAGGCTCAGCACAGGGTACCGGTTCGGCGTAGCAACCGGCAAAGTCTGGCCTGTGGCTCTGAAGCATAGTCCGAACGCGCCCGCCGGGCGACGAGGCGGCCGGACGATTCGCTCCCGGGGCCGCGGGAGCGAAGCGGAGTCGGTCAGCCGATGTGGAAGCCGGCGTTGTAGCCGCAGGCCTTGCCCAGGTCCTCGCCGTGCTGCTGCATCTGAGTGAAGTTGGGCGTCCCGCCGGACAGGTTGCCGGAGCTGAGCTTGCGCAGCGTGGCGGCCGTGTCGTCGAGGTCGCCGGCGAACGCGGTCGCGGCGGTCTCGACGTCGCCGCCGGCGTTCTGGCCCTCGCTGCGGATCTTGGTCGCCGCGTCCGAGAACGTCTGGGCCGTGGACTCGGCGCCGCCGGAGCCGGTGACCGACCCGCCGCTCGAGGCGACGTTCTTCAACTCCGTCTCGATGTTCTTGCAGGCGGTCTTCTTCTTGCCGCCGCCGGTGATGGAGTCCACCGGGCCGCAGGCCGTGGAGCCGAGAATCACGCCACCGATGGCCAGGACGCCGACGAGCTTGGCGGCAGACATGCGCATGAACTTTCTCCTTCAGGGGGGTTTGGGACTTCGGACGAGGGTAAACCTCAGCAGTCACATCCGTCTCGATTACACCTTTGGCGCTAGTTCGCCACAGACGGTTCCGTGACCCGGCTCACACTGACGAGGACGCGTCTTCGACCGCCGATTCGCCGTCCGGTCCCAGGAGCCGGTACAGTTGGCCCCGAACGGGCACCCGTAGCTCAATGGATAGAGCATCTGACTACGGATCAGAAGGTTAGGGGTTCGAATCCCTTCGGGTGCGCCCAGCTCAGAGGCCCCTCGCGATCACCGCGAGGGGCCTCTTACGTTGGCCGGGAGCCACGGCACCGATCACGCCTTGAAGGGCTCCCTCGGCCGCCGCTGTCGCCACCAGCAGTCCCGCATCTGGACGCATACGCCGCGCAGAATCGGTGCACTACTGGATGGCCCTGCGGTCACCCTTGACGGAACCTGTCCGTTGCTAAGTACGGGTCTCGTCGAAGCCGGGGGAGGAAGAACGGCCCGGGCCATCACGGGGACAGGACCCCGCGCGGGAAGAGGGCGGCGCCGTCAACGAGCAGGCGGGGGTGGAGTCTGAGCCCGGGCGCGCCGTGAGCGCTGGCGCTCCACGACGGCGGCCCCCAAGAACAGCACCACGGTGAGCCCGACGACCACTTGGCCTGGACGCTTCACCTGATCTCTGGCCTCATCACATCGAAGCTCGCGCTGGAGGTCGAACTCGCCGGTCGGGTCGCTGCCTATCGGGTGATCATGACTCGGCGAGCGGGAGAGCCACACCGACCCGCAACTCTGCTTGTCCTTGCCCACATAGATGTGCGTTGGCCAGAGGCCGAGGACCACCACGACGAGCAGCGAGCAGAATCCCAATACGACGAGGAGGCGAGGCAAAGACATCGGTTCATGATGAACCACGAGGCCGCTTCCGCGGTACCCGGTCGTAGTCGTCCGGCCCCGCTCAGGAGATCGGTTGAGCGCGTGGTTCCTCGAGCCCGCTTGGACCTGGAAGGTGCGTACGCGCGAATCTGTCTGTCACGGTGAGCGCGCCGTTCGCGCGGAGGCACCTCCGGACAGGTCCGTTCGCCGCGGTTCGTTGGAGACGACGGCGAGGGGAGGCTACAGATGATCACGCCGGGGCGCTACGACTACTGCGGGCTCTACCTACGCGGTCTGTCCAAGGACGCTGCGGTTGACCTGGTGGCCCAAGCCATCGCTACCTCCCTTGACGGCGCTGTTGCACAGCTCAACGGACTTGAGATCGAGGTCTTGCGCAACCCTGGTTTCGTTTCGGACGCGGAGGACTTCCCCACCTGGCCTATCAAGATCGAGGTCGTCAAGCAGGAGGCCGCCCCCAGCCAGATGGTGGACGCGGTCTCGAAGCTCCTCACCTTCGCCTGGCGGGCGGGATACGAAGCAGTTGCCGCATGCGACTACGAGGACGAGCTGCCCGCGGAGGGCGGATATGTCCGGTGCTCTCCGGGTGGCACGGGAGTCGGATGATCTTTAAAGGGTTCGAATCCCTTCTGGTGCGCACTGGTCAGAGGCCCCCGTGGACTCCGCAAGGGCCGCTTGCGTTGGCACGGGAGCCACAGCTCACCGTTCGTGGGTCTGGCGCCTGTTGGGTGTGGAGCGCCTGGAGTTGGGGAGTCAGGACGGGCGTCCGGCGGCTTCAGCTTCCCATCACCAGTCGCGGCTTCCGTCGGCTCGCCTTGGCGCGGACTGCGTCAGGCGAACCGTTCCGGCGTCCCGGATCTTTCACTCGGCGAACGTCCTGGCGCCTTGGCCACTTGGGGTCTTCGGCTCCCGTCGAGCGCTTTTCTGGTCGTGGTCGTTCTGGCGGCTGTGGCGGTGGTCGCGGGGTCGGCGTGGTGTTGGTGGTGCGGGCGCTGTTTAGGTCGGGGGGTTCGTGGGGTCGACTATGACTTTGCGGTGGCTGACTTTCTTGTCGTAGGAGTGGAGCACGGCTTGTGCTTCCGGCTCTACCACCGCTGTTGTTATGTCGGTTCCGGCGAAGGCTCGGATCGCCTCTTCGGACTCCCACAGGGTCATGACTTCCAGCTCTACGAGGTCGTCTCCGTCCAGGCGGAACAGGTAGGCGCCTCGGTGTCCGGCTAGGCGGCGGAGCGTTGGTAGCACTGAGCCGGTGAAGTGTTCGCGGTAAGCCTCCGCACCTGCGGGGGTGGCGGTTGCGCGCCAGACTCTGGCGATCATCATGGCTCGACCATAGCTCCGCCGCTTCGCTAGCCCCCGGCGGGCGGGCTTGGCGGGCGGGTTCTGGTTGCGGAGAGGGATTGGAGGTCGGCGAAGGTTTGGTGGAGGTGGGTGGACAGGGGGTCTGAGGGGTCGTCGATCCAGGATTGGGCGGCCTGGTGGAAGGCGGCCCAGCCGGTCTGGGCGGCCAGGGCGGCCAGGCGGGCGGGGACGCCGCGCCGGCGGAGGGCGTCCGTCAGGGCGTCTGTGAGCAGGGCGGCCTTGGCCAGCTCGCGTTCGCGGAGCGTGGGCGTCGCGGCGATGATCTCGAGGCGGGGTTCGGAGAAGGGGCGGTTCTCCTCGAGGAGGCGTCCGGCCTTCAGGAAGGCGCCGAGCAGGACGTCGAGGGGTTCGAGGCCGGGGGGAGCCTCGGCCACCGCGTGCGTCAGCGCGTCGCGCAGGTCGGCCTCGCCGTCGAAGAGGACCTCGCGCTTGTCCGGGAAGTGGCGGAAGAACGTGCGCTCGTTGACGCCGGCCCGGGCGGCGATCTCCGCCGTGGTCGTCTGGTCGAACCCGCGTTCCTTGTACAGCTCCAAGGCCGCCTGGCGAAGGCGGCGGCGCGCTTCTGCTCCGCTCCGTGGCACTCCCCGAGGCTACCTCAGGTGCCAGTGACTGGCGTTACGTGTAAGGTCAGTGACTGGCGCTAAGAAGCGTCAGTCACTGGCGTTAAGGGGAAGCTCATGCATGTCTTCGTCACCGGAGGGTCCGGGCTGACGGGTCCGGCCGTCGTCGCCGAGCTCGTCGCGGCCGGGCACACCGTCACCGGGCTCGCGCGCTCGGACGCCGCGGCGGCGCGGCTGGAGTCGCTGGGTGCGGTGCCGCACCGGGGATCGCTGGACGATCTCGACAGCCTGCGCAGCGGCGCCGAGGCCGCCGACGGCGTTCTGCACATGGCGTTCGGGGGCGACTTCGCCGATCCCGACGACATGATGCGGCGCGACCGGACCGCGATCGAGACGCTCGGACGGGCGCTGGGACGCTCGGGCAAGCCGTTCGTCAGCACCTCGGGGACGCTGGTCATGCCGGCTGGGCGGGAGAGCACCGAGCAGGACGAGCCCGACCCGGCGGGGATCGCCGGCTTCCGGATCCCGGGCGAGCGGGCCTGCCTGGACTTCGCAGGTCAGGGGGTACGCGCGAGCGTGGTCCGGCTCGCTCCGACGGTCCACGGTCCGGGCGATTACGGGTTCATCGGCATGCTCGTCGACACCGCACGGAAGACCGGAATGTCGGCCTATGTCGGCGACGGCGGCAACCGGTGGCCCGCGGTGCACCGGCTCGACGCGGCGGTCCTGTTCCGCCTGGCGTTGGAGAAGGCCCCCGCCGGAAGCGTTCTCCACGGGGTGGCCGAGAGCGGTGTGACGTTGAAGAGCGTCGCGGAGGCGATCGGGCGGGGGCTGGGGCTGCCCGCGGTCTCGCTGTCGCCGGACGAGGCCGCCGCGCACTTCCCGAGCCCGTTCATGGCCACCGTCTACGGATTCGACGCGCCCGTCTCCAGCGCGCGCACACAGGAGCTGCTCGGTTGGACACCCGTCCACCCGACGCTGCTCGACGACCTGGAGCACGGCGACTATCTCGCGGGCCGCTAGAGCCGGATTTGTTTCTCTGATCGGTTGATTTCGGACGCCGGGTTCGGTGGAGAGGGGTCTCTTCGGGGAGGGGACGGGGCGCCGCGACAGTAGGATCCCGCCTGGACGGCAGGCCCGAGGGGGATCGGAGAGACATGCATTCCAGCTCTGACGGCGCGGCGCCCCGCGAGGAGGACCTCGACAGGTCCGCACCTGGAGACGAGGCCTCGGAGCGGCCGTCCGGCGGAGCGGAGCCGGGAGCGGGCGACGGCTCGGCGGAGCCGGCGAAGAAGAAGAGGAAAGGGTCGTTCTGGAAGGAGCTGCCCGTCCTCATCGTCGTCGCCGTGGTGCTCGCGCTCGTGGTGAAGACGTTCCTGGTGCAGGCCTTCTACATTCCGTCGGGGTCCATGCAGAACACGCTGGAGATCGGCGACCGGGTCCTCGTCAACAAGGTCGTTTACCATACGCGCGACGTCAAGCGCGGCGACATCGTGGTGTTCAACGGAATGGACTCCTGGGATCCCGAGGTGACGTACGAGGAGCCGACGAATCCGGTGTCGCGGTTCTTCCGGTGGGTGGGCAGCGCGTTCGGGGTGGCGCCGGGCGAGAAGGACTACATCAAGCGGGTCATCGGCGTGCCGGGCGACCACGTGAAGTGCTGCGACGCGCAGGGCCGCGTGTCCGTCAACGGGACGGCCCTGGACGAGCGGTCGTACCTCTACACCGATCCGGTCACCCACGAGCAGAACAAGCCGTCCGACCAGCCGTTCGACGTGACGGTGAAGCCGGGGACGCTGTGGGTCATGGGGGACCACCGGGAACTGTCCGCGGATTCGCGCGCGCATCAGAAGGATCCCGGCGGCGGCGCCATTCCGGAGGACCGGGTCATCGGCCGCGCCTTCGTCGTGGTGTGGCCGGTGAACCGGATGAAGATGCTGCACATCCCGGGCACTTTCGATCAGACCATCGGCGGGCTCGCGCCCGCGGCTCCGTTCGCCCTCGGAATGGCGGCCGCGACGCCGGTCGTCCTGCTGCGGCGCCGTTTGCGGAAGGGCTGACGGGCGTCAGGATTCCAATGCGGTCGTGATGCGCCGCCAGGTGCCGTCGCGGGTCCACAGCTGGAAGCGGCCGTAGATCGTGCGCCAGTGGCCGTAGCGGGCGGGGACGCGGCGCCAGGAGACGCCGGTGCGCTCGCGGAAGCGGATGCCGTCGATGACGGCGCGGTGGTCGATCCAGTGCGGGCCGCGGCCGTCGGGCGGGAGGAGGCCGGCGATGCAGGCCCACTGGTCGTCGGAGAGGTCGTGCTCTTCCGCTTGTTTTATAAAACAAGGCGGCTGTGGGTCGGTGAGGCGGGCGCGGGTGCGGCGCACCAGGTCGTCGAACAGGTCGTCGTCGTGGTAGCCCGCCATGCGGCCGGCGATGCGGGACCAGCGTTCGGACGCGCCCGGCACCGTGTCGCCGAGCGCCGCCCCCACGTCATGGGTCACGTCCGACAGCGGGGCCTTGGCCTCCAAGAGCGCCACTCCCACGGTCGTGCGGGCGATCCAGACGAACGCGTCCGCGCGCGCGTCGTCGTCCAACGGGCCACGTTCCAGCGCGGTCAGCAGCCGGTCGAGGGCCGCGGCCCAGGCGGGTGACAGCCGCGCGTGCGTGCCGAACAGCGGCGCGATCCAGGGGTGGGCGACGAGGCAGCGGCGCACGTCCCGCATCCACAGCTCGACCGCGTCGTCCCACGGCACGGCGGCCCCCGGGCCGGGGGCGGCCACGTCCTCCAGGACGAGGCCGGACACCCCGGCCAGCAGCGCGTCCCGGTCCTTGACGTGCCGGTAGATCGCCATCGGGGTGACCCCGAGCCGGGCGGCGGTGGCGGCCATGGTCAGCGCCTCCAGCCCGCCCTCGTCGAGGACGCCCAGCGCCGCCGACAGGACGTCCCGCACGGTCCGGCCGCGCCGGACGACGGGAGAGGAGTTCGTTGACGGTTCCGTGGCCACCCTGCTAAGTCTACAACATACACAACCGGAGGGAGATCGGGATGGCTGTCATCGACCCGAGGAAGTCGTGGGCCGCGCTCGAGGAGCGGCTGGCCCGGGAGACCGACCCGGTCCTGCGCAGGAACCTCGAGATCGTCATCGCCCACACCAAGGCCGAGTCCCGCGGCGACCTCGACGGCCTGATGGCCACCCTCACCGACGAGCCCGCGTACCGGATGGGCACGCCGGGCGCGCCCGGGATGCGGCCGCGCGGCCGCGCCGAGGTCCGCGCCTTCTACAGCGACTTCGTCGCGTCCGGCGCGACCCAGCTGGAGCACGACATCGACCGGCTCGCCGTCGACCGCGACTGCGTGGTCACCGACGGGCTGATGCGGATGGCCTACCCGGGGCGGACGCTGCTCGCCCTCGGCATCGAGGTCGACGACCCCGACGCGTTCTACCTGTACGAGACCCGGATGGCGATCGTGTGGCCGATCGACGAGCAGGGCCGCATCATCGGCGAGGAGAGCTACACCGACCGGGACGGCTTCGCGGGCATCGCCGGCCGCAAGCTCGCCGAGGGCGACATCCTCCCCCTCGGCGCCTGATCCGTCCGGGTGATCCGGAGGCCGGAGATCTTCGGGCCGGCCGCCGCCCCGGAGGCCGGAGGTCTTCGGGCCGGCCGCCGCCCCGGAGGCCGGAGGTCTTCGGGCCGGCCGCCGCGCGAATCTTTGACCATGGGTTTCAGCGCGGGCTGATCTTCGCGGGTAGGAGAGGGAAGATCGATGGTGCCGGGTCCGGGGGGAGGACGGGGTGGCCGGCAGTACCACCGCGACCAAGCCCGCCGCCCTGCTGGCGCTGGCCGTCCCCGCGCTGCTGATCGGCATCGGATCGAGCCTGCTCCTGCTCGGCGTCAGCACCGTCGCGGAGGTGCTGCAGAAGGCCGTCTGGGACCGGCTGCCGCACGCCCTCGGCATCGGCGGGGAGCCCGCCTGGTGGACGTTCCTGATCCTCACCCTGGCGGGCGTCGCGGTCGGGCTCACCGTCGCGAAGGTCCCGGGACGCGCCGGGCCCGACCCCGCCACCGAGGGCCTGGTCGCGCCGCCGATCCCCGCACCCGTCGTCCCTAGCCTGCTGCTCGCCACCGTGCTGACGCTCGCCGGCGGCGTCAGCCTCGGCCCGGAGAACCCGATCACCGCCGTCAACATCGCGCTGGCGTTCGCGCTCGGCACGCGGCTGCTGCCCGCCGTGCCGCGCGAGGCGTGGGTCGGCCTCGCGGCGGCCGGGACGATCGGCGCCCTGTTCGGGACGCCCGTCGCCGCCGCGCTCATCCTGTCGGAGACGGCGCTGGGCAAGCCCGGCACGCCGCTGTGGGACCGCCTGTTCGCGCCGCTCGTCGCCGCCGGCGCCGGGGCGCTCACCACCGTCGCGCTCGCCGCGCCGATGCTGACCGTGGACGTCCCCGGCTACCGCCGCTTCGAGTTCGCGGACCTCGCCAGCGGCTCGGTCATCGCCCTCGCCGCGTGCGCGCTCGGCCTGCTGCTGGTGTACGCGTTCCCGCACGTCCACGCCGCGTTCCACCGGCTGCCCGGCCCGGTGGTCGCGATCACGGCGGGCGGCGCGCTGCTCGGGGTGCTCGGCGCGATCGGCGGCCGGATCACCCTGTTCAAGGGCCTGGACGAGATGAAGACGCTCACCGCGCACGCGTCGTCCCACTCGACCGGCGGGCTGCTGCTGATCATCGTGGTGAAGCTCGCCGCGCTGCTGGTCGCCGCGGCGTGCGGGTTCCGCGGCGGAAGGATCTTCCCGGCGGTGTTCACCGGCCTCGCGATCGGGCTGCTCGCCAACCGGCTGGTCGGCGCCGTCCCGGTGTCCCTGGCGATCAGCTCCGGGGTGCTCGGCCTCCTCGTCGCCCTGACCCGGCAGGGCTGGCTGAGCCTGTTCATGGCCGTCGCCGTCGTCACCGACATCAAGCTGCTGCCGCTCCTGTGCGTCGTCATCCTGCCCCCGTGGCTGCTGGCCATGGGACGCCCGGAGATGCTCATCAAGGAGGGCTGACAGGACGCGGCACGTCAGCCGGCCAGCGCGCGGAGGCTCTCGCGGAGGGACTGGGTGGTGGCGAGGACGGCGGTGGGCTCGTAGCCGCAGTGGGCCATGCAGTTGTCGCAGCGCGGGTCGCGGCCCCGCCCGTAGGCGTCCCAGTCGGTGGTCTCCAGCAGTTCCTTCCACGTGGCGGCGTAACCGTCGGCGAGCAGGTAGCAGGGCTTCTGCCAGCCGAGCAGCGAGTACGACGGGACGCCCCACGGCGTGCAGGCGAACTCGCGCTTGCCTTCGAGGAAGTCGAGGTAGAGCGGGGAGTGGTTGAGCCGCCAGCGCCGCCGCCGGCCGCCCGCGAACGCCGCGGCGAACAGCGCGCGGGTCTGCTGGACGCCGAGGAACCGGTCCTGGTCGGGGGCCTTCTCGTAGGCGTAGCCCGGCGCGATCTCCATCCGGTCGACGCCGAGCTCGTCGTTGAGGTAGTCGAGGGTCTCCCGGATGGTCTCGGGCGTGTCGGTGTTGAAGAAGGTCGAGTTCGTGTAGACGGCGAACCCGGCGGCCTTGGCGGCCCGGATCGCGTCCACGGCCTGGTCGAAGACGCCGTCCTTGCTGACGGACTCGTCGTGGCGCTCCTTCAGCCCGTCGATGTGCACCATCCACGCGAAGTCGCGGTGCGGGCGGAAGCGGTGCAGGTGCTTGCGCAGCAGCACCGCGTTGGTGCACAGGACGACGAACTTGCGGCGCCGCAGCAGCTCGACGACGATCCGGTCGATCTGCGGGTGCATGAGCGGCTCGCCGCCGGCGATCGACACCATCGGCGCGCCGCACTCCTCGACGGCGGCGACCGCCTGCTCGACCGGCATCCGCTGCTTGAGCAGCGACGCGGGCTGCTGGATCTTGCCGCAGCCGGCGCACTTGAGGTTGCAGGCGAACAGCGGTTCCAGCTCCATGATCATGGGGAACTTCGCGGTGCCGCGGAGCTTCTGCCGCACCAGGTGGGTTCCGATCTTGACCGCCAGCCGCATGGGCAGTCCCATGTGCGCCTCCCCGTTCCGCGGGTGTCGTCCGTGCGCCGGGCCGTCCCGGCCTCCAGACGATGCTCCATACAGCGAGTATGAAACATGGTAGCTGTATGTCAACAGGCTTCCGGCAAGGGATCCCGATCCTTCAGGGCCGGAATGAATCGCTGAGGACAGGGCGTCCTCGGGCGGGTGGCGCACGAGCAGGCCCGGCGTTTGAAGACGAGGAGCAAATGCGCATGAATGGCATGAGCAACGCCACAAGCCTGACGAATGCCCGGGCCAGATTCCGATTTTGCGGCCGGGGCCTGCCATAAGCGGTTTAAGGTGTCGACCATGAAGCTGGTGGTGCAGATGAAGCTGCTACCGACGCCCGAGCAGGCGGCGGCACTGCACGCGACCTTGCGCACCTGCAACGCGTTGGCCAACCGGATATCGGGCCAGGCGTACGAGAAGAAAATGTTCTCGCGGGCCGGGCTGCAAAAGCTCGTCTATGCCGAGTTGAAGGCAGCCGGGCTGTCGGCGCAGCCGGCGTTGCACGTGATCCGCAAGACCGCCGATGCCTACACCACGCTGCGCAGCCAGATCGCCGCCGGGCTGCTGGGCGGCGAGAACTCCAAACGGCGGCGTAAGGCCGAGTCCAAGCCCGTCGCGTTCCGGCTCGATGCGGCTCAGCCGTTCGATGATCGGTGTCTCAGCTGGCAGATGGATGCGGGCACCGTGTCGATTTGGACCGTCCACGGCCGGATGCAGAGGATCGCGTTCACCGGCAGGCCGTCGCAGCTGAAGGTCCTGGCCGAGCATCGCAAGGGCGAATCGGACCTGGTGCACCGGGACGGCATGTGGTTCCTGTACGCCACCTGCGAGGTCGACGCGGCCCCGCTCAACACCGACCCGGTCGACTGGATCGGTGTCGACCGGGGGATCGTGAACCTGGCCACCACCTGCGACGGCGCCAACTACCAGGGCAGGGACTTGAGCAGGTACCGGCGGGCGCAGGCGCGGCGGCGTGCCGAACTGCAGAGGAAGAAGGCCGCCGGGTCCCGCTCGGCTGCCCGCCGCCTGACGCGGCGCAAGGCCCGCGAGGGGCGGCACGCCGCGAACATCAATCACAAGATCGCCAAGCAGATCGTGGCCGATGCCCAACGCACCGGACGCGGGATCGCTCTCGAAGAACTGAGCGGTATCCGCGGCCGGGTACGGCTTAGGCGGCACCAGCGGGTCACGCTCTCCACCTGGCCGTTCCACCAGCTCGGCACCTACATCGCCTACAAGGCCGAGCGGGCGGGGGTGCCGGTCCTGCAAGTCGATCCCGCCTACACCTCGCAGCGATGCCCGCGCTGCGGGCACGTCGCACGAGGAAACCGTCCCGACCGGGACCATTTCTGCTGTCGTCGGTGCGGGCTCGCTGGCCCCGCAGACCACATCGCCGCCGTGAACGTCCGCCAACGGGCGCGTACGGCGTGGGCATTTGTCAGCATGCCCGACCCGACCCCTGTTCAGGGGAAGGGTGATGCGACCGCAGCGCGGCAGCCGGCCGCGCTGGGGAGCGCAACGAGGTGTGGACGACCGAGCCGAAAGCCCGGCCGTCCACGACCGAGAAGCTGACTATAGGTTCGCCGTATGACGCCGTCTCGACGCGCGGAGCATGCCGCCGACACTCGTGCCGCACTGCTGGGCGCCGCCCGCGCGCTGTTCGCCGAGCGCGGGTATGCCGCCACCGGCACCGAGGACGTCGTCGCCGCGGCCCGCGTCACCCGCGGCGCGCTCTACCACCACTTCCGCGACAAGGCCGCGCTGTTCGGGGCCGTGGTCGAGCAGGTCGGCGCGGAACTGGCCGAGCGGCTGATCCGCCAGCAGCTGGACCGCCCGGCGGCCGGCGGGCCGCTGGCGCAGATCCGCGACGGACTCGCCGCGTTCCTCGACACCTGCGTCGACAGCGACTTCCAGCGGCTCGTGCTCGTCGAGGGCCCGATCGTGCTCGGCGCCGACGCCTGGAACGACCTCGCCGAACGGCACGGGCTGCGGCTGCTCACCGAATGGCTCGAGCGGGCGATGGGCGCCGGCGAGCTGGACCGGCAGCCGCCGGAGGTGCTGGCCCGGCTGATCGTCGCGATGATCATCGAGGCGAGCCTCGTCATCGCGCGCGCCGACGACCAGGCCGCCGCGCGGGCCGAGGTCGGCGCCGTCCTGGACCGCACCCTCCGCGGCCTCCAACCGGCCTGACCCCGTGCGCCCCCCGGCCGACCCGGCCGCCGGGCGCCGCCTGCGGTTACAGTGTGGGCGGGCCGTGACTGGCGCCTAGGGTGGAGCACCACCGGGGAGCGGCCCGACACGGCCGCCGTGCGCCTGGGCGATCCATGACGACGCCCGGGAGCGGTCGCCGATGCGGACACTTCTGATCGACAACTACGACTCGTTCACCTTCAACCTGTACCAGCTGCTCGGCGAGGTGAACGGGCGGCCGCCGACGGTCGTCCGCAACGATGCCGACTGGTCGGGGCTGTCGGCCGCCGACTTCGACAACGTGGTGATCTCCCCCGGGCCGGGACGTCCCGACCGCGCCCGCGACGTCGGCATCGGCGCCCGCGTGATCGACGAGTGGTCGCTGCCGCTGCTCGGCGTCTGCCTGGGGCACCAGGGGATCTGCCACCGGCTCGGCGGGAAGGTCGAGCACGCGCCCGAGCCCGTGCACGGGCGGGTGTCCGAGGTCGTCCACACCGGTGAGGGCCTCTTCGCGGGGCTGCCGTCGCCGATGCCCGTCGTCCGGTACCACTCGCTGGCCGTCACCGCGCTGCCCGGCGAGCTGGAGGCCGTCGCGTGGTCCGACGACGGCGTGCTGATGGGGGTGCGGCACCGGTCGGCGCCGATCTGGGGCATCCAGTTCCATCCCGAGTCCATCTGCACCGGCCACGGCCGCGAGCTGCTGGCCAACTTCCGCGACCTGACGCGCGCCCACCACGACGCCGGGCCGTACCGGCTGCGCGTCCACCGGCTCGCGGCGGCGCCCGACCCCGAGGCGGCCTACCGGACGGTGTTCGCGGGGCGGCCGGGCGCGTTCTGGCTGGACAGCGGCACGCACGCCGAGGGGACGTCCCGGTTCACGATGATGGGCGACGGCGCCGGACCGCTCGGCGAGCTGGTGACGTACCGGGTCGGGGAGCGGCGCGTCCGGGTGGACAAGCACGGGACGGTGGCGGAGCAGGCGGCCGGCTCGTTCTTCGACTACCTGGAACGGGAGGTGACGCGGCGGGCGCTGCCCGACGACGACGATCTGCCGTTCGGGTTCCGCCTGGGGTACGTCGGCTACCTCGGCTACGAGCTGAAGGCGGAGACGGGGGGCGCCGCCGCGCACGCCTCGCCCACCCCGGACGCCGCGATGGTGTTCGCCGACCGGGCCCTCGTCATCGACCACGCGGAAGGCGAGTCCTACCTGCTGCGCCTCAGCCGCCGGGCCGACGACCCCGAGGTGGACGCGTGGTTCGCCGCCACCGCCGGACTCGTCCGCGGCCTGCCGTCCGGGCCGGCGGCCCCCATCAGGCCGCTGACCGGCGACGGCGCGGCGAAACCGCCCGTCGAGCTGCACCACGACAGGGACGCCTACCTCGCCCTGATCGGCGAGTGCCTCGACGAGATCCGCGACGGCGAGTCGTACGAGATCTGCCTGTCCAACACGGCGACCGCCCGCGCCGCGATCGACCCCGCCGCCACGTTCGCGCACCTCCGGCGGGTGAGCCCCGTCCCGTACGGCGCGCTGCTGGACTTCCCCGGCGTCGCGGTGCTCAGCGCCTCGCCGGAGCAGTTCCTGGCGGTCGGCGCCGGCGGGCTGGTGCGGTCGAAGCCGATCAAGGGCACCCGGCCGCGCGGCGCCACCCCGGAACGGGACGCGGACCTGCGCCGCGAGCTGGCGGGCAGCGAGAAGGACCGCGCCGAGAACCTCATGATCGTCGACCTCGTCCGCAACGACCTGAACACGGTGTGCGCCGTCGGTTCCGTCCGGGTGCCGCGGCTGTTCGACGTCGAGTCGTTCGCGCCCGTCCACCACCTGGTGTCCACGGTCGAGGGCAGGCTCCGCGACGGGGTGACGGCGGTCGGGTGCGTGCGCGCGGCGTTCCCGCCGGGGTCGATGACGGGGGCGCCGAAGGTCCGGACGATGGAGATCATCGACCGGCTGGAGGGCCGGGCCCGCGGCGTCTACTCCGGCGCGCTCGGCTGGTTCTCCCTCAGCGGCGCGTGCGAGCTCAGCGTCGTCAACCGGACGATCGTCGCGGTGCCCGGCGGCGGCGCGTCCTTCAACGTGGGCGGCGCGATCGTCGCGCTGTCCGACCCGGAGGAGGAGTTCGCCGAGATCCTGGTGAAGGCCCGCGCAATGGTCGCCGCGATCGCCGCGTCGGCGCCCCCGGCGCCGGAGCCGTCACCGGGCGGCGCCGCGGGGGCGCGGCCGGGCGCGGATGTGGACGCGCTCCCCCTGCCGGCCGAACAGGTTGAGCACCTCCACGGGTGAGTCGCCGGCGGGGCCGAACCAGTGCGGCAGGCGGGTGTCGAACTCGGCGGCCTCGCCCGGGCCCATGACGAGGTCGTGGTCGGCGAGGACGAGCCGCAGCCGCCCGGACAGCACGTACAGCCACTCGTAGCCCTCGTGGGTACACGGGTCGGGGGTGTTCTGGTCAGCCGGGATGATCGACTTCCACGCCTGGATCGGGCCGGGGTGCGGGGTCAGCGGGATCACCGTGCGGCCGTTGCGGACGACGGGCTTGGCGCGCACGCGCGGGTCGCCGACCTGCGGCGCCCCGACCAGCTCGTCCAGCGGCACCTGGTGGGCCTGCGCTATGGGCAGCAGCAGTTCGAGGCTCGGGCGGCGCTGGCCCGTCTCCAGCCTGGAAAGCGTGCTCTTGGAGATGCCGGTGGCCTCGGACAGCGCCGCGAGGCTCACGCCGCGCCGGGTCCGGACGCGCTTGAGACGGGGGCCGACCTGCGCCAGCGTGTCGGCGATCGCGCCGGCCGGGGCCGCCGGGGAGTGCTCGGTCATCTCCCCATTCCACCGCCCGCGTCCCGGAAACGGCAACAGATGTTGTCGGTCCGTCGCCCCGGGCCGGAGCATCGGCGGCGGAGGTGATCGCCGTGGACGAGACGACGAACGACCAGCCCGGCGGCGTGCGGAGCGCCGCCGGCGACGGGGCCCACGACGTGGTGGTGATCGGCGCCGGAGCGCCCGGGCTGAACGCGGCCCTGCTGCTCGGGCGCGCCCGCCGCAGGGTGGCGGTGATCGACGCCGGCGAGCCGCGCAACGCGCCCGCGGCGCACATGCACGGCTTCCTGACCCGCGACGGGCTGCCCCCGGCGACGCTGCTGGACCTCGGCCGGGCCGAGGTCGCCCGGTACGGCGTCGGGCTGATCCGCGGACGGGTCGAGCACATCGAGCCCGGCTTCCACGTGCGCCTGGACGGCGGGCCGGTGCTCACCGCCCGCCGCGTCCTCGTCGCGACCGGGCTCCGCGACGAGCTGCCCGACATCCCCGGCGTGCGCGAACGGTGGGGCAAGGACCTGCTGCACTGCCCGTACTGCCACGCGTTCGAGGTCCGCGACCGGCCGCTCGCCGTCCTCGGCACCAGCCCCGGCGCGGTGCATCAGGCGCTGCTCCTGCGCGGGTGGAGCGACGACGTCGCCTTCTTCGCCCACACCCTCGACCTGACTGCGGAGGACCGCGAACGGCTGGAGGCGCGCGGGCTGCGCATCGTCGAAGGCCGGATCGAGCACCTGGCCGTCGACGGGGACCGGCTGCGGGGCGTCGCGCTCGCGGACGGCCGGGTCGTCCCCCGCGACGCCGCGTTCCTCTTCCCCCGCATGGTCCCGAACGACGGCCTGCTGACGGGGCTCGGCTGCGCGAAGGACGGCAGCGGATGGGTCGTCACCGACCGCACCGGACGCACCAGCGTGGCGGGCGTCTGGGCGGCGGGGAACGTCGCCGACCCGCGCGCCCAGGTCGTCACCGCCGCCGGGATGGGCTCCGCCGCCGCGTTCGCCATGAACAGCGACCTGCTGGAGGAGGACGTCGCCGGGGCCGTCGCGCGGCGCCGTGCCGCCCTCGGCGCAGTGGGCGGTGGGACCCGATGAGGTCGGCGCCGTCCCGGGGAAGGCTGCCGCTCGGGGTGTACCTGCTCGCGTTCAGCCTGTTCGCTATGGGCAGCGCCGAGTTCCTGCTCGCCGGGGTCCTGCCGGACATCGCCGCCGACCTCGGCGTCGGCCTGCCGTCCGCCGGAGCGCTGATCTCGGCGTTCGCGCTCGGCGTCGTGATCGGCGGGCCGCCGTTCGCGATCCTGACGCTGCGCTGGCCGCGCCGCACCACGCTCGTCGCCACCCAGGCCGTGTTCGCGGTCGCGGTCGCGGCGGGGCTGCTGACCAGCAGTTACACGGTGCTGCTGGGCTGCCGCTTCGTCTGCGGCCTCGCCTACGCGGGGTACTGGGCGGTCGCCGCGGTCACCGCCGTCGGCCTCGTCTCCCCCGACCGCACCGCGCGGGCCTCCGGCGTCGTCGTGTCGGGGCTCAGCCTCGCGATGATCGCGGGCGGCCCGGCGGGCGCGCTGCTCAGCCACTTCACCGGATGGCGGGGCGGGTTCTGGGGCGTCGCCGCGCTGACCGCCCTCGGCGCCGTCCTGAGCCTGACCGCGGTGCCCGCGACGAGCGCGGGCGAGGAGCCCAGCGTGCGGCGCGAGCTCGGCGCCATGCGGCGGCCGCAGCTGTGGGTCGTGTACGCCGCCACGCTGCTCAGCACCGCCGCCTACATGATCTCCTTCAACTACCTCGCGCCGCTGCTGACCGGCGTCACCGGCGTCCCGGCGGTGTGGGTCCCCGGAATCCTCGCGCTGTTCGGCGCCGGCGCGTTCGCCGGGCTGTCGGCGGGCGGCCGGATCGCCGACCGGCGGCCCACGCACGCGCTCCTCGCCGGGGCCGCGGGGATCCTCGCGTGCTCGGTCCTGCTCGCGCTCCTCGCCCGGCACGCGTGGGCCGTCGTCCCCCTCGTCCTGCTCCTCGGGGTCGCGGGGTTCGTGCTGAACCCGGCGATCTACGGGCGGGTGTTCGCCATCGCCGGACGCGCGCCGACGCTCGCGGGCGCCACCACCGTCTCGGCGTTCCAGCTCGGCATCAGCCTCGTCCCGGCGCTCGCCGGCGTCGCGCTGGACGCCGGCGCGGGCGTCACCGCCGTCACCTGGATCGGCGCGGCCCTCGCCGCCGCCGTCGTGCCCGCCGCGCTCCTCGACCGGGCGCTCTCCCAGCGCCGCGCGCAACCCGCGCCCGCCGCGGTGTGACGCACGTTACCTGCGGCGCTGTTATGCGCGCGGCCTCCGCGGTGTCTTGTGGGCAGACCCATCCAGACGGAGGAGGCGGACATGAAGGTGATCGTGGCAGGCGCGGGATACGCCGGGACCCTCGCGGCGAACCGGCTGGCGAAAAAGGCGCCCGGCGCGGAGATCACCGTGGTGAACCCGCGGCCCGAGTTCGTCGAGCGGGTGCGGCTGCACCAGCGGATCGCCGGGACGGGCCGGGCCGCGACCCCGCTGGCGGAGATGCTCCGCGCCGGGATCCGCACCCGGCAGGCCGCCGTCGAGAAGATCGGCGACGGGTGCGTGATGCTCGACGGCGGCGAGACCCTGGACTTCAACTACCTGGTCCTCGCCGTCGGGAGCACGCTCGCGCCGCTGCCCGGGACCGTCCCGGTCGGGACGTGGGAGGGGGCGGGGCAGGCCCGCGCGGCGCTGGCCGCCCTGCCCGCGGGCGCCGCGGTGACCGTCGTCGGCGCCGGGCCGACCGGCATCGAGACCGCCGCCGAGATCGCCCACGCCCGGCCCGGCCTCACGGTGCGGCTCGTCGGGCGGGACTTCGCGGCGTCCCTCTCGGCGAAGGCCCGCGCGCGCGTGCGGACCGGCCTGGAACGGTTGAATGTGACGGTGCTGGACGACACGGTGACGGAAGTGCGGGACGACGGCGAGGTGCTGCTCGGCTCGGGCGGACGGCTCGCCTCGGACCTCGCCCTGTGGGCCGTCATCGGCGCGGTCCCCGACCTCGCCGCGCGCAGCGGCCTGGAGGTCGACGAGCGGGGCCGCGCCCTCGTGGACGAGTACCTGCGCAGCACCGGCGACCCGCGGATCGTCGTCGCCGGCGACTGCGCCGCCGTCCCCGGGTCGCGCATGTCCTGCCAGACGGCGGAACCGCAGGGCGCGCACGCCGCCGACACGGTGGCCCGGATGATCCAGGGCCGCCCGCTCAAGCCGTACTCGGTGGACTACGTCGCCACGTGCATCAGCCTCGGCCGCCGGGACGGCGTCATCCAGCCCTCGCACCGCGACGACAGCCCACGCCGCCGCTTCCTCGCCGGACGGGCCGCCGCGATGACCAAGGAAGGGGTCGTGCGCGGCGCCCGGTTCAGCGCCCGCACCGGCATCGGCGCGACCGGGCTCCCCGGATCGAAGTGACGGGCCGGCGGATCCGGCACAGGACAGGGACGAGGACATGACCGACGACCACGCCACCGACCCGGCCACCGACCCGGCGACCGAGGCCTTCGTCGCCCACCGCAACCTGCTCTTCACCGTCGCCTACGAGATGCTCGGCTCCGCGGCCGACGCCGAGGACGTCCTCCAGGAGACGTGGCTGCGGTGGGTCACGGTGGACCTCCGCCAGGTGCAGGACGCGCGCGCCTACCTCGTCCGGATCACGACCCGGCAGGCGCTCAACCGGCTCCGCGCGATGACCCGCCGCAAGGAGTCCTACGTCGGCCCCTGGCTGCCGGAACCGCTGCTCACCGCGCCGGACGTGGCCGAGGACGCCGTCCTCGCCGAGAGCATGTCGATGGCGCTGATGCTCGTCCTGGAGACGCTGTCGCCGACCGAGCGCGCCGTGTTCGTGCTGCGCGAGGCGTTCGACGTCGGCTACGAGGAGATCGCGGCCGCGGTCGGCAAGAGCCCCGCGGCCGTCCGGCAGATCGCCTACCGCGCGCGCAGGCACGTCGACGCCCGCCGCCCCCGCGAGACGGTCTCCGCCGGGGAGACCCAGGCGGTACTGGACTCGTTCAAGCGCGCGCTCGACACCGGCGACCTGCAGGGCCTGCTGGACGTCCTCGCGCCCGACATCGTGCTGATCGGCGACGGCGGCGGCATCAAGCAGGCCGGGCCGCGGCCGGTCGTCGGGGCGTCGAAGGTCGCCCGGTACATCGTCGGCGGCACCGGCAAGACCAAGGCCTTGATCACCACCGAGCCCACCCTCGTCAACGGCGGCCCGGCACTCGTCCTGCGGCTGGACGGGGAGCTCGACGGCGTCATGGCGGCCCGCGTGGAGGGCGGCCGCATCACCGGCCTCTACTACGTCCGCAACCCCGAGAAGCTGACCCGCGTGAACTCCGAGACCCCGCTCAGCCTGCACTGATCCAGGGGCCCTGCCGGGGCGCCGTATCCTGCGGGTGCCGTGGCCCGTGCTCGCGGGCACCAGGCCCGGTGGACCATTCGACGCGAAGCACAGCCAGAGGTACGGCCATGAGCGGGACGCACCCGGACGCGGCGGGCGGCCCCTTCCGGCACCCGGCGCTGTTCTACCGGGGGCGGGCCGAGTACCTGGCGGGGACGGTCCCGTTCGTGGCCGAGGGCGTCGCGGCGGGCGAGCCCGTCGCGGTCGCGGTGCCCGCCTGGCGGCTCGGGCCGCTGCGCGACGCCGTGGCCGGCCGCCTCGGGTCCGGCGCCCGGCGCGTGCACTGGGCCGACATGACCCGGGCGGGCCGCAACCCCGGACGGATCATCGCCGGCGTCCTGCGCGCGTTCGCCGACCGCCATCCGGGGCGGCGGGTCCGGATCGTCGGCGAGCCGGTATGGCCGTCCCGCAGCGCCGCCGAGTACCCCGCGTGCGCGCAGCACGAGGCGCTGATCAACCCGGCGTTCGCCGGCCGCGCCGCGACGATCCTGTGCCCGTACGACGCCGGCGGGCTGGACCGGCGCGTGCTGGACGAGGCGGCCCGCACCCATCCCGTCCTGATCGACGCCGCCGGGACGCGCGCCAGCGACCGCTACGCGCCCGAGGCGGTGGTCGCCGCCCACAACGTGCCCCTGCCCGCGCCTCCGGAGTCCGCCGGGCGGGTGCCGTTCGACCTCGGCTCGCTGGAGGCGTCCAGGGCGTTCGCCGTCCGGTGCGCCGCGGGGGCGGGCATGCCGGAGCGGCGCGCCATGAGCGTCGAGCTGGCGGTCGGCGAGCTGACCGCCAACTCGGTCCGGCACGGCGGCGGCGCGGGCGTCCTCGCCGTCTGGGACGACGGCGCGCACGTGATCGTCGAGGTCCGCGACGGCGGGCACCTGGCCGACCCGCTCGCGGGGCGCCGTCCCGTGCCGCCCGACGAGCCCGGCGGGCGGGGCCTGCTGCTGGTCAACCGGCTCGCCGACCTCGTCCGCGTGCACACCGGGGCGGGCGGCACCACCGTCCGCGCGTACTTCGCCCGCTGACCGGCCCGCCGCCGTCGCGCAGCGAGTACGCTTCGCGGACATTCCACCCGAAGCGTCGCCCCGGACCGTCCGGAACAGCCGTCCGGCCTGCGGCGACGGCGCTCCCGAGGACCTGGAGGCGGCGGATGGCCGAGTGCGCCGTGACGGGCCGCGCCGTGGCCGGCCGGGCCGTGATCGTGCTGGCCGGGGAGCTCGGCGTGGACACCGTCCAGCACGCCGAGCAGCGGATGCGGGCGCTGCGCCGCGAGCACGGCGAGCACGTCGTGCTGGACCTCAGCGGCCTGCGGTTCCTGGACTCGGCGGGCCTCAGCCTGCTGCTGCGCTTCTACCTGGCCGCCGAGGGCCGCGGCGGCAGCGCCGTGCTGGCCGGGCCGCTGAGCGGCGAGGTGCTGTACGTGCTGCAGGTCACGCACGTCGACCGGCGGCTTCCGGTCCATCCGACCCTGGACGACGCGCTGGCCGCCCCGCCGCCGCCCGGCGGTGGCACCGGCGTCCCGCCGTCCGGGTGAGCGCGCCGGGTCAGGAACCGTCGGGCGGGACCGTGGTCCGGTGCACGGCGACCGCCGGCTCCACCGTCGAGTAGATCGGCACGAACCGGGTGAACCCGGTGGTGCGCAGGACCTCGCGGATCCGCAGGTTCACCGCGGCCAGGGCGAGCGTCCCCGGCGCGCCGCCGTTCTCGCGGGAGCCGTCCTCGTGGGCGCCGTCCTGCGCGGAGCCGGGGCCGGTGTGCTCGGGCGAGCACAGCAGCCGGTGGATCCCGGCGACGACGCTGAGCCCGCTGGAGTCGATGAACGCGACGCCGGAGAAGTCCAGCACGAGGTGGCGCGCGCCGCGGGCGATCAGCGCGGCGAGGTGGTCGCGCAGGCGGCCGGCGGTGGCCACGTCCACCTCGCCGGTCAGCGTGACGACGACCAGATCGGTGTGCACCGGGTCGGCCCGGCTCTGCACGGTCAGGCCCATGGTGGCTGCTCCATACCCGGCGGGAGGCCCGTCATTCATTTCTCCCGTTTCGGACGCTTTCCCGGGAAAGACCGGAATTCCGGCACCCGGAAACGGGGCTTTTTGCGGCGCTTGCGCCGCCCGCCGGGAATCGCCGCGCTCCCCGCGGGTCGCCGGCCCGGCGCGGCCTCCCTGGAAGACTCGACGGTCGACATCGACACGACGAAGAAAGACGATGAGCAGCGAGCCGCAGCGGAACACGGCACCGGGAGCCCGATACCGAGGGGAGCGCCGGGGACTGCGCGCGCGGGCCGCCGCCGGGCCGGCCGCCGCCGTCGCGGACCTGGCGCCGCCCCGCCCGCCGGGAACACGGGGAACGCGAGGAATGCCGGGAACGCTGGGAGCGCCGCCCGCGTCGCGCCCGCACGCCTCCGCGCGCAGGCCGCGGGCCCGGAGGGCGGCCGTGGGCCGGGCCCTCGCCCGCACCGTGCTGATCATCGCCGCGGCCCTGGCGGCGGGACTGCTCACGACCCTGACGTTCGTCCTGCTGCTGTTCGCGGTGGCCTACCTGCTCCAGGGCACGTGGCGGACGGGCCTGTGGCTGCTCGCCGCCGCGCCCGCCGCCTTCGCGTCCGCGCTGGCCGCCGGCGGCTGCCTGCTCCGGCTGCTGCGCCGCACCCGGTCCCGGCTCGGCTGAAGGCCGCGGCACGGCTCCCTGGTCACCCGATTTTGGGGATTCGCTGGGATTAGTGCAGCCGGGGCGAGGTGACCTCCTTGTGGACGAATGTCCATGACGCCTTGGGGGTCAGCGTGTCCTCGCCTTTCGGATCCTTCTTCGACGACCCGTTCCGCGGCTTCGACCTGCTCGCCGGGCGGGTGTTCGGCGGGCAGGAGAGCTGGCCCCCGGCGCGGCCCGGCGTCCAGCGGGTCGACGTCGGCAGGCTGCTGAGCGAGCCCGCGCGGGCGATGCTGTCCTCGGCCGTCCAGCTCGCCGCCGACCGCGGGGCGCCCGACCTCGACGTCCTCGACCTGCTCGCGGCCGGGGCGAGCGCCGACCCCGGACGGTCCCTGCTGCGCGCGGCGGGCGCCGACCCCGACGGGATCGTCAAGCAGGTCTCCGAGACGGCCTCCCGGGGCACGCCCGGCGGGGCGCCCAGTACCCTGTCGCCGGCCGCGAAGCGGGCGATCCTCGACTCGCAGCGCCTGTCGCGCGCGCTCGGCTCGTCGTACATCGGCCCCGAGCACCTGCTGCTCGCGCTGATGGCCAACCCGGCGTCGCCCGCGGCCCGGCTGATGGAGTCGCAGGGCGTCACCGCCGACGGGTTCCAGGACGCGATGGCGGGCGACGGCACGGCCCGGACGGGCGCGGGCCCCTCGGCGGGCGCGCGGGCGTCCGGCGCCACGCCGACCCTCGACGAGTACGGCCGCGACCTCACCGAGGAGGCCCGCGAGGGCGACATCGACCCGGTGGTCGGCCGCGAGGAGGAGATCGAGCAGGCCGTCGAGGTGCTGTCCCGGCGCACCAAGAACAACCCGTGCCTGATCGGCGAGCCCGGCGTCGGCAAGACCGCGATCGTCGAGGGCATCGCGCAGCGGATCGTCAACGGGAGCGTGCCCGCGACGCTCAAGGGCAAGCGGGTCGTCGCGCTCGACCTCACCGGCATGGTCGCGGGCTCGAAGTACCGGGGCGAGTTCGAGGAGCGGATCAAGAAGGTCATCGACGAGATCCGGGAGCACTCCGACGAGCTGGTGATCTTCATCGACGAGGTGCACACCCTCGTCGGCGCCGGCTCCGCCGAGGGCGGGATGGACGCGGCGAACATCCTCAAGCCCGCGCTCGCCCGCGGCGAGCTGCACGTCGTCGCGGCCACCACGATCGACGAGTACCGCCGGAACATCGAGAAGGACGCCGCGCTGGAGCGCCGCTTCCAGCCGGTGCTGGTGTCCGAGCCGACCGTCGAGCAGACGGTGGAGATCCTCGCGGGGCTGCGGGACGCCTACGAGGCGCACCACCAGGTGAAGATCACCGACGAGGCGATCGACGCCGCCGCGACGATGTCCGACCGCTACGTCAGCGACCGGTTCCTGCCGGACAAGGCGATCGACCTGATGGACCAGGCCGGCGCCCGGGTCCGGCTGCGCGCGCAGGCCCCCGACCAGGGCGCCCGCGTTCTGGAGGAGCGGCTGGACGCGCTGCACCGCGACAAGGACCAGGCCGTCCGGGCCGAGCAGTTCGACCGGGCCAAGGAGCTGGCCGCCGAGATCGACGAACTGCGACCGGAGATCGAGGCCGCCCGGCACCACGAGGACACCGCCCCGCAGGTGATGGCCACCGACATCGCCGAGGTCGTCTCGCGCAGCACCGGCATCCCCGTGCAGACGCTCACCGAGGAGGAGCGCGACCGCATCCTCAACCTCGGCCGGCACCTGCACGAACGGGTCATCGGGCAGGACCGGGCCGTCCAGGCGGTCGCCGAGGCCGTCCAGCGGGGGCGCGCGGGGCTGTCGGACCCGGACCGGCCGATCGGCGGCTTCCTCTTCCTCGGGCCGACCGGCGTCGGCAAGACAGAACTGGCGCGCGCGCTGGCCGGGACGCTGTTCGGCGGAGACGACCACATGGTCCGCATCGACATGAGCGAGTTCCAGGACAAGCACACCGTCTCCCGGCTCGTCGGCTCCCCGCCCGGATACGTCGGCTACGAGGAGGCCGGGCAGCTCACCGAGGCGGTCCGGCGCCGCCCGCACAGCGTGGTGCTGTTCGACGAGATCGAGAAGGCGCACGCCGACGTGATGAACGTCCTGCTGCAGATCCTGGACGACGGGCGGCTCACCGACGGGCAGGGCCGCACCGTCGATTTCAGCAACACCATCGTCATCATGACCAGCAACATCGGCGCCGAGATGATCCTTTCGCAGCCGGAGGAGCCCGCGGCGGACCTCGAAGCGCAGGTGATGGCCCTGGTCGAGCGGACGCTGCGGCCCGAGCTGCTGAACCGGATCGACGAGATCGTGGTGTTCGACCGGCTCGGCAGGCCGGAGCTGCGGCGGATCGTCGACCTGCTGCTCTCCGGGACGCGGCAGCGGCTGCGCGGCCAGGACGTCGGCCTGGACGTGTCCGACGCGGCCAAGGACCTGCTGGTGGAGCGCGGCTACAAGCCGGAGTTCGGCGCGCGCCCCCTGCGCCGCACCATCCAGCGGGAGGTCGACAACCGGCTGTCGATGATGCTGCTGCGCGGAGAGCTGGACGAGGGCGCCACGGCGGCCGTCGGCGCCTCCGACGGCGGGATCGAGATCACCGCGGTCCCGGCCGCCCGGGGCGCCTGACCGGCCCGGCTCGCCTCACGTTCCGCGCCGCGCCTCGGGCCGGGCGTCTGACCGGCCCGGACCGGGCGCCTGACCGGTTGGTCATGTTCTCGGGAGCCTTCCGGCCGCGTCGGCGAACCGGGCGCGGTCCACGATCGCGCGGTCGATCTCGCCCGCCGCGACGACCGTCCCGGCACCGTCGACGGCCCGCACCGCGAAGGTGAGGCGGCGGCCGGACGCGCCGTCCGGCGCCTCGGCGGTGACGTCCACCGTCCCGCCGACGGGCGTGGCGCGCAGGTGCTCGACGCGGATCGCGACGCCCACCGTCGTCTGCCCCGCGGCCAGGAGCGGCGCGGCGGCCCGGACGGTCGCCGCCTCCATCCACGCGATCACCCGCGGGGTACCGAGCACCGGGACGTCGCCGCTGCCCAGCGCGGTCGCGGTGTCGGCCTCCGTCACCTCGTAGCGCACGGCACCACAGTACGCACGGCACCACGGCAGACGCCGCCCGCCCGTCCCGACGGTTGCCCGGGGGGACGCGGGGTAGGACGGCGACCGTAGGAGGCGGGCCGTCCCCCAGCGCCCGCGGAGGCGTGCGCGCGAGGGGGACGCCAGTGGGGGAGCACAGGCAGGGGGCGTGGCCGCGGCTGCGCGTCGCGGACTGGACCGGCACGCGGGACACCCTGCACATGTGGACGCAGATCGTCGGGAAGATCCGCATGGCGCACGCGCCGCTGGTCAACCACTGGTGGCAGGTCACGCTGTACGTGAGCCCGCGCGGCCTCACCACCTCGGCGATCCCCTACGCGGCCGGCGCGTTCGACATGGAGTTCGACTTCGTCTCGGACGTGCTGCGCCTGCGCTCCAGCAGCGGCGAGGAGCGCCAGGTGGCCCTGGAGCCGAAGCCGGTCGCCGACTTCTACGCCGAGACGATGGACCACCTCGTCGGGCTCGGGATCGAGACGACGATCCAGGCGCGGCCGAACGAGGTGGAGCCGTCGATCCCGTTCGCCGACGACCACCAGCACGCGTCCTACGACGCGGAGGCGGCGCACCTGTTCTGGCGGCAGCTGCTGCAGGCGAACCGGGTGCTCGGCGAGTTCCGGTCCCATTTCGTCGGCAAGGTGAGCCCGGTGCACTTCTTCTGGGGCGCCATGGACCTCGCCTGCACCCGGTTCTCCGGGCGCGAGGCGCCCCGGCATCCGGGCGGCGCGCCGAACTGCGGGGACTGGGTGATGGTCGAGGGCTACTCGCGGGAGCTGAGCAGCTGCGGGTTCTGGCCCGGCCTCGACGAGGGCGCCTTCTACGCCTACGCCTACCCGGAGCCGGAGGGGTTCGCGGATCGTCCCGTTATGCCGGACGCGGCGTTCTACAGCCGCGAGAATGGGCAGTTCCTGCTGCCGTACGAGGCGGTGGCCACGGCCGACGACCCCGACCGGACGCTGTTCGCGTTCTTGCAGAGCACCTACGAGGCCGCAGCGGACCTCGGCGACTGGGACCGCGGCTCGCTGGAGGAGGACCCGAACCGCTGGGCCCCGTACCGGGTGTAGCGCGACGAGAGAAGGGAGCCGGGATGCCCGGCCAAGGTGGTTTCCCCGCGCCGGCCGAAGGGCTGGTGCTGACGCACTTCCTGACCGTCCGGGACGTCGCCGCCTCCAGGGACTTCTATGTGAACGTCCTGGGCGGGGAGGTGATCCTGGAGGAGAACCCCGCCACCGTGAAGGTGGCGAACAGCTGGATCATCATGAACCCGGGCGGCGGACCGACACCGGACAAGCCTGACATCGTCCTTACGCCGCCCTCGCCGGGCGATCCCGTGTCGACTTTCCTCAACGTCCGGGTGGCGGACATCAACGCCTTCTATGCGGACGCCACCGCCAAGGGCGTCGAGTTCCTCACCGAACCGCTGGACCGCAAGGCCGAGATCCGCTGCTACATGCGCGACCCCGACGGCTACCTCATCGAGGTCGGCCAGGCCACCGGGCTGCTCAAGGGCATCTTCGCCGACCCGCCGGCGTCCGGCTGATGGACGAGGACTTCGCCGCCCGCGTGGAGCCCTACCGGCGCGAACTCCTGGTGCACTGCTACCGGATGCTCGGCGCCGTCCACGAGGCCGAGGACCTGGTCCAGGAGACGATGCTGCGCGCGTGGCGGGCCCGCGAGCGCTACGACCCGGGGCGGGCGTCCGTGCGGACGTGGCTGTACCGGATCGCGACGAACGCGTGCCTGACGGCACTGGAGGGCCGGTCGCGGCGGCCGCTGCCGTCCGGTCTCGGCGGCCCGAGCGACGACCCGCACGCGCCGCTCGCGCCGTCGCTGGACGTGCCGTGGCTCCAGCCGTTCCCGGACGCGCTGCTCGGCGATCCGGCGGAGCGGGCCGTCCGGCGGGGGAGCCTGCGGCTGGCGCTGATCGCGGCGATGCAGGCGCTGCCGCCGAAGCAGCGGGCGGTGCTGATCCTCCGCGACGTGCTGGAGTTCCCGGCGGCGGAGGTCGCGGAGCTGCTGGGGGCGACCCCGGCGGCGGTGAACAGCGCACTGCAGCGGGCCCGGGCCGGGCTGGAGGGCGCGTCCCCGGTGGAGGACGACGTCGCCGAGCCGGACGACGGCGCGGTCGACGCGGTCGTGGACCGCTACGTCCGGGCATTCGAGGCCGCCGACGTGGCGGGGCTCGTCGCGCTGCTGACGGACGACGCGGTGCTGGAGATGCCGCCCGTCCCGCTCTGGTACCTCGGCAGGGACGCCTACGGCCGGTTCATGGAGCGGCTCTTCGCGATGCGCGCGACCGAGTGGCGGATGGTGCGGACGGCGGCGAACGCGCAGCCGGCCGTCGCCGCCTACCACCGGGACGACGACGGCGGTTACGTGCTCCACACGCTGCAGGTCTTCACGGTGCGGCCCGAGGGGCTGGCCCGCAACGTCGTCTTCCAGGACGCTCGGGTCTTCGCGGCGTTCGAGCTGCCGCCCCGGCTGGAGGCCCGCTGACCCCGGCTGGAGGCCCGCTGACCCCCGGCTGGAGGCCCGCTGACCCCCGGCTGGAGGCCGCCTGACCCCCGGCTGGAGGCCCGCTGACCGCAGCCGGACGGCCGCGGGAGATCCGGTTGCGGACAACTCAATGGGCGCAAACGTAGACTGGCGGGCATGACCGGGATTCCCGACGGCGACCTGATGCGGCTCGACCACCAGGTCTGCTTCGCGCTGCACACCACGTCCCGGGCGTTCGACGCGCTCTACCGGACGGAGCTGAGCGGCCTCGGGCTGACGTACCCGCAGTACCTGGTGATGCTCGCGCTGTGGGAGGCGGACGGCCCGACGGTCAAGCGGCTGGGCGAGCGCCTGCGGCTCGACTCGGGGACGCTGTCGCCGCTGCTCAAGCGGCTGGAGGCGGCGGGCCTGGTGGAGCGGCGCCGCAGCCGCGAGGACGAGCGCTCGGTGTCGGTGCACCTCACCGGCCAGGGCGCCGCGCTCAGGACGCGCGCGGCGGAGGTCCCGGCCCGGATCCTGGAGGCGACGGGCCTGGACCTCCAAGAACTCCTCGCTCTCCGCGAGACGCTGCACCGCGTCACCGCCAACCTCGACGCCGCTCGCTGAGGGCGTCCACGCCACGACTCAAGGGATGCGGGCCAGGTCGGCGAGGGTGGCCAGGCCGTACTGGTAGTAGTCGATCGTGTCGGCGCCCGCCGTGCGGGCCGCTTCGGCCTTGGCCGCCAGGTGTTCCGCGGACGCCGTGTCGGGGTGCCCGGGGCGGAGGACGGCGCGGAGTCCGGTGTCCGGGCCCAGCGCGGTGCGGTAGGCGGCGACGTCCTCGGCGATCCGTCCGGCGTCCCGGGCATAGCAGAGGACGGCATAGGACGGGACGGTCCGCGCCAGCGAGACCGGGTCGATGCCCAGTTGCCAGGCGTCGGCGGCGGCCGGGGCGCCGGTGGGGAGGCCGTCCGCGTAGCCCTTCATGGCGCCGGTCAGGTCGATGAACGTGAGCCGGGAGCCCGCCGCCGCAACGGTGTCGGCGACCTCGGCGGCCAGGGACGTGACGACCGGCGTGCGCGCGCGGGCGAACTCGACGAGGACGTCCGGGATCTGCTCGGCGGGCGGGCCTCCGTCCAGCACGGACGCCGCGAGCCGGGCGGCGGCGTCGCGGGCCTCGTCGGCGCCCGGGACGCGGCGGCGGCAGTGCTCGCAGAAGCAGAGTCCGAGGGCGAACTCGGCGGCCGGGCCGAGGTCCACGAACGAGCGTTCGTGGTGGTAGCCGTGGCCGAACGTCCCGAAGTGCAGGGATTCGGCGACGACGGAGTCCATTCCTTGCCGGGCGATGGCGCGGCCTAGGGCGACGGCGTAGGCGCGGACGTCCGGGTGGGACGGGCAGAGGTCGGCGGGCGCGGCGCGGTCGCCGAAGCAGTTCTCCTGCGTGACGTCCGGGAACGCCAGGCCGAGCGTGGTGTTGTGCAGGAACACGCCCCACCCGTGCAGGGGGACGCCGAGCGCGCGCGTCTCCTCCCGAAGCGCGCGCAGCGGCTCCTCGTCCGCGCCCTCACGCACAGGCGGGACGAGCCGGATCCCATCGAAGTGGCCGTCCAGCGGGAAATGGACGCCGTCGTGGCGGAACGTGACGCGGGAACGGCCGTGGGGCGTCACGTCGCGGGCGCGATGGTAGGCCGCGCCGACCGTGATCGAGGTGACCCCGTGGGCCAGGATCCGCGCGGCGTCCACGCCGCGCAGGTCCTCCACCAGGACGTAGAGGGAGGAGTCCATCAGCTCTTCTCGTGGACGGCGGCACCGGGCCAGACGAGGATACGGCGACCCGGCGCCGTCATCAGCGCGGCCTCAGGGCCCGGCCGGGGCGGGCCGCCGGGTCGAGGACGCCGCCGGTCAGCACGGGGACCCCGTTGACCAGGACGTGCTCGACGCCCTCCGCCGGCACGCGCGGCCGCTCGTAGGTGGCGCGGTCGGTGACCGTGCCCGGGTCCAGCACGACGAGGTCGGCGGCGTGCCCCGCCTCGACGCGGCCCCGGTCGGCGAGCCGGAACCGCGCGGCGGCGCGCCCGGCGAGGTGCGCGGCGGCCTCTTCCCACGTCCAGTCGCCCAGCTCGCGGACGTACCGGCCGAGCAGCCGGGCGAACGCGCCCCAGCCGCGCGGATGCGGGTGCCCGCCCTGGTAGACGGCGTCGGAGCCGGCCATCTGCGCGGGGTGCCGCAGCAGCGTCCGCACCGACTCCTCGACGGCGGACGGCGGCTGCGCGAACACGCACCCCGCCTCCAGCCGGGTCGCCACGAGGAGATCGCAGCAGAACGCCCCGAGCCCGCGGCCCGCGCGCTCGGCCGCGTCGGGCAGGGTCATGCCCTCGGCCCAGCGCAGGTCGGCGGCGGGGACGTGCGACAGCGTGATCCGCGGCCAGACGTCCGCGCGCCGCGGGAACCAGTCGCGCTCCAGCCGGGCCCGGACGGCCGGGTCCGCCAGCGCGTCCAGCGCCGCGTCCAGGTCGGCGAGCGGCAGCCACGGCGGCAGCGCGACGAGCGTCAGCGTGCTGCATCCGCGCAGGTAGGGGTAGCTGTCGAAGGTCAGGTCGACGCCTTCGGCGCGCGCGTCGCCGACGAGTCGGGCCAGGGCGTCCCCCGGCCCGTGGAGGTGCGACACGTGCGGGGCGACGCGTCCGGCCCGCGCGATCTCCAGCACCTCCGCCAAAGCGCGCGCGGCATCGGCCTCGTAGCCGCGCATGTGGGTGACGTAGGGGAGTCCTGCCGCGCCGACGGGTTCGCACAGCGCGGCGATCTCGTCGCCCCCTGCGTAGGAGCCCGGCACGTACTCCAGGCCTGTGGACAACCCGGCCGCGCCCTCGCTCAGTCCGCGCTCCACTTGCGCGCGCATGGCCGCCAGCTCCGCCGCGTCCGGGGCCCGCCGCGCCGTCCCCATCGCGCTGTGCCGGATCGTCCCGTGCGGGAGCAGGTAGGCGGTGTTGAGGGCCGTGCGCCGGTCGTAGCCGTCCAGCAACTCCGCCACCGACACCGCGCCGTCCAGCCCGGGGTGCGTCCCGTTGACGGGCGCGAAGTACCGGGTGACGAACCGGAGCGTCTCCGCGCTCGCGGGCGCGTAGGACACGCCGTCCTGGCCCAGCACGAACGTGGTGACGCCCTGCCGGAGCGCCGCCTCCTGCGCGTCCGGGTCGAAGAAGGCGGCGTCACCGTGGACGTGGGCGTCGATGAAGCCCGGCATCACGTACCGGCCCGTGGCGTCGATCTCGGTGACCGCCTGCGCGCGCGCCAAGACGTCTACGGCGGCGATCCGTCCGGCGGAGACGCCGACGTCGGCGCGGCGTGCCGGGCCGCCGGTGCCGTCCAGCACCGTCCCGCCCCGGATCACGACGTCGAACATCAGCCTGAAGGCTACGGACGGTCAGCGCCGGTCGCCAGGGGCGCGGCGCAGAAGCCGCGGCCGGACCCTCCCCAGGCCTTGCAGCGGGCGCGGGCGGAGCGACGAGACGTCGAAGCGGCCGCCGGTCGGCAGCGCGGACGCCAGCTCGCCGTCGACCAGGACGGTGCCGGGGTAGGCGGTCGCGGTGAGGCGGGCGGCGAGGTTGACGGGCGTGCCGAAGACGTCGCCGAGCCGCTGGATGACCTCGCCGTACGCGAGGCCGACGCGGACCTTGGGGAACTCGGGGTCGGTGTTGAAGCGCTCCGCGACGCGCAGCCCGATCTCGGCGGCGGCGGACGGGTCGGTCGCGACGAAGAGGACCTCGTCGCCGAGCGTCTTGACGACGCGCCCGCCGAGGTCCGCGACGATCTCGGCCGCCGCGGACTCGAACCGCTCGACGAACGCGGCGAGCGCGTCGGCGTCGAGGCTGCGGCTGAGCCGGGTGAAGGACACGACGTCGGCGAACCCGACCGCGAGGTGGGCGAGGCCGGCGGCGGGGTCGGACGGCGCGGCGGCCGTGACGGCGGCGGCGCGCATCCCGGCGGCGGTGAGCTGGCGGCGCCAGCCGTGCAGCAGCAGCCGCTCGAACGCGGGCCGCAGCTCCTCGGTGGCGGCGAGGGCGGCGGTGACCAGGTCGGGCGTGACGGGCTGGTCGGCGGGCAGCACGCTGAGGCGCTGCAGCCAGACGTCGCCGAGCCAGCTCGCGAGCCGCCCCATCGTCTGGCCGACGGCGCGGACGAGCTGCAGGACGGTGTCCTCGTCGACGAGGTCGTGCCCGAGCACCTCGTTGATCTCGCGGAGGGCGGTGACGTCGCCGTCGGTGAAGGCGACCTCGTCGTCGGGCGGGATGGGGAAGCCCAGGGCCTGCCAGATGCGGCGCGCGTACGCGTCGGGGACGCCGGAGAGGGCCTCGACGTCCTTGCGGGTGTAGCGCAGGGGTCCGCCGAGGAGGGTCTCCTCGATGTCCAGGGGTCCGCCGGGGTCCGTCATGGACTCCCCCTCTATGTCTCATTGATCAATGTCACAATGATGGCGGAGTAAGATCGCGGCGGTCAAGATGGACGCAACCGGCAGGCGGGGCATGGCCGAGTACCGAATCGACGACCTGGCGCGCGCCGCCGGGAGCACCGTGCGCAACATCCGCGCCTACCAGGACCGGGGGCTGCTGCCGCCGCCGCGCCTCGCCGGCCGGGTCGGCCTGTACGACGACTCCCACCTGGCCCGGCTGCGGCTGATCGGCCAGCTCCTCGGCCGCGGCTACACGTTCGCGGTCATCAAGGACCTGCTGACGGCGTGGGAGACCGGCAGGGACGTCGGCGACGTCCTCGGCCTGGAGAAGGTGCTCACCGACCCGTGGTCGGACGAGATCCCCGGCACCGTCGGCTACGACGAGCTCGTCGCGATCTTCGGCACCGGCCTGGACGAGGCCGAGCGCGAGCGGATGCGGGAGCGGACCGTCGCGCTCGGCCTCATCGAGCCCGACGGCGACACGTTCCGCGTGCCGAGTCCTCGGCTCCTGCACGTCGGCGCCGAGCTGGTCGCGGCGGGCATCCCGCTGGACGCCGTGCTCGACATCGCCGAGAAGATCCGCGGCGACGTGGACGTGATCGCGGGCCGGTTCGTCGGGCTCGTCCAGGAGCACGTCTTCGCCCGGCTGGAGGACCAGCCGGGCGGCGAGGAGGTCACCGAGGTCGCCGCCGTGGTGCGGCGGATGCGGCCGCTGGTGAAGATGGTCGTCGACCCGCTGATCGCGCGGGCGATGGAGGCCCGCGTGCAGGCGGCGCTGGGTGAGCACCTCGAGACGATCAGGGACCACCTCGCCGGCGAGGACCACCCCGCTGCGGGCTGACCCCCGCCGCGGCCCGGGCCTGCGCGTCACAGCAGCGAGGCGCCCCACTTCACGGTGACCGTGTGGGCGGCGCCCTCGGAGTCGGTGAAGGTCAGCGTGCCCTGGCCGGGCAGCCCGATGAGCGCGGTCCGCAGCGTGACCGTCACGCGCGCCGTACCGCCCTTGGCGACCCCGCCCTGCATCTGCGACAGCACCAGCTCACCGTTCGACGTCATCGCCGTCCAGGTCACCGGGCCGTTCCGGGCGGACAGGCTGACCTGCGCGGTCTTCGTGCCGTACATCTCGACCGTGCCCGGGTTCACCACGAGCACGCCCGGCCGCGCCGGCGGCTTCGGGGTGGTCGGCGCGGGCGACGGCGGCGCGGTCGTCGCGGGCGGCGACGGGTCCTTCTCGTCGGTCTGCGGCTGGACCGGCGCGCCGGACG
>NZ_WBMR01000210.1 GCF_008923365.1 Actinomadura montaniterrae
CCGCCCGCCGGGAGGCCGCCGAGCGCAAGCGGCGGCAGGCCGTGCGCCGCAAGGCCGCCGCCGCGGCCCGCCGCAAGGCCGCCGGCGGCAAGCCCGCGGGAGCATCCAAGCCCTCGACCAAGGCCGCGGCGCCGAAGGGCACGCCGGCCAAGGGCACGGCGCGGCAGGGCAGGCCCGCACACGACTACCGCACCTGCAAGGACACCGACTGCACCCGGTTCGCCTGCCAGGTCTGGAAAGAGGCGTTCGCCGAAGCCATGGCCATCGGGCTCGAAGACGGCTACCAGCAGGCCCACCAACAGCCCCAGCCCACCCCGCAGGCCCGCGCCGACGGCAAGCCCCGCATGACCCAACGGCAGATCAAAGCACTGGTGGCCGACCACTTCTCCGACGACAACATCCGCGAAGACGAGGTCGTCCTCATGCCCAACGGCGACATCGTCATCGACCGCCGCAAGTACATCTCGTGGGCCAAGCCCCACGTGGTCGGCCGCTGGAAGCCCTAACACCCCCGAAGGAGAACCCCAGATGGTCACCCTGACCCTGCTGGCCATGGCCGCCGCCGTGATCTGGGCCGCCAGCGTCTACACCTACCCCTTCCGACCCTGCCGCCGCTGCGGCGGCACCGGCCGCAAGACCGGCAGCACCCGCCGCCGATTCGGCCCCTGCAACCGCTGCGCCGGCACCGGACGCACCCAACGCCTCGGCTCCCGCACCGCCCACCGCACCGTGCTGTCCGTCCGCTCCGAGATGGCCAAGGAACGCCAACGCAAACGCGACCGCCGCGCCGCTGACCACGCCACCCACCCCCGGCGCCTGGAAGACCGATGAGCCCCCGCCGCACGCCGCCGCGCGTCCGCGTCGTCAAGGTCCGCCTGTCCGGCGACGGCGACGGCGACGACGCCCGCCAGGTCGCCGAGCTGCTCGCCTGGCTCCTGCCTGCCCTGTCCGAAGGCCGCTGCCAGGTCGGCGAGATCTCCGCCGCCTACCCCAACCGGCGCGGCGCCGACGCCCGCCGCTACCTCGACCTCTACCTACTCGACCACACCCCGCACGACCACCCCGGCGACCGGCCGACCGGCGCCCCGCCCGGACAGGTCACCTGACCCATCCCCGCACCCGGGCCGATCGGTTCCGGACGCAGAGCGGCCCTCGGCGCACAGCCACCAAGCACGCCGCCGAGGGCCATCCCTCCAACCGATCACGGCCCCCAACGGAGACCGCCACAAGGAAGGCACCACCATCATGCCCCACCACGCGCCGATCTTCCCGCCCGCCGCCAACTGGCCCATCCTCACCCCGCCCGACTGCCCCACCTGCCGCACCTGCACCGCCGTGACCTGGACCGGCCACGCCACCGACATGCACGACGGAACCCCGGTCCTGCTGTGGGAGTGCCGCGGCTGCAACGCCGACTGGTGCATCCCCACCCAGTACTGGCCCGTGCTGGACGGCCCCGACTGCCCTTACTGCGCGTCGCTGAACACCAGCTGGGCCACCTACGCCCCCGAGCACCCCGGCGACCTGTGGACCTGCGACAACGGCCACGAGTTCGTGCTCACCCCCGAGGGGATCATCATCCTGCCCGGGGACGCCGCATGATCCGGACGCCGTTCGTGCTGCCCGCCCGGCCGTGGAACGGGCTGCGGCTGCTGGACCTGTGCTGCAAGGCAGGCGGCGCCAGCATGGGCTTCTACCTCGCCGGGTTCGACGTCGTCGGGGTCGACAAGGCCCCCCAGCGCCGCTACCCCTTCGAGTTCATCCAGGCCGACGCGCTGGACGTGCTCGCCGATCGCGCGTTCATCGCTGGCTTCGATGTGCTGGCAGGTGGGCCACCGTGCCAGGCGCACACCCTCGCCCAGCGAATCCAGGGCCGCGAGCACCCCGACCTGATCCCCGGCGTGCGCGCCGGGATGCAGGCATCGGGCCTGCCGCATGTGATCGAGAACGTCCCCGGCGCCCCACTGCGCAACCCGGTCGAGCTGTGCGGCTGCATGTTCACCGGCCTGGGCGTCTACCGCGAGCGGCTGTTCGAGTTCGGGAACTGGCCCGGCATCACCCAGCCAGCGCACCGGCCGCACACCGAACCGCTGGTCAAGCTCGGCCGCCCGCCCCGCCCCGGCCACCGCATGCACGTCGTCGGGAACTTCTCCGGCGTCGCCCAAGCCCGCAAGGCGATGGGCATCGCCTGGATGACCCGCGACGAACTCCGCGAGGCCATCCCGCCCGCCTACACCCGCCACATCGGCACCGCCCTCGCCACCCACCTCGCCGCCGGACCGGCCGCCGGACGCCCCGCCGCCCGGACGCTCTGCCAGGGGAGCGCAGCATGACCCGCCCCCGCACCGGCCTGGACTGGCACGACCGCAAGCACTGGGGCGGCAGGCGGCTGCCGTGCGTGCTGTGCGGGCGCGGCGCATTCTGCCGCGACGACGACGGCAACCCCTGCCACAAGACGTGCGCCGAGCTGGCCTTGGCTGACCCTGCCCACCACTCTGCGCCAGGTCATCAGGGCGCCCCGTTCGTGCAGGACATCGCGGCATGACCGGCCCCGCACCGTCACCGCCTGCCGCCACCGTGCTGGCGCGCTACGCACTGGCCGCCGCCGCCCGCGGCTGGCACGTCTTCCCGCTGGCCATCGGTGACAAGGTCCCGCCCCGCGGGCTGCGCTGGAAGCACGTCGCCACCACCGACCCCGCCGCCATCCGACGCATGTGGGCGCACCGCCCCTACAACATCGGGATCGCCTGCGGACCGTCCGCCCTGCTGGTAATCGACCTGGACGTGCCCAAGCCCGGCGAACGCCCGCCTGGCCGGTGGGCCGTCCCCGGCGTCAACGACGGCGCAGACGTCTTCGCCCTGGTGTGCGAACAGGCAGGCGAGGCAATGCCGCTGGAGACCTTCCAGGTACGCACCCGCCGCGGCGGGTTCCACCTGTACTTCACCGCCCCCGACGACATCCGGCTGACCAACACCGGAGGCGAGCACGGCAACGGGCTGGGCTGGAAGGTCGACACCCGCGGCGACGGCGGATACGTCGTCGGCCCCGGCTCCTTCGTGAACCTGCCCGACGGCACCGGCACCTACGAACCGATCCACACCATTGCCCCGGCACCGCTGCCCGGCTGGCTCGCCGAACGGCTCCAACCGACCCCGCTGCCGCCGCAAGAACCGGTCACGATGCGGCTGGCCACCGGCAACCGCGGCGCCTACCTGGACAAGGCCGTCAACGCCAGCCTGCACGCCCTGGCCGCCGCCTCGCAGGGCCGTCGCAACGCCACCTTGTACGGCGCCGCCGTCGCCCTCGGCCAGCTGGTGGCCGGAGGTGCGCTGGACGCCGAGGACACCGAACGCCTGCTACTGGCCGCCGCGCTGCGCACCGGCCTGCCCGAGACCGGCTCCCGACGCACCATCCGGTCCGGGTTCCGCGCTGGCGCCAACCGACCACGGAAGGTCCCCGCATGAGCCCATCCGACTCGCCATCGATGCCGCGCCTGGAAGCCGGGTCCGGCCCGGAAACCATCCGCGTCCTCAAAGCCGCCCTGGCCGCCGGCCGCCTGCCCGACACCTACGTCTCCGCCGGGTCCCTGGTCCACATGGAGACCGTGTCGGGCGGGCAGACGTCCCCGGCCGCCGATGAGGACTCCCCGCTGCCGGTCACCGCCAGCCCGGTTACCCCCGCGACCTTGGCCGGGCTGCTGGCCGAACACGCCTACGTCTACCGGGTCCGGTCCCGCCGCAACGGCAACGGCGGAACCGAGACCTTCGAGGAGGAGATCACCCCGCCGCCGACGATCCTGTCAGCGGTGTTGGCCGGAAAGACCTGGCCCGACCTGGCCCCTTTGCGTGGCGTGATCGGCGCGCCGGTTCTGCGCCGCGACGGCACCCTGTTGCAGCACCCCGGCTACGACCCCGCCACCGGCCTCTACCTGGCCGCCAAGGTCACCCTGCCGCCCGTCCCGGACGAGCCCACCGCCGAACAGGTCGCGCGCGCCCGTGACTTCCTGCTCAACGAGTTCTTGCGCGACTTCCCGTGGAAGAGCCCCGCCGACCGCGCCAACTATGTAGCGCTGCTGGTGACGCCGATCTTGCGGCACTTCACCCGGTCGCTGACACCGTTCGCGTTGATCGACGCGACTATGCCCGCCTCCGGCAAGAGCATCTTGACCGGCGGTCCCGGCATGCTCTACGGCCAGCGCGTCATCCCCTGGGCATACACCGAAGAAGAGCTGCGCAAGTCCATCACCGCGGTGCTGGCCGAACAGGTCGGGGTGGTGGTGTGGGACAACCTCGCCGAGGGCACCGTCATCGACTCCGCCACCCTCGCGCTGCTGGTCACCGCCGGGGTGTGGTCGGACCGGCAGTTGGGCGCGTCCCGCACCATCGCCACCGTCAACGACCGGCTGTGGATGGCCACCGGCAACAACCTGCAAGTCGGCGGAGACATGGCCTCCCGCACCGTCCGCGTGCACCTCGACCCGAACATGCCCCGGCCCGAGCAACGCGACCAAAGCCGCTTCGGCATCCCGCACCTGGACCAATGGATCACCTCCCCGGCCAATCAGCTCATCGTGCTGTGGCACCTGCTGGTGCTGGTCCTGGACTGGACCCGGAACGGCGCGCCGCGAGCCGCCACCGTCTCCATGCGGCAGTTCACCCCGTGGGCGCAAGCCCTCGGCGGATTCCTGGACCATCACAGCATTGACGGGTTCCTGGCGAATGCGGCCCAGGTCCGCGACATCGACGAAGACGAGACCCGCTGGCGCGCGTTTATGGCCTGCTGGCACAGCCTGCATGGCTCGCAGCGCATGACCGCCGCCGAGCTGCGCCGCTCCGGCGAACCCGACCGGATCGGCATAGAAGAACACGACCGGTGGGACGGGCAGTTCATCACCACCCACACCGGCCGCCTGCCCAACACCATGGCCCTGGGCCGCATGCTCGCCGGGCAGGCAGGCCGGTGGCGCGGCGACTACGTCATCCGCGCCGGCAAGCACGACCGCGGCGACCGCAACGTCTTCTGGGTGGAACACCATGAGCAGTGACCCGGCCCGCACCCCGCTGAAACATCTCCGCAAGTCCGCAAGTCCGCAAACCACGCCCCCACCTGCGGACATACATGCGGAGATCACCAACACCGGTCATTGCCTATCTCCGCAAGTCCGCAACCACTGCGGAGATAGACCCCCGATTGCGGAGATGGCCCGAGCACCACCACACCCATCTCCGCACACATCACCGCAGGTCACGAACCCAACTGCGGACTTGCGGACTTGCGGAGATGTTTCAGCCCCTCCCATAGAGCGACGGCGCACAGCCACCACGCACACCGCCGACGCCGCTCCAACCGATCATCACCACCGAAGGGCAACCGACATGGCCACGAAGACGCCCAGCCCGGCCGAGGGCTGGCCGCTCAAGCCCCTCTACAAGATCTCCGAACTGCCCGGCCGTTCAGCCGCAGCCGCATCTACGAGCTGGTGCGCGCCGGCCGCATCAGGACCGTCACGGAACACAGCGTTCGCCTCGTGCCAGCGAGCGCCATCGTCGAGTACATCGAACTGCTGGAGAGGGAGGCCCGGGCCGCGTGAGCGACAAGAAGCGCCGCCCGCGCGGCGACGGGGGACTTCACTGGGACAGCAAGCGGCAACGCTGGATTGCGTCCGTGACGGTCGGCTACACCCCGGCCGGGAAGCGCATCGTCCGCAAGGCAAGTGACCGATCAAAAACCAAGGCACTGGCCAAGCTCAAGGAGAAGCTCCGGGACGTCGCAGACGGCTTGCCGTCAGAACCCGGCAACTACACCGTGGCCGAAGCGGTCCGGTACTGGCTGACGTACGGGCTCAACGGGCGAGATGCCGAGACAGTGGCCAACTACCGCACGCTTGCCGAGAAGCACATCATCCCCGCGCTGGGCGCGCGGAAGCTTCGCGAACTGAACGCGGAAGACGTGGACAAGTGGCTAGCCGAGAAGGCGACCGCGCTCAGCACCCGGACACTGCGGCTGCTCCACTCGATCCTCAACCGCGCCGTCCGGCGCGCTCAAGCGCAGGACAAGGTCAAGCGGAACGTAGTGGCCCTGTGTGACATCCCGACCGGCCGTCAGGGGCGCCCCTCAAAGGCGCTGACGTTCACGCAAGCGGAAGCCGTGCTCAACGCCGCAGAGGGTGCCCCGCTGTATGCCTACATCGTCCTCTCGCTGCTGGTTGGGGCGCGTACCGAGGAGCTTCGCGCGCTCACGTGGAACCACGTGGACTTGGACGGAGCCCTGGACGCGGAACCACCGATCCCGCCGTCTGTGAAGGTGTGGCGGTCAGTGCGAGCCGGCGGCGATACCAAGACCCGCAAGTCCCGGCGAACGCTGGCACTTCCCGCGCGGTGCGTTGAGGCACTCCGGGCGCACCGCGCCGCCCAGGACGTCTCGCGGAAGGCCGCCGGCGCTGCGTGGCAGGAACACGGCCTAGTGTTCGCTTCGCGTCTCGGGACACCGCTGGACTCGCACAATGTCCGGCGCGCCTTCCGGCGCATCGTCGCCGCCGCCGGGCTGCCAGCGCGCGAGTGGACCCCCAGGGAGATGCGGCACAGCTTTGTGTCGCTGCTGTCGGACCACGGAGTTGCCATCGAGGACATCGCCCGCCTGTGCGGGCACAGCGGAACAGGCGTCACGGAGACGGTCTACCGGCTCCAGATCAGGCCCGTGATCGACAGCGGTGCGATCGCCATGGACCGCATCTTCCCGAGGATGGACCCGCCCGCGTAGGCGCCAACCAGAGCCAGGAGAGGCGCTGCAGGAGCAGCCCAAACCCTGCGGGCAGGTAGCGCAGTCGTGGGATCTGCACGCCAGCGGCCAAGGTGTCCTAGGATCTTGATCCAAGTCCTGCTAGCCGTTCACGGCATGGTCCCCCAGAGGCACACGCGATGCTCTTCGACATGTCCGATGTTCAGCCCTCCTCCGTCGACAGCGAACTGTTGCGCGTCGAGCAGGAGATTCTTTCGATCAAGAACGTTCGTGACCGCTTCGGGAAGGTGATCCGCTCCACCATTGACCAATTGCTGGACGGGGAACGCACCGGACGATACGACTTCAAGCAACTCTGCAAGACCGAGAAAACGCATGCTGGCACGCTCATTGAAATAAACCTGCAACGAGAGTTCGGCTTCGCCGACGGCCGGGATATGGATTTCAGTATTGCGGGCACCGATGTTGACTGCAAGTACTCCAAAGACCTCGGTGGGTGGATGATCCCGCCGGAAGCCCTGGATGAGATCTGCCTGGTTGTGTGGGCCAACGACAAAGATAGCGCTTGGAGCGCCGGGCTCTTGCGGGCATCGCGCACCAAGCTCACCGAAAACGGCGGTGTCACCCGCAAGGGAAACCGTGACAGCAAGTATCGGTTGAATCAAAGCAACCTTCACTTGGTCCGCTGGCTCTGGCACAAGGAGCCGCTGGGGGAAAACACACTGCTCCACCTCGATCCGCAGGTTCGCGCCAAGATCCTTGAAGGAACCAGCGGCCAGCAGCGCGTGAACCAGTTGTTCAGGTTGGTTCAGGGGCGGCTCATCCGGCGAGAGGTCGTCCGCACCGTTGCGCAGCAGGCTGACTACATGGCACGCATCCGAGAGGACAAGAAGATGACCAGGGCTCGCCCTGCGCTGCGCCAAGAAGGCATCATCATCCTCGGGCACGGCGGCAGTCACACGGCGATCGCCCGGGCTCTGGAAGTGCCGGTGCCGAAACTCGGCGAGTTCATTTCACTGAGGATCACACGAGCGTTGCCCGAACACGCAGGGCGGCCCTCTGCTGAACTGTGGGGCGCACGATGGGTTGTTGCAAGCCCTGGCGATAAGATCGAGCCGCTACTGCAACCCCTCGATCGATCTGCGGACTGACGCATCAGGAAACAGGAAAGTTCTTGTCCAGCCATACTTTAATGTCACTGCTGGTTTTATAGCCGTGGTTGAGCAGTGCTTCAGCAATATCTCTGCCGCAGACCAGAGCGATGGGGTGCTGATCTTCGCGCACCTCCTGCTGGACTTGCTGAGCGAAGTAAGATGTGGTGACGAACACGCCAAAGTTGCGGTGCCTTAGCCGCGAGATCAGGCGTGAAACCTCTTTGACGCCTACCCCGTTGGTTTCCGCGTAGCACTTAGCTTCAAGAGCGAAGTCAATAGCGATGCGATCAGCAGGCGGGCCGAGGATGTATTCGCCAATGGCATCACGTCCACCGTCCCTGCTAGGGCGGGTGACGTCGCAGCGACCAGTCGCTGGTGCGATAAGCCGCCACAATGCCACCGCGCACGCCTCAAAACCGTGGGGGTGGCTTTGAAAGTGCTTGCGGATAGCCTCCAGCATGGCCTTCGCCTGCGGAGCAGCGGGAAGCTGATCGGCGGTCTTCCTGATGAGGGTCGTGGATGGTGCCAGCAGGGGCGTGCATACACCGCTGGTGACCCATGCGTGCCACGCTGGCGGGCAGTCTCCCATCAAGGGGTCTCCGCCGTTCACAACGTGAGTGATCCATGAGCGGGGCACCTTGCCTTCGTCCAGCACGGTGAAACGGGCTCGATAGTTCTGGAACCGGCGCCCACCCGTCGATCGCCAGACTGCCGCCAGTTCGTCGTCGGTGGTCATGGTTGGCCCGCCGGGGACCAGCAGGCCGCGGAAGTAGACGGCGCGCCCCTGCTCCGGAGCCTTCTCAAACAGCAGGAACGGCGGGACCTCGGCGCGTTCGGCTGGTGTTCCATGAGCAGCGGCGAAGGCATCCCGCAACAGCAGGTTTCCCCCGCGGGAGGTCTCGTGCAGCTCGCGGCCGGGAGTGCGGTTGTCTCCGAAGTAGGTGAAGACGCCAGTCTGCAGATCAAGCTGATCGGGCCAGTCCAGCTCACCGCCGGTGGTGTAGAGGACTGAGAGCTTCACCGTGCCCTGGAAAGGGGAGCCGCAGTGCCTGAAGCCTCCCTGGTTGCCCACGCGGGGGATGAGCTTGGAGATGGGATCGTCTCCCGCGTGACCGCTGCTTCCTCCGGCGTAGCAGGTGTCAATGATCAGATCGGCGGTGCCCAGGCTCGCGAACGGAACGCACGGGCCAGCAGGGGAAGCGGCAGTCATGAGAGATAGGGATAGCAGGACGCTCCGACAGCACGCCATCTCTCGCTAGCAGGGCCGCGGGATCCCGGCAGGCTTCCTTAGCCCGTCGCAGGCAGCTGGTCGGGAGAAGAGCGCCGGCGGCGGTCCAGGCCACCTGGCGGCCGTCGGCGCTCTTCCGCAGTGGCTGGCGGAGCCGCGGGGGCCGACGGAGCCAGCGGAGCGGTCGGCCGATCTTCCGGCATCGCGTAGCTGAGGTCGGGAAGCCTGGGACGGCAGCAACCACACGGTGTATCCCGTGGCTTAGTCACCCAGTTGGTCACCCAGGACGCGACAAAGGCCGGGTCCGTAAGATCGGATCCGGCCTCTGAGCTCTGTCGGGACGGCGGGATTTGAACCCACGACCCCTTGACCCCCAGTCAAGTGCGCTGCCAAACTGCGCTACGTCCCGGTGCCCGCCTCAGCGGGCGTGATTACTCTAGCGCAGTCTGGAGGGTCGTGCGTACCGGGTTCTGGGCGGTGGAGGTGCCGGCGGGGGTGCGGGCCTCGTGGGCCGTCTTTGATCTTGCGGCGGGGCGTGCGGTGGCGGAGCGGCGGCCGGCGGGGGTGTTCCGGTCGGCCTCGGTGGTGAAGGTGCTCCTCGCGCTCGACTTCCTGCGGGGGCGGGTGGTCGACGGCCGGGACCGGGAGATGGTCGCGGCGATGCTGCGGGCGAGCGATGACGCGGCGGCGGACGAGGTGTGGGAGCGCGGCGGGCGGGCGGAGATCGTCGAGCGGATGGTGCGGCGGGCCGGGTTGCGGGAGACGGTGCCGCCGCCGCAGGACATGCCCGGGTGGTGGGGGTACACGGGGATCAGTGCGGGCGATGTGGTGCGCGTTTATCGGTATGCGCTGGAGGTGCCGGAGGGGCGGTTCGTTTTGGAGCAGTTGGGGCGGATGGCGGAGAAGGGGGCGGACGGGTTCGATCAGGTCTTCGGCATCGCGGGGGCGGTGCCGGGGCCGTGGGCGGTCAAGCAGGGGTGGTCGGGGTTCGAGGACGTGCCGGACCGGCGGCCCGCGCCGGAGGAGCTGGGGCTCGGACGGCCCGCGCTGCACACGACCGGGGTGGTGGCCGGGAAGATCGTCGCGTTGCTGACGCTGCATCCGGAGGGGACGTCCGCGGAGGCGGCGGCGGGGTGCGTGACGGCGCTCACCAGGGCTGTGATCCAGGTCACAGGAGTGGGTAGGGGTTCGTTTCCGGAGGGTCAGTGAAAGCGGTCCTATTGGGGCGAAAAGAAAAAGCCGGGTAAAGATCCGGGTTGGTAACGAAGATGGTGGCGAACGGACCTTCGCCGACGTATGTAGCTTTTTCTCCCAGGCATGAAACGCCGAACGGGGGACTGGGGTGTCGGAAGCGGACGGCACGTGGGGACCGCCTGGAGTACACGCGGCGGACCTCGAGGGCCTGCGCGGGGCGGCGCACGACCGCGCGGTGCTCGCCGAGGCGCGGGTGATGCTGGCCCGGCGGCTGGGGGTCCCGCCCGGCGAGGCGCTGCAGCATCTCATCTGGCTCGCCCGCGACCTGGAGATGGAGCTGCCGGAGGCGGCGGCCATGGTCGTCCAGGGCGGCGGCGTCGGTGCCGAGGGCGCGGTGGTGGCCGGGCGGCGGCCGCCGCGCGCGGAGGACACCGACCGGCGGGGCGTGGTCTCCGAGGCCGAGGACCTGCTGCACCGGCTGGCCGCCGAGGACACCGGGGGCGACGCCGAGCTCATCGAGGGGCTGCCCGCGGATCCGGTGGCGCGGGGACTGCTGGACGGGGCGCTGGACTCCGCGGCGCACCTGGTGCCGGTGCGCGGCCCGGACGGCGAGGTCCAGGACTTCCTGTACGCCGAGCTGAACGAGGCCGCCCGGGACCTGTTCGGGCGCGGTGCCGAGGACCTGGCGGGGCAGCGGCTGCTGCGGACGGATCCGGGGGCGGCGCTCAGCGGGCTGTTCGAGGACTACGTCGCGGTGCTGGAGGGCGGGACGGCCCTGGACCGCGACTCGATCATGTACTCGACCGTGCAGGGCGGGCTGTCGCGGTCGTCGCGGATGAGCGTGCGGTGCGTCCAGGTGCCGACGGGGGTGTGCCTCACCTGGCGGTACCACTCCGGTGAGGACCGCAGCGCGCGGCGGCTGGAGCGGGTGGAGCGGCTGGCGCTGATCGGGTTCGGGGAGTGGGACCTGGTCACCGGGCAGGCGGACTGGACGCCGCAGATGCTGGCGAACTACGGCCTCGGGCCGGACGAGGTGCCGCCGGCGCCGCACGACCTGCCGAAGGTGGTCGCCGACGACGACCTGCCGCTGGTCGAGGAGGCCGTCCAGACGATGTTCTCGCGGAGGGAGCCGGTGGAGGCCGAGCACCGGGTGATCGGCAAGGACGGCGCGCCGCGGCATCTGTGGGTGTTCGCGGAACCGGTGCTGGACGACTCCGGGCTGCCGGTGTCGATCAACATCGTCTCGCAGGACATCACGCGCCGCCGCGGGGTGGAGCGGGCGCTGGCGGAGACGCGCCGGCAGATGCTCAAGCAGCAGGCGCGGACGGCCCAGGAGCGCAAGGTGGCGGTGACGCTGCGCCGGGCGATCCTGCCGGACGAGGGGGAGGTCGAGCGGCTGCCGGGGCTGCGGGTGGCGATCCGGGCGCTGGCGGCGGAGAGCACGGCGCGGATCGGCGGGGACTGGTTCGCCACCCGGGCGATGCCGGACGGGCGGGCGCTGGTCGCGATCGGGGACGCGGCGGGGCACGGCCTCCCGGCGGCGGCGTCGATGGCGCGCAGCCGGAACGGGCTGCTCGGCCTGTCGTGCACGGGGGAGTCGGCGGGGCAGCTGGTGGGCTGGCTGAACGAGCTGGTCGGCAGCATGGACCCGCCGGCGACGGGCACCGCGATCGTGGGCCATTACCGGCCGGACCGGCGGGTCATGGAGTGGACGTGCGCCGGGCATCTGCCGCCGATCCTGGTGCGGGACGGGCACGCCGAGCCGCTGGAGGTCTATCGCGACCCGATGCTCGGCGCGCTGCCGGATTGGGAGTACACGACGATCTCCACGGAACTGCGGCCGGGGGATCTGCTGTTCCTTTACACCGATGGTCTGGTGGAGCGCCGGGACACCGATCTCGACGAGCGGATCGAGCGGCTCACCGGAATTCTGCGGGAGTCGTCGGCGGGGCCGGAACTGGCGCTGGACGAGGTCCTCGCGCGGATGGAGCACGACCGGGCGGCCGACGACACCACGATGTTCGCCCTGCACGTGGAGTGATCATCGGCAGGTCAGGACCGCCCTGAGCTGGAGTGATGTAGGACACATGGGCGGGTGTCCGGTGTCGCCCGTGTGATCTGCGCCGCCGTGCGCGCCCGCCGCGGTGAAGGACGGCGGAGCCGGGCGCCTTTTGATCATTTTACCTTTCCCGGGGCGCGGTGCCGTGCCGGGAATCCCCTATGCCGTAAGGGTTCGCGGTGGCCCGGAGAAAGATCGGGAAGGGGTGGCGGCGGGGGGCCGTTGAACGGGGGTTGGAACGGCATTGAGCAGGCAAAAGATCCTTTTGCGGCTGGTTTGCTTTTCCGTCGGAGGTTGGTACCTTTTTGCACGAATGACGCAGCGCGTTCCATGCGTTGCACGCCGGCCGCTTCCATGCGCGGCCGAGGGTCGCTGAGCGGAATCCGCACGCGACGCGCGCCACACGATGCGCGCCCCCTCGAGATCAGTCGCTGAGATACATCCGAATATCCGGCACCGCGACCCGCGGTGCGAGGCCGAGTCCGTCCAGGTCCATCCGACCGGACGGAGCCGGGGACCCAAGGTTCCAGGGGTGAATCGGCGCGTCCGCGCGCCGTAGGGCTCTTCCATGCCCGAATCCGTCAGCTAACCCGGTAGGCGTCATGGGAGACAAGGAGATTCCCTGCATGACCGGTCGTTTCGATCGTCTTACCAAGAGCATCGCCCCCCGACTGAGCGCGCTGCGCCTGACCGGCGCCGCCCCCCGCGCCGCGCTCGCCCGCATGAGCCCCGAGGACCGGGCCGTGGGCGTCGCCGTGGCGGGTGTGATGGCCGGGGCGGTCGGGCTCGCGATCTTCAACCCCCTGACCGGGGACACCGCGTCCGCCGAGACCCCCGCGCAGGCCGCCGCCGCGGCGCACCGCGAGGGCGCCGTGACGGGCAGGTCCGAGCACACCGGGACCGAGCGCGCCGGGACCGAGCGCGCCGCCCGCAAGGCGTCCCGCACCGTCGCCGCGTCCACCGTGATCAAGCTGGCGAAGTCGCAGCTCGGCGAGGGGGAGAGCCGCAACGGCTCGACCAAGTACGCCGACTGGTACGCCTCCACCCGGCACGCCGCCGTGACCGCCCGGCGCGACGGCGGGACCGTCGGCGACTACCGGGGCGCCGAGTGGTGCGACATGTTCGTGTCGTGGCTCAGCGCGCAGACGGGCGTGAAGAACATGGGCTGGGACGCCTACACCGTCCAGCACGCCTCGTGGTTCGAGAAGACCGGCCGCTGGGGCGACATCGCCAAGCCCGGCGCGGTCGTGTTCTTCGACTGGCAGAACGGGTCCAGCGGCGGGATCGACGGCATCGACCACGTCGGCCTCGTCGTCAAGGACAACGGCAACGGAACGATCACCACGATCGAGGGCAACACCGACAACGCCGTCAAGGAGAAGGTCCGCGACAAGTCCGAAGTCGTGGGTTACGGATACCCCGACTATGCCAAGTCCTGATCATCCGTCCCGCTCGGGAATGATCAATTCCTGCGGATGAGAGGCGCCCGGTCCCGAACCGGGCGCCTTTGGCGTTCCCGGGGTGGTCTGCCGCGACCTGTCGGGTAATGCTAAGCATTGACAGCTTTTGATCTGGGTTGGCCCTTGCCGCCGTCTTGATGGAAAGGAATCCCTGGCACGCCGGAGGAGCGGAAGGGGATGCCCATGCGGGTGCGCCCGGATGTGAGCGTGGTGGTGATCGCCTACAACGACGCCGCCCGGCTGCCGCGGGCGGTCGCCTCGTCGCTGGCGCAGTCGCTGGGCGGTGTCGAGACCGTGATCGTCGACGACGCGAGCACCGACGGCACCGGCGAGGCCGCCGACCGGCTCGCCGCGGCGCATCCCGGCCGGGTCCGCGCGCTGCACCTGCCGGTCAACTCCGGGGGCTGCGGCCGCCCGCGCAACGTCGGCGTCGAGCGGTCGGACGGCCGGTACGTGATGTTCCTCGACAGCGACGACCTGCTGGACCGGCACGCCTGCCTCAACCTCCTCTCCGCCGCGCAGGAGACCGGCGCCGACCTGGTCTCCGGGCTCTGCGACCGGGTCTTCCTGGACGTGCCGAAGGGGGCGAAGGGCCGGGTTCGGCCCTGGTACCCGTGGCTCTACCAGCGCAGTGCCGTGTACGCGTCGCTGGAGGAGAACCCCGATCTGCTCTACGACACCCTGTCGACGAACAAGCTCTACCGCCGGGGCTTCCTGGAGGACGGCGCGCTGCGCTTCGTCGAACGGCTGCACTACGAGGACCTGCTGTTCAGCGCGGAGGCGTACATGGCCGCCGCGCGCACGGCCCTGATCCCGCACCGGGTCTACAACTGGCTGGTCCGGGAGAGGCAGGTGATGCCGTCGATCTCCAACCGCCGGGACGAGCTGGCCAACTTCGCCGACCGGCTGGAGATCCACCGGCGCATCGACATGCTGTTCGAGCTGCGCGGCGCGGACGGGCTGAAGCGCGCGAAGGACGCCAAGTTCGTCAACCACGACCTGCTGCTGTACCTGCGCGAGCTGCGGGACCGCGACCCGGTGCACCGGGCCCGGTTCCTCGACCTCGCGGCCGGCTACCTGGCCGGGCTGGACCCGGTGGTGTTCGAGACGGCCAACCCGCTCGCCGCGATCGCCGCGTTCCTGGTCAAGGAGGGGGACCGGGACGGGGCGCTGGCGGCGGCCGAGTACCTGCCGGGCGGGCGGTCGGACCTGCGGGCCCGGCTGGCGGAGCGGGACGGCCGGATCTTCTGGGGCGGCGGCCCGCCGCGCGGGGACCTCGGCCGCCGCGTCCTGGACGTCACGGACTTCGGCTTCCACGTGTGCCCGCTCAAGGAGCTGCGGCCGGCCGCCGTCGTGACCCGGCTGGAGATGCGCGGCGGCCGCGCCCGCATGGCCGGGCACGTGCTGAACCCGCTGGACCGGATCCCGCGCGGCGCTTCGCTGTCGGCCTCCCTGGAGTTCCGCGACCGGCGCCGCGACGCCCGCCGCGCCCGGGTGCCCGCCGAGATCGTCCACGAGGGCGGCCGGCTGGAGTGGCGCGCCGAGTTCGATCCGCGCGCCCGCGTCCGGCCGATCGGGTTCGTCGACCCGGTGTGGGACGTCCGGCTGCGCGTGAAGGTGGACGGGGAGGAGATCGTCACCCGCCCGGGCGAGTCCGCCGCGACGGGCGCCGCGGGCGGACCGGATCTGCGCGGCGTCGGGCTGCCCGTCCGGCCGCGGCTGACGCGCCTCGCGGGCGACGTGCTCCGGTCGTACGTCACCGAGGGCGGGCACCTGGCGTTCGCCCTCGCGACCGCCGACCCGCGGACCCGGCGCGCGGCCACCGCGGTCGCCCGGGTCGCGGGGAGCGCGCCGGCGCGGACGGGCTG
>NZ_WBMR01000211.1 GCF_008923365.1 Actinomadura montaniterrae
CGCACCCACCGCCTGACACCCTGGCTGAACTACTACAACACCCAACGCCCACACACCGCACTCGACGGCCACCCACCCATCAGCCGCCTGTCACCAACGTCATGACCGAGTACATCTAGCGGCCTGGCTGCCAAGGGCAAAGCAATAAATAGGACTCGGGCGTCGCCGAACAACCCCCCGACTGTTCGACGACGCCCGAGCCACAGGTCGTCGGGTCCCACCCCCCCGGTACGGGACCCGGCGACTCACGATCCGGCGTTCGACTGGCGTTCGCCGGATCTCCGGGTTTGCTGTTGTGGGAGGTTTCGCGGTGGTGGACGGGGTGCCCGTCCGGTCCGTCCGCCCGCTCCTCCGAAGCGGTGTGGCGTGTGGTGCCACTGAGAACACTAGAGGTCCGATGCCTCCGATCGGCACTGGGAAAACACAAGGCTCGGTAAACGGTTAGTAGTCATAGATGTGCGGAGTGTAGTCGTACGGTGAGCGGCCGGTTTCGCGGGACGAGCGGGCGGGGCGGCGTCCAGGAACGGTCCACACGGCGGTGAGCGGTCGCGTTGGAAATTCACGGTGCGGTGGGGCGTCCGGTTCGCCGGGTTCTCAGGGGGCGGGGGCGGGTTCCGGGAGGTGCAGCCGGGCCATGGCGGCGTCGGCGCGGCGGGGGGCGCGGCGGCGGGTGAGCAGCGACACCGCGATCATGACGGTGAACGCGGTGGGGGCGACGACGAGGGAGGGCTGGGCGAGCAGCGCAGCGGTCCAGCCGGTGCCGGGGCCGGAGGCGAGGCGGGCGACGCCGGCGGCGACGGCGAGCCCGCCGCCGGTGAGGAGGCCGGTGAGGGCGCCGGCGGCGGTCAGCCCGCGCCACCAGATGCCGAGGACGAGCAGCGGGCACAGGGAGCAGGCGGAGACGCACAGCGCCATGACGACGAGGTCCGCGGCGTCGCGGGGGCCGATAGCGGGGAGCACGGCGAGCGGGGCGGCGAGGGCGAGGACGACGCCGATCCGGAACGCGGTGACGCCGTCGCGGTGCCGCATCCGCTGGGTGACGGTGCCGGCGATGGCGACGACGATCCCGCAGGACGTGGAGATGAACGCGGCGAAGGCGCCGGCGGCGACGACGCCGGCCATCAGCGCGCCGGGCAGGCCGGGGGCGGCTCTGAGCGGGAGCAGCAGGATGGTGGCGTCGATGTCGCCGGTCATCAGCAGTTCGGGGGTGTAGTGGCGGCCGAGCGTGCCGTAGAGGGCCGGGAAGAGGTAGAAGAGGGCGAGCAGGCCGGGGACGAGCGCGGCGGTGCGGCGCGCGGCGCGCCCTGAGGTGCTGGTGTAGAAGCGCATCAGGATGTGGGGCAGGCCCATCGTCCCGAGGAGGACGCCGATCAGCGTCGAGTAGGTGGTGTAGAGGCCGAGCGGGGTGGGGCGGCCGGGCGGGACGGCCCACATCCCGTCGCCGGAGGCGGTGAGGCGTTCGGCGTGCGGGACGGCGGCGCCGGGCGGGAACACGAGTTCGGTGCCGCCGCCGACGATGTGCCGGCCGGGGGCGAGGGGCACGGCGGCGCGGTCGTGGCGGACGCCGTCGAGGCGTCCGGTGGCGGTGACGGTCACGGCCTGCCGGACGGTCACGGCGACGCCCGTCTCCACGTGGACGCGGGTGGTCCGCTCGAAGCGCACGGACCGGTCCTCGGCGGGGGCGTCGGCGCCGCCGGCGTGCCAGATCGCGAGCAGCGCGACGGCGGGCACGGCGACGGCGGCGAGCTTGATCCAGAACTGCACGGCCTGGACGGCGGTGATGCCGCGCATGCCGCCGGACGCGACGAGGCCGACCGCGACGACGACGATCACGGCCCAGCCCGTCCAGACGGGGGCGCCGGTGAGCACCCGCAGGGTCACGCCGGCGCCCTGGAACTGGGGCAGCAGGTAGAACCAGCCGACGCAGCAGACGCAGCAGGTGACGGCGCGGCGGACGGCCGGGGACCCGAGCCGCCACTCGGCGAAGTCGGAGATCGTGTAGGCGCCGGAGCGGCGCAGCGGGGCGGTCACGAACGCCAGCAGCAGGACGTATCCGGCGGTGGCGCCGACCGGCAGCCACAGCGTGCCGGTGCCGTGGGCGAGGACGAGGCCGGCGGTGCCGAGGTAGGCGGCGGCGGAGACGTACTCGCCGCCGATCGCGGTGGCGTTGCGGAGGGGGGTGACGCCCTGGGAGGCGACCAGGAAGTCGGAGGCGGTGCGGGCGGAGCGGCGGCCGCGCACGCCGAGGGCCGCGGTCAGGGCCAGGACCACGGCCAGGGCGGTGAGCGCGTCCGGCGCCGCCGGGGCGGTCACGAACGGCCCGCCGGCCTCGGATGGTCGCGTTCGGCGCGTTCGGCGCGGCGCAGCTGGGCGAGGGCGGCGAGCACCCACAGCGGCTGGGCGCCGAGGACCGGCAGCAGCCACGACGCCGGGAGGCCGAGCGGCCGGACGCCGCGCAGGCCCGGGGCGATGGCGAGGAGCGCGGGGATCGCGGCGATGACGGCCAGGACGAGCGCCGCGGTCTGCAGCGCGATCCGTAACTGGACGCGGACGAGCGCGCGCACGTCGGGCCGCCCCGGCGGCTCACCACTCCCCTGCGGAGCCGCCCCCCGACACGACTCGGCCGGCTCTGCCGCCCCGGCCCCGGGCAAACCCGACGGCTCCACCGATGAGGCCCTGGGCGGCGGCCCCGGCGCCTGCACCAGTGCGGAGCCAGAGGGGCCGGGCGGGTGCGCCAATGCGGACCCAAGCGGTCCAGGCGGGTGGGCCGATGCGGGCTCCGGCAGGCCCGGCGGCTGCGCGGGTGCGGGGCCGGGCGGGCGGGGCGGGTCGGGATCGGGTGGGTCGGGGTCGGACGGGTCGCCGGCGGGGGGCCCGGGGGTCATCGCGGGCGGGCTGTCGGGTTGGGCGGGCGGGCCGCCGGCCGGCGGTGCCGGGACCGGTGCGCGGCGCGGGTCAGCCATGGCCGCCACCGTCCCCCGCGCCGTCCGCCGCGTGGTGGAAGCGGCGCACCAGCAGGTCGCGGACCTCGCGGGTGTGCCGGCGGCTCACCGGGAGCAGCGCGTCCCCGATCTGGACGGCGGCGCGGCCGCCGTCGAAGCGCAGCTCGGTGATGTGCGCGGACGCGACGAGGGTGCTGCGGTGGATGCGGATGAACCCGGCGTCCTCCCACCGCTTCGTCAGCGCCGTCAGCGGCATCCGCACCAGGTAGCCGCCGTCGGCGGTGTGCAGCCGGACGTAGTCGCCCTGCGCCTCCACGTGGGTGATGGTCCGCCGCGACACCAGCCGGGTGCGGCCGCCCAGCTCCACCGGGATCATCTCGTCGTCGGCGCTCGCGTCGGGGACGTCCTCGCCCGGCGGCCCGGTCCGGGACGCGGCCCGCGCGACCCGCCGGACCGCCTCGGCGAGCCGCTCCGGCCGGACGGGTTTCAGCAGGTAGTCGAGCGCGCCGAGCTCGTAGGCGGTGACGGCGCAGTCGTCGTGCGCGGTGACGAACACGACGTGCGGGGGCGCGGCGAAGCCGGTCAGCAGCCGGGTGAAGTCCAGGCCGTCGAGCCCGGGCATCCGGATGTCCAGGAACACCGCGTCCAGGCGCTCGCCCTCGACGAGCATCCGGCTGAGGTCGCGCAGCGCGGACGAGGCGTCCTCCGCGCCGGTGACCCGCCCGATCCTCGGGTCCTCGCGGAGCAGATGGACGAGTTCCTCCAGGGCGGGGCGTTCATCGTCGACGGCCAGGACGTGAAGCATGATGGCGACTTTGCCGCGATTACCGTCTGTCCGCAATCGGTTCCGAAAAGTGAGTGGTCCGCCGGGGCGGGCCCGCTCAGTCCGGAAAGACGCCCGGACGGTACTTCGGAACGCGCAATCTGACCTTGGTTCCGGCGCCGAGCGCTGTCTCGACGGTCAGCCCGTACTCCTCTCCGTAGACCTGCCGCATCCGCTCGTCGACGTTGGCGAGCCCGATCCCGCCGCCGCGCCGGTCGGGGGTGGCGACGCTCCCCCATCCGGTCGGGCCGGGGCGGCCGACCGGGGCGGCGAGGATCTCCTGGAGCCGCTCGGGGTCCATGCCGACGCCGTCGTCCTCGACGCTGATCGCGGCCTCGGCGCCGGAGTCGCGCGCGACGATCGAGATGTGCAGCGGGCCGCGGGTGCCCTTCATGCCGTGCCGGATCGCGTTCTCCACCAGCGGCTGCAGGGCGAGGAACGGGACGGCGACCGGCAGCACCTCGGGCGCCACCTGCACGTCGAACCGCAGCCGGTCGCCGAACCTGGCGCGCTCCAGCAGCAGGTACCGGTCGATGGAGCGCAGCTCGTCGGCGAGGGTGGTGAAGTCGCGGGGGTTGCGGAAGGAGTAGCGGGCGAAGTCGGCGAAGTCGAGCAGCAGGCCGCGGGCCCGCTCGGGGTCGGTGCGGACGAACGAGGCGATCGTGGTCAGCGAGTTGTAGACGAAGTGGGGGGAGATCTGCGCGCGCAGCGCCCGCATCTCGGCCTCGGCGAGCCGGATCCGGGCGGTGTCGAGGCGGGCCAGCTCGAGCTGGCCGGTGACCAGCCGGGCCGCCTCGCCGACGGCGCGGACGCGCGCGGTGGACGGCCCCGTCCAGTAGGCGGTGAGGGTCGCCTCGACGCGTCCCTCGACGGTGAGCGGCGCGACCATGGCGACCCGGATGCGGCAGAGCGCGTCGCGGCAGCCGAGCAGCTCGGGGGCGATCACGCGGGGGCGGCCGGAGGCGAGGACGGGGAGCGCGTGGGCGACGGCGTCGGCGGCGTGCTCGTCGCGTCCGGCCCCGTCCCAGGCCAGCAGGCACGGCGCCAGGTCGCCTTCCGCCCCGGGCCGCGGATCTCCGTCGTCGTCTCCGGGGCGCGGGCCGGCGGTGCGGGGATCATCGGCGGACGCGTCGCCGCCGTACGGCCCGTCGCCGTAGAGGTCGTCACCGTAGAGGTCGTCGCCGTAGAGGTCGCCGGCATCGGGATCGTCGCCGCCGGACGGCACGCCGACCAGCGCGACGGCCTCGGCGCCGAGCAGGGTCCGCAGGTGCCGGGCGGCCTTGCGGGCCGACCCGGGGGTCAGCCCGCCGCGCAGCGGCGGCGCCACCCGGGCGATGGTGTGCAGGGTCGCGAACGCCGCCTGCTCCGCCGGGACGGCGGGGGCGCGGCGCGGGGGCCGCAGCCGCCCGCGAGAATGTCCGCGACGGACGGTAGGAGCATGACAACGTACGGTAACGGTTGTCTTCCGTCCAGGTCGGTGTGTTGCCGATTTACGACGGTGTCCGACCCGTCACATCCCCCTGGAGCACGGCGATTCGGAGGGCTGCCACCCCTCGATGCACCGCCCGCCTCAGAGGGGCGGTGCCTCGCCGTCGTCCTCCTGGTAGGAGTACCGCTGCTCGGACCACGGGTCGGCCACGTTGTGGTAGCCGCGCTCCTCCCAGAACCCGCGGCGGTCCTTCACCAGGTACTCCACGCCCCGGACCCACTTCACGCTCTTCCACGCGTACAGGTGCGGGACGACGATCCGGGTCGGGAACCCGTGGTCGGGGCTGAGCCGCTCGCCGTCGTGGTGGGTGGCGAACATCGTCCCGTCGGCGAGGAAGTCGCTCATCCGGATGTTGGCGCTGTAGCCGTACTCGGCCCACACCATCACGTGCGTGACGTCCGGCGCGGGCGGCGCGAGCTCCACGATCGCCGTGCCGGGAACGCCCTCCCACTCGTTGCCGGGGATCGTGAACTTGGTGACGCAGTGGAAGTCGGAGACGGCGCGCACCCGCGGCAGCGCGTCGAACTCCTCCCAGCTCCACCGGTGCTGCTCCCCCGACGCGGTCGCGCCGAAGACCCGGAAGTCCCAGTCCTTGGGACGGAACCTGGGGACGGGGCCGTAGTGGAGGACCGGCCAGCCGCGGGGGACGTACTGACCGGGCGGCAGGTCCCGCGGCTGCGGCGCGGACGCTTCGGGGTGGGACATGACGCCGCCATCCTGCCATCAGGCGTGAGCTGAGCCATATTCGGGGGCCTTGCGGGATTCGGCGGCGCGCATCGGCTACGCTGATGCCGTGCGCAACATCGTGTATTTCTTCTGGTTCGACCAGCCCGGGCGGCTGGTCTGCCAGGCGTTGCGCTGACAGACCACAAGGCGAGAGCCCCGGGCCCCTTCGGCCCGGGGCTCTCGTCGTTTCCAGGGGGTCGTCCGCGGGATCCGGCCCGGATCCGCGCGCGGTCCGCGTGATGAGGAGAGGCAGCACACCCATGGTCGTCGTCATGGCCCCGGAGGCCACCGAAGCCGATATCAAGGCCGTCGTCTCACTGGTCGAGACGGCGGGAGGCGACGCGTTCGTCAGCCGCGGCGTGGAACGCACCATCGTCGGGCTCGTCGGCGACGTCCAGCAGTTCGGCTCGCTGAACCTGCGGGGGATGCGCGGCGTCACCGACGTGGTGCGCATCTCGGCCCCCTACAAGCTGGTGAGCCGCGAGCACCACCGGGAGCGGACGGTGGTGCGGGTGGGCGGCGTGCCGATCGGCCCCGGCACGATGACGCTGATCGCCGGCCCGTGCGCGGTGGAGACCCCCGAGCAGACGCTCGGCGCCGCGCAGATGGCGCAGGCGGCGGGCGCGACGCTGCTGCGCGGCGGCGCGTTCAAGCCCCGTACGTCGCCGTACGCGTTCCAGGGCCTCGGCGAGGCCGGCCTGCGCATCCTCGCGGACGTGCGGGAGGAGACGGGCATGCCGATCGTCACGGAGGTGGTGGACGCCGGGGACGTGGAGCTCGTCGCGTCCTACGCCGACATGCTGCAGATCGGCACCCGCAACGCGCAGAACTTCGCGCTGCTACAGGCGGCGGGCGAGTCCGGCAAGCCGGTGATGCTCAAGCGCGGCATGAACGGCACGATCGAGGAGTGGCTGATGGCGGCCGAGTACGTCGCGCAGCGCGGCAACCTCGACATCGTGCTGTGCGAGCGCGGCATCCGCACGTTCGAGAACGCGACCCGCAACACCCTCGACATCTCCGCGGTCCCGGTGGCGCAGCGCCTCTCCCACCTGCCGGTGATCGTGGACCCGTCGCACTCGGGCGGCAGCCGCGACCTCGTGCTGCCGCTGACCCGGGCGGCCGTCGCGGTCGGCGCGGACGGCGTGATCATCGACGTGCACCCGCACCCGGAGACCGCGCTGTGCGACGGCCCGCAGGCCCTGGTGGACGGCGACCTGCGCGAGCTCGCCAAGCTCGTGCGGGACCTGCCGCCCATCGTCGGCCGCACCCTGACCGAGGCCCCCGGCCCCGTCCCCGCCTGATCCCGCCCGACCCCGTTGATCCGTTGGCGTGTCGCCCTTATGGACGTCTCATAAGGGCGACACGCCACAAGCCACCGCATATGCGGGCTGCTGGTAGCGTCGTGGGCATGGCGTACTGGACCTCCTGCCTCGGGCCGCCCCGCTCCTGACGGGGCGCGGCCACGGCACCACCCTGCGAGTCCTGACGGGCCCGGCGCGGCAGCGCCCGGTCCGCGTTCTCCTGCGCCCCGGATCCGGATCCTCCTCTCCCGATTCGAGCTCAGGAGCTCTCCCCGTGTCAGTGCGCACGTCCAGAACGTCCAGGCGGGCCTCCGCGCCCGCGTCCCCGGCCGCCCGGCGCGCCCTCGGAGGCGGCGCCGACATCCTGCTCGCCGCGTCCCTGTGGGGCACGACGGGCACGGCCCGCACCTTCGCCCCCGGCGCGTCCAGCGTCTCCGTCGCCGCCGCCCGGATCGTCATCGGCGGGCTGCTGCTGCTCGCCTTCGCCGCCGCCACCCGCCGCGACGGCCTGCGCCGCCTCCTGCGCGGCCGGGCGTCCCTGGCGACGCTCGCGCTCGGCGCCGTGGCGATCGCGATCTACCAGGTCGCGTTCTTCGTCGCCGTCTCCCGGACGGGCGTGGCCGTCGGCACCGTCGTCACGATCGGCAGCGCGCCCGCGTTCACCGGCCTGATCGGGCTGGCGACCCGGCGGACCGTCCTCACCGGCCGCTGGACGCTCGCGACCGCGGGCGCCGTCGCCGGCTGCGCGCTGCTGATCGGCTCCGGGCACGGCTCCGGCGCCGACCCCGCCGGCATCGCGCTCGCGCTGCTGTCCGGGCTGGCCTACGCGGTGTACGCGACCGCCGCGTCCGTCCTGATCACCCGCGGCGAGGACGACCGGGCGACCGCCGGGGCGCTGTTCGGCGCGGCCGCGGCGCTGCTCGTCCCGGTCCTCGCCGCCGAGCCCGCCGGGTGGCTGCTCACCGGCCCGGGCGCGGCGACCGCGCTGTACCTCGGCGCGGTCACCACCGGGCTCGGCTACGTGCTGTTCGCGCGCGGCCTGCGCGGCACCCCCGCCACGACGGCGACGACGCTGACGCTCGCCGAGCCCGCGGTCGCCGCCGTCCTCGGCACGGCGGTGCTCGGCGAGCATCTCGGCGCGACCGCCTACGCCGGCCTCGGCCTCCTCGCCGCCAGCCTCGTCGCGCTCGTCGCGCCCGTCCGCCGTGCGCGAAAGGGGCGGCGCCGCGGTAACGAATTGGTCTGAACCACTCGCCAGATCGGGGGGCGGCGAGGATGATGTCCGGCATGACGACGGGCGATGGCGACGCCGGGGGACGGCTGTTCCCGGAGGACCTGGACGGCGTCGACCCGGTCGCCGCGGTGATGCTGGCGGACGCCTGCCGCTCCCTCGCCGCCTACCCCGACCTGGTGGCGGTCGGCGCGCTGTTCACCGCGGCCGAGCGGGTCTCCGGCGGCTGGCAGGTCGTCTGCCCGCCGGATCCGCTGCCGCAGGGCGCCCGCGAGCTGCTCGCCGACCACCTCGACGACCGCGCCGCCCGCCTCGGCGGGACCGCCGCGGGCGAGTTCCGGCGGGCCGCGGACGAGCTGCGGTCCGGGCCGTGCGACACGGTGGCGGCGGCCGGCCGGCGGTTCGCGATCGTGCGGGTCGAGCAGCTCGTGCGGACCGGCCCGGACGGCCCCGAGCCGCCCCGGCCGAGCGACCCCGACCCGCGCCCGGCGTCCGTCCCGGCCTCCTACCGCCGCCCCTACGACCTGCTGTCCGGCGAGGGCACCGGATCCGACCTCGCCACCGCGGAGCTGCTCTGCCAGGTGCTGGACGCGGCGGCGCTCAGCGGGAGCGAGCCGTCCGGGGCGTTCCTCACGCCGGTCGCGCTGGCGCCCGCGTTCACCGTCGCCGAGCGCGGCCCCGCCGCGCCGGGCGGGCCGTCCCGCGAGCGCCGCTGGCGCCCGGTCGGCCGCCTGCACGCCACCCCGCAGCAGGCCCGCGACTCGCTGATCGGCTACCTGCGCGACGTGGCGCCCGCCGTGGAGGCGCTCAGCGAGACCGACACCGATGCCTACGCGGAGGCCGCCGAGGTGCTGGCGGACGAGCCGCGCCGCAACGGCATCACGGTCGCGGGACGCCGCTTCCGGATCGTCCGCATAGAGCGGATCACCCTGATGGGCCCGGACGGCCCGGAGCCACCGCGCCCGACGGACTTCGACGCCCGCTGAGTTGATTGCAGTGCCCTCGGCGGTCGGGCCCTGGGGGCCCTCCCTTCAACGTGCACTGCGGCGATCGCTGCATCGCTCCGGCTCGCCCGGGGGCTCCGAGGTCGACGCGGGCCTCAGGACGCGGCGGTGTCCCCGTAGACGGGGCGGTGCTCTTGGACGGAGTCGGCGAGCTGGTCGGCGAGCTCGCCGACGTCGAGGCGCTTCTCGATCTGCCGCAGGTCGTCGATCTTGGCGCGGGTCTCGGCGCGGCGCGGGGCGAGCATCGTGCAGCAGTCCTCGTCGGGCAGCTCGGAGATGGACAGCGTGCGGACGCGGCGCGCCTGGTCCATGATCTCGATCTTGTCCATGCCGACGAGGGGGCGCAGGATCGGCAGCTCGACGGCGTCGTCCAGCGCGGTGATGTTCGCCAGGGTCTGGCTGGACACCTGGCCGAGCGCGTCGCCGGTGATCAGCGCGGAGCCGCGCAGGCGGCGGGCGAGGACCTCGCCGGTGCGCAGCATGAGGCGGCGCTGCGCGATCACCGCGAGCCGGTCGGCGCCGGACGACTTGATCTGCTGCTGCGCCTTGCCGAACGGCACGACGAACAGCCGCGACCCGCCCTGGAACTTGTCCAGCTCGCGGACCAGCGCGTACGCCTTGTAGATCGACTCGGGGCCGGTGAACGGCATGCCGGAGAAGTGCAGGTAGTCGACGCGCAGGCCGCGGCGCATCATCCGGTACGCGGCGACGGGCGAGTCGATGCCGCCGGACATCAGCACGAGGCCGCGGCCGGACATCCCGACGGGCAGGCCGCCCTGGCCGGGCAGGCCGCCGGAGTAGACGAACACCTCGTCCCGGTCGACCTCGATCGACAGGGTGTGCTCGGGGTCCTTGAGCTTGACGGGCTGGCCGTAGCGGCCGGCGACGAGCGCGCCGATGTGCCGGTCGAGCTCGGTGGAGGTCATCGGGAACCGCTTGTCGCGGCGCCGGGACCGGACGGCGAAGGTGCCGGTGCGGCCGTCCATGAGCTCCAGGGCGGCGCGCTCGACGCTGGCGAGGTCCTTGCCGACCCGCCAGGCGCGGTGCGCCCACACGATGCCCATGACGTCGGTGATCCGCTGCGCGACCCGCTCCATCGTGGCGAGGTCGGCGTCGTGCTTGCGGACGATGAACACCCCGTGCCGGCGGATCACGTCGACGCGGGCGATGGGGCGGACGGCCTGCCGGACGTTGTCGGCGAGGCGGCGTTCGAACAGCTCGCGGTTCTTGCCCTTGAGGACGACCTCGCCGAGTTTCAGCAGCACGCACGGCTCCCCGTCGACCGGGGACTGCTCCCGGACGTCCGCGGGCGCGGTCTCGAGCGTGGTCATGCGTGGTCCTCCCGGCGGAACAGGTCTAGGGGTGGTCTCCAGTGTGGCCCACAGGAAGCAACATCGCGACCTGGAAAACCTGTTCCCGCCGGGAGGGGCGGGTTCAGCCGAAGAAGACCTCGGCCTCGGCGTAGCGCTCGAGCGGGACGGTCTTCAGCTCCTTGGTCGCCTCGTCGAGGCCGACGCGGACGATGTCGGTGCCCTGGAGCGCGACCATCTTGCCGTAGTCGCCGTCGCGGACCGCGTCGATGGCCTGGAGGCCGAAGCGGGTGGCGAGGACGCGGTCGAACGCGGTGGGGGTGCCGCCGCGCTGGATGTGCCCGAGCACGGTGGCGCGGGCCTCCTTGCCGGTGCGCTTCTCGATCTCGTCGGCGAGGGCCTGGCCGATGCCGCCGAGCCGGACGTGCCCGAACGCGTCGCGCTCGCCGGTCTGCAGCTGCATCTGCCCGTCGATCGGGTGGGCGCCCTCGGACACGACGATGATCGGCGCGTAGCGGGTCTTGAAGCGGCTCTCGACGTACTCGACGACCTTGTCGATGTCGAACGGCCGCTCGGGGATCAGGATGACGTTGGCGCCGGCGGCCATGCCGACGTGCAGCGCGATCCAGCCCGCGTGCCGGCCCATGACCTCGCAGATCAGCGCGCGGTGGTGGCTCTCGGCGGTGGTGTGCAGCCGGTCGACGGCCTCCATGCCGATGTTCACCGCGGTGTCGAAGCCGAAGGTGTAGTCGGTGGCGTTGAGGTCGTTGTCGATCGTCTTCGGGACGCCGACGACGTTGACGCCGTTGGCGTACAGCTCGCGCGCGACGCCGAGGGTGTCCTCGCCGCCGATGGCGATCAGGGCGTCGACGCCGAGGCCGGCCAGGTTGTCCTTGATCCGCTCGACGCCGCCCTCGACCTTGACCGGGTTGGTCCGGGACGAGCCGAGGATCGTGCCGCCGCGCGGCAGGATCCCGCGGACGGCCTGCACGTCGAGGGCGACGGTGTCGCCTTCGAGGGGCCCGCGCCAGCCGGCCCGGAAGCCGACGAACTCGTAGCCGAAGACCTGCACGCCCTTGCGGACGACCGCGCGGATGACCGCGTTCAGGCCGGGGCAGTCCCCACCGCCGGTGAGCACTCCGACTCGCATGCCGTCTCCTTCTCCCGCCACCGGGCTCCCTCCTCGGTTCACATGGCCAGACTAGTAGTCAGGGCATGGCTACGCGGGGCATTCGCCGGGGGTCCCGGCGTGCCGTCATTGGTCTAGACCATAGCCCGCGGGGCCGCCCGGCGGCACGCCGTCCGGCGGGATGCCGGCTCAGCGCGGCGGGCCCCCGAGGATCCGGACCCTTCCCCCGAGGAGCACCGCCACTCCCCCGGGCACGCGCCGCAGCGCCGCCCGCCGGCGACGCGGCGCGGACGCGCCGTCGTAGGCCCAACCGATCTCCGCGAGCGCCAGTTCCCGTGCCGCCTCCCCGGCGAGCCCTTCCCGGTGCGCCCGCGCGAAATCCCATCCGTCCCGGAAAGATCCCCGCGTCGGGCGTGGGGCCGCCCACGCGGCGAACTCCGCCTTCCAGGACGTCCCGTACGCGGCGGCGAGCGCGGGCCAGGCGCGCGCCACCTCGCCGGCGCGTTTCAGCAGGATGCCGTGCGCGGCGGCCCGCACGGCGGCGCCGTCGAACCCGTCCGGCATCGGGCCGCCCGCCGTCATCGCCCGGACGAGCGCCTCCTGCGCCGCCGCGAGCCCCGCGTCCCACGCCTCCCCGCCCGCTTCGCTCATGTGATGGCCGCCAGGCCCGACGCGGCGGCGATGGCGTCCAGCTCGGCGCGCATCTCGCCGATCGGCGGGTAGTGGCCGTCGCGTTCCAGCAGGAAGCCGGGCGGGCGGTGCCGCCCGCACAGGTCGGTGATCAGGTCCAGGACGTCCTGCGGGACGGCGGCGGTGTGCGTGTCGTGGTACCGGCCGCCCTGCTCGACGCCGCCCGCGACGTGGCAGTACGCGACGCGCTCCAGCGGCAGCCGGTCGAGCAGCCGGACGGGGTCCTCGCCGCGGTTGCGGGCGTTGGCGTACACGTTCGCGACGTCCAGCAGGAGCAGGGCGCCGGTGCGATCGAGCAGTTCTGTGAGGAAGTCGCCCTCGGCGTACTCGGCGTCCGGCCAGTCGAAGAGCGTCGCGATGGGCTCGACGGCGAGCGGGACGGGCAGTTCCGCCTGGGTGCGGCGGATGTTGGCGGTGAGCGCGTCCAGCGCCGCCCGGGTGCGGGGCACCGGCAGCAGGTGCCCGGCCTCGATCCCGCCTGCCCGGACGAACGCGACGTGCTCGCTGACCAGCGGCGCGCCGAGCGCCTCGGCGCAGGCGGCCAAGTGCGCGACCCGCGCGGCGTCCACCGGTTCCGCGCCGCCGAGCGACAGCTTCACGCCGTGCGGGACGACCGCCGCGCCGCGCTCGCGCAGCCCGAGGAGTTCGGGTGCGGGGTGCGCCGGGTGCACGGACTCCGCGATCACCTCGGTGAAGCGCAGGCCGGGCAGCGCCCCCACGAACCCGGCGATCTCCGGCCGCCACCCGATCCCGACGCCGAGGTCCATGTCAGCTCCCGCCACCGCAACCGCCGCCACCGCCGCAACTGCTCCCGCACCCGCCGCCGCCCCCGCAGCCGTGGTGGCCGCCGCCGGAACCGCCGCCGCAGCCGTGGTGGTGGCCGCCGCCGGAGCCGCCGCCACCGCAGGAAGCCGACGAGCAGACGGTCGCGGACGCCGAGCAGGCCGAGCCCGTGTACCCGCCCGAGGCCGCCGCGACCCCGGTCAGCTGGAGGTAGCGGCCGAGGCCCACCGTCTGGGCGAACACCTCGTCGAACGCCATCAGCGCGGCCGTGCCGAACAGCGCGACGCCCATGACGACGTCAGGGCCGGGCAGGCCGGCGTAGGAGGCGCCCTGCGCCGGGTCGAGGTGCGGGCCGGCGGACCTGGCCTGCGCGACGGCCCGCTCGCCCTCCTTCGTCGGGCCGTGGCCGGCCGCGAGCCCGACCGCCGCCCCGGACAGGACCGCGAGCGGCGCGAACACGATCAGGGCCTTCGGGAAGCCGTCGAAGGCGTCGCCGATCAGGAAGAAGAACACGAAGCCGGCGAGCACCCAGGCGCGCAGGAGCCACCGGACCGCCCACAGCCCCGGCCGCAGGCCGAGGCGGATCAGCAGCCCCTGCCCGATGAGGCCGTCGCGGAGCCCGTCGAGCGCGGCCGACACGCCCGTGTCGGCGGTCAGCTCGGCGAGCGTGCCGGCGCGCCCGCCCGCGATCGCGTCGAAGACCGCGCCGTCCAGCGGATGGCCGGCGGTGCGCGGCGCGCCGGACGGCGGTGGGGCCGCCGTCATGCGCCCGTCGCCGTGGGCGTCGACAGCGCCGTCCACCCGCAGCGCCGCCAGCGACGCGGCGATCGCATGGCGTCCGCCGCCCTGCAGGTAGGCGATCTCGTACGGGTGCGGGTCGCGCGTCGGCGGCGTGCCGCGCACCAGGGCCGTTCTCTGCCGCCACAGGACCGCGACCAGCGCGAGCCCGACCAGGAAGTGCAGCGCGAGGAGCCACAGCGTCTCGTCCACCGAACGTGCCCCCGTCAGTTGGCGTCGTCGTCGCGGATCAGACGCACGCGCCCCGGCGGGAGTTGAACGGCGGGCGCGGCCGGAACCGGCCTACTCCTCCTCGTCCAAGCCCTTCTCGATGGCGTAGCGGACCAGCTCGACGCGGTTGTGGAGCTGGAGCTTGCCGAGGGTGTTCTGCACGTGGTTCTGCACCGTGCGGTGCGACAGGACGAGCCGCTCCGCGATCTGCTTGTACGTCAGGCCCTTGGCGACGAGCCGCAGCACCTCGGTCTCGCGGTCGGTGAGCCGGGGCGCGTCGTCGTCCTCGCGGGCGGGCGCGGCGGCGAGCCGCCGGTACTCGCCGAGGACGAGCCCGGCGAGGCCGGGGGTGAACACCGCGTCGCCGTCGGCGGTGCGGCGGACCGCGTCCAGGAACTCCTCCCGCCCGGCGGACTTGAGCAGGTAGCCGGTGGCGCCCGCCTTCACCGCCTCCAGGACGTCCTGCTGCTCGCCGCTGGCCGACAGCACCAGCACCCGCACGGGCGGGTCGGCCGCGGCGAGGTGCCGGGTGACCTCGACGCCGCTGATGTCGGGCAGCTGCAGGTCGACCACGGCGACGCGGGGTCGCGCGGCGGCGGCGATGCGGACGGCGGTGCGCCCTTCCCCGGCGGTGGCGACGACCTCGTGCCCCGCCTCGGCGAGGTCGCGGGCGACGGCCTCGCGCCACATCGGATGGTCGTCGACGACCATGACCCTCAACGGAACCTCGCTCACGATCACACCCTAAACGCCGCCCGCTACCGCGGAACGGTCATCTCGATCTCGGTGCCCTCGCCGGGGGCGGACACGATCGCGACCGTGCCGCCGAGGTCGCGGACACGGCCCCGGATGGACTGCGCGACGCCGAGCCGGCCGGACGCGGCGGCGTCGTCGAGGCGGCCGGGCGGCATGCCGGGGCCGTCGTCGCGGACGCTGACGGTGACCTCGCCGGGGCCGTCCTCCAGCAGGACCCAGGCGCGGGCGCCGTCGCCGCAGTGCCGCCGGACGTTGTCCAGCGCCGCCGCGACGGCCGCGGCGACCTCCTGGGCGGCGTGCTCGGGCAGCGGCACGGGCGTCGCGGGCGTCGACACGGTCACCGCCGCGGACGCCTGGCCGGTCAGCAGCGGGCGCAGGTCGGCCTCGCGTCC
>NZ_WBMR01000212.1 GCF_008923365.1 Actinomadura montaniterrae
CCGACGCGGCGGCAGGAGCGCGCCGCGGCGGCCCGCCGGATGTCCGGGCTGGCCGCGAGCCGGGCCGCGGCGGTCGAGGCCGCCGACGCCGAGCGCCGCCGGATCGAGCGGGACCTGCACGACGGCGCCCAGCAGCGGCTGGTGTCGCTGGCGATGAACCTCGGCATCGCCCGCGCGATGCTCAAGGACCTGCCCGAACCCGCCCGGGACGTCATCGCCGGCTCCCACGAGGAGGCCAAGCTGGCGCTGACCGAGCTGCGCGGCTTCATCCGCGGCCTGCATCCCGCCGTGCTCGACGAGCTGGGGCTCGACGCGGCGCTGTCCGGGCTCGCGGGCCGCACGCCGATCCCCGTGGACGTCCGGGTGGACCTGCCCGGACGGCTCCCCCCGGCGCTGGAGTCGGTCGCCTACTTCGTCGTCTCCGAGGCGCTCACCAACGTGGTCAAGCATTCCGGCGCGTCCGGCGCCGAGGTCGTCCTCGCGCGCCGCGGCGACCGGATCGTGCTGACGGTCGCCGACGACGGCCGCGGCGGCGCCGATGCCGTGGGCGGCAGCGGCCTGGCCGGGCTGTCCCGGCGGGTCGCGTCGGTCGACGGCACCCTGACCCTGTCCAGTCCGACCGGCGGCCCGACCCGCCTGACCGTGGAACTGCCATGCGCATTGTGATCGCCGAAGACTCGTTCCTGCTGCGCGAGGGCCTGGTCCGGCTGCTGGAGCTCGGCGGCCTGGCCGTCGCCGCGGCGGTGGAGGACGCCGACGCGCTGCTCGCGGCCGTCGGCGAGCACGATCCCGACCTGGTCGTCGTGGACGTGCGGATGCCGCCCACCCACACCGACGAGGGCCTGCGCGCCGCGCTGAAACTGCGGGGGCAGGGGCCCCGGCCGAGCGTGCTGGTGCTGTCGCAGTACGTCGAGGAGCGGCATGCCGCGCAACTGCTCCGGGGCGACACCAGCGGCTTCGGCTACCTGCTGAAGGACCGGGTCGCGGACATGGAGGAGTTCCTGGCCGCGGTGCGCCGCGTCGCCGGGGGCGGGACGGTGATCGACCCGGAGGTGGTGTCGCAGCTGCTCAGCCGCAGCGACCGCCCGCTCGACCGGCTGACGCCCCGCGAGCACGACGTGCTGCGGCTGATGGCGGAGGGCCGCTCCAACGGCGGGATCGCCGAGGAGCTGGTGGTGAGCGAGAGCGCCGTCGCCAAGCACGTCGCGAACATCTTCGCCAAGTTCGAGCTGCCCGGCACGGCCCAGGACCATCGCCGCGTCCTGGCCGTGCTGAAGTTCCTCAGCGGTGCGTGAGCGTTGAAGGCCCTGCGCGCCGCCTGGATCGCGTTCGGCGGGGCCGTCACCGTCGCGCTGGTGGGCGCCGGGACCGTCGGCGGGCGGGTGTGGCTGAGCGGCTCGGACGAGCCCGCGCCGCAGACCGTCCGGTACTCGCGCGTCCACGCGGTGACGGAGGTGGTCGTGGAGTTCGACAGCGGCCACGTGCTGGTCGGCGCGGGCGGGAACGGGCGCGTCGACGTCGAGCGGCGGACCCGGGACGGGCGGACCCTCGACCTGAAGGAGACCTGGGACGGGGACCGGCTCCGGCTCGCCGGCGGCTGCCGCGACGGGGACGGCGACCGGGTCACGCGCTGCGAGGCCGAGGTCGTCCTGCGGGTTCCGGCGGGCACCGGAATCGAGGTGCGCGCCGACACGGGCGACGTGACGGTGGCCGGGCTCACCGGCGCGGTGTCGTGGACGTCCGGCAGCGGCGATCTCGACCTGCGGGGCGTCGGCGGGCGCGTCCGCGCGACGACCGTCTCGGGCGAGGTGACGGCCACGGCGCTGCGGTCGCCCGCCGTCGACGCGCGGACCAACACCGGCGACGTCCGGCTGGCGTTCGCCGCCGCGCCGGGCCGGGCGGCCGTCACGACCAATACCGGCGACATCGTGGTGACGGTCCCCCAGGGCCGGTACCGGATCGGCGCCGACACCGTCTCCGGCCGGCGGGACGTCACCGTCCCGGCGGACGCCGCTTCCCCGTCCGTCCTGGAGGCCCGCAGCAACAGCGGTGACGTGCGGCTGCGGGCCGGCTGACGTCGCGCTGTTCACTCGCCGCGCGGGGCGGGCCCGCCGACGAGGAGGCGGGTCGCGACGACGGAGGTGCCCACGGCGGTCACCGCGCACAGGGCCGTGACCGCGAGGACCGACGTCCACGGGACGGTCATCGGGAAGCCGCCCACCAGGCTGGTCAGCGCCGCCCGCTGGCCCGCCACGACGGCGGCCGCCGCCGCGCCGGCGAGGACGACCCCGGCGACGGTCGCCACGACGGTCTCGGCGGCCACGAACGTCAGCGTCGTCCGCCGCGTGGCGCCCGCCAGCGTGAGGGCCGACAGCTCGCGGCGCCGGTCCGGGGCCGCCATCACCAGGGTGTTCGCGATAGCGAGCAGGGCGAACGCGAGCGCGATCCCGAACACGTTCCCGGTGGCGAGCCTGGTCTTGCGCTGCTGCTCGGCCTGCTCAGCGTCGAGCAGCGACGCCCGCGTGGACAGCCGCACCGGCTGGTCGCGGACGGCCGCACGCAGCGCCGCGGCCACCGCGGTGGCGTCGCCGCCCGCCGCCACCTTCACCTCGATCTGCGTCGGGCGGGCCCCGCCGGTGAAGGCGGCGGGGACGTAGCCGATCTCACCGGTGACCGTGGTGCGGGTCTGGGCGGCGACGCGCAGCGGCACGGACGTGCCGTCCGGCAGCCCGGCCCGGACCCGGTCGCCGGTGCGGACGCCGAACTCCCGCGCGCTGTCGCGGTCCAGGACCAGGAAGTCGCCGCCGAGGCGTCCCATGGACCCGCCCACGACGGCAGGGCGCCGCGTCGCGGCCAGCTCCCCGGCGTCGACTGCGAAGGCCGAGAGCGTGCCGAGGTAGCGGTCGCCGTCGCCGCTCAGCCGCACTTCGGCGGGCGTGTAGACGGCGACCGTGGCGCCCTTGACGGCGCGCACCCGGTCGACGACGGCCGAGCCGATCTCGCCGTCGCCCTGCGCGGACAGGACGTAGTCGGCGCTGCTCCCGGCGCGCAGCCCGGCCGCGTTCGCGGCGTTCGCCGCGTCCTGCGCCGTGAACAGCGCCGCGCCGAGCCCGACGGCCAGCACGACCGGGGTGGCGACCGCGGCGGTGCGCCGCCCGGCGAACAGCGCGCCCTCGCGGACGACCATCGCGCCCGCGCCCAGCCGGCGCAGCGGCCAGGCCAGCGCGGCCAGGACGGGACGGACCAGCAGCGGGGTCAGCAGCGCGCAGCCGCCCACGAGCAGGACCGGGACGAACAGGTAGTTCTGCATGCTGAGCGCCGAGACCTGGTCGCCGCCGGCGACGGCGGCGCTCTTCTGGACGCCGAGCGCGAGCAGCACGCCGCCGAGGACGAGCCGCACCGGCGTGGCCGCCCGGCGCCGTCCGGCGGCCTCGCGCAGCGCCTCCGCCGGACGGACGCGTCCGGCCCGCCACGACACCACCGCCGTCCCGATCACCGCCGCCAGCAGCCCCAGGAAGAACGAGATCACCAGCGGGACGGGACGGGCGTCCACCTGGAGCCAGGACGGCGCGACGCCGTGGTCCACCATCCAGCCGCGCAGCACCCCGGTCAGCCGGACGCCGGCCGCGCAGCCGAGGGCGGAGGCGAGGACGGCCAGCAGGAACGCCTCGGCGAGCACCATGCGGCGCACCTGCCCCGGCGTCGCGCCCACGGTCCGCAGCAGCGCCATCTCCCGGCGCCGCTGCTCGACCACGAAGGCGAACGTGGCGATGACGACGAAGACCACGACGAACGCGACCAGCATCATCGACGTCCCGGCCATCCCTTCGGCGTCGCGGAGCTGGTCGCGGCCGCCGTTCTGGTCGCGTTCGGCCAGCAGCCGGTCCCCGCCGGTGAGCACCCGCGCGCCGGTCCCCTGGACGGCGGCGCGCACCGACGCCGCCGGGCCGTACGCGACGACCGCGTTGACCTGCGGTGAGAGCCGTGCCGCCTCCGCGTCGGCGAAGAACACGGCGTGCTCGAACCACGCCGGGGCGGTGACCCCGGCGACCGTGTACTCGCCGAAGCCGGCGCCGGTGGCGACCCGGACGGTCCCGCCGACCAGTTCCGGGGCACCGCCGCCGACGACGATCTCCCGGGACGACGCGGGCGCGTGCCCCTTCACCAGCCGGTACGGGGTGAACGCGGCGGTGCTCCAGGGGTGGCCGACCTGGTCGTCCGGGCCGCCGGTGACCTGCGCGGAGAACGTCCGGTCCGGCACCGTCCGGCCGGTGCCGGACAGGGCCTGCACGGCCTGCGGGGACAGCGGCTTCGGCCGGCTCAGCGGGAACTCGCGCGGGTCGCCGTCGTCGTCCTTCAGCGTCAGCGTGACCGGCGCGGTGACGACTGCCGGGGCCTGCGCGTACCGCTGCGGGCCGTGGAACCCGGCGGAGGACACCGCCGCCAGGGTGAGGGCCGTCATCGCGATGATGGCGGTGCCCAGGGTCAGCGCCAGGAAGGCCCCGGCGTAGCTCGCCGCGCGGTTGCGCAGCGTGGCCAGCGCGATCCGGATCATCGCTCCCCCTCCAGCTTCGTGATGCGCGCCGCGACCAGGTCCGGCGTCGGGGCCTCCAGGCTCCCGGCGATCCGGCCGTCGGCGAGGAACAGCACCTCGTCGGCGAACGACGCCGCGACGGGGTCGTGCGTGACCATCACGATCGTCTGCCCTTCACGGTCCACCAGCTCCCGGAGCAGCGTCATCACCTCGCGGGAGGAGCGGGAGTCCAGCGCGCCGGTGGGCTCGTCGGCGAACAGCACCTGGGGGCGCGTCACCAGCGCGCGGGCGATCGCGACCCGCTGCTGCTGGCCGCCCGACATCTCACCGGGCCGGTGCCGGCGCCGCTCCGCCAGGCCCAGCCGGTCCAGCGCGGCGTCCACGTCGCGGCGCTTCGGCCGCCTGCCCGCGAGCATCAGCGGCAGCGCGACGTTCTGCCGGGCCGTCAGCGACGGCACGAGGTTGAACGCCTGGAAGACGAAACCGATGCGGTCACGGCGCAGTTTCGTCAGCGCGCTCTCGCTCAGCCGGTTCAGCGCGGTCCCGGCCAGCTCCACCTCACCGGCGTCGACGCGGTCGATCCCGGCGGCGCACTGGAGGAGGGTGGACTTCCCCGACCCCGAAGGGCCCATGACGGCGGTGAACCGCCCGGCCGGGAACGCGACCGAGACGCCGTCCAGCGCGGCCACCCGGTTGTCGCGGCGGCCGTAGGTCTTGCTGACCTGGCTGATCCGCACCATGACGTCGGTTTTCATGATCTCGACGGTAGGTTCCGGGACCCTGCCGGGACCATGACGCGCGGACCCGATTCGACCCTGTATCCAGCACCAGGCCGCCTCTGGTCCGGGCACCAGACGGCGGCGCCGTCCTACCGGTTCGCGAGCTCGCGCAGGGCCCGTTCGGACGGCGAGCCCGGCTCCGCGGCGAACAGGTCCAGGCCGACGCAGGACGGCTCGTCGGGGAGGGCGACGCGCTCGCCGTGCAGGGTGAGGCGGCCCACGACGGGGTGGTGCAGCCGGTACGAACGGGACCGGACCTGGGCCACCGAATGCTCCGCCCACATCCGGGCGAAGTCGGGGCTCAGCTCGCGCATGCCGTCGACGTGCGCGGTCAGGGCGGCGTCGCCGCGGAACCGTCCGAGCAGGACGCGCAGGTGCGCCACGTGCTCGCGCGCCGTCCGCTCCCAGTCGGCCTCGTGCAGCTCGCGCAGGTACGGCTCGGCGAACAGCAGGTGGGTGAGGGTGCGGCGGGACGCCGGCAGCGCGGCGAAGTCGCCGAACACCGCCGCGGCGAGCCGGTTCCAGCCGACGATCTGGGTGTGCCGGCCGATCGCGAGGGCGGGCGTCATCTCGAACGACCGCAGCAGGTGGCGCAGGCCCCGGGGCACCTCCGGCCCGTCCTCGGGCGCGGCGCACGACCGCGGGCGCCGGGCGATCCGGTGCAGGTAGGTCCGCTCGTCGGCGTCGAGGCGCAGCGCCGCGCCCACGGCGTCGAGGATCTCGTCGGAGACGCTGCCGGCCCTGCCCTGTTCGAGCCGGGTGTAGTGGGCGATGCTCACCCCGGCGAGCCGGGCCAGCTCCTCGCGCCGCAGGCCCGCGACCCGGCGCACGCCCCCGTAGTCGCGCAGCCCGACGTCCTCGGGACGCAGCCGGGCCCGGCGCGATCTGAGGAACCCGCTCAGTTCCGCGCGGTCGTCCACGCGATCACTCTACGCGCGGCGCGGCGGGTGATCACGCCGTGCGTAGGCACGCGGTGGTGCTGGCCGGGCGGCCGTGCCCGCTCCACGCTGGCCGGTGAGCGATTCCCGACGAAACGGAGAAAGCCGTGCCCCTGACGCTCGGACTCATCGGCAGCGGAATGATCGGCTCGGCCGTGGCCCGCCTGGCCGTCGCCGCGGGACTGGAGGTCGTCCTCAGCAACTCGCGCGGCCCCGAGACCCTCGCCGGCCTCGTCGCCGACCTCGGCGAGCGTGCCCGCGCCGCCGCACCGGCGGAAGCCGCGCGCGCCGCGGACCTGGTGGTGGCGGCCGTCCCGTTCAGCGCCTACGACCGGCTCCCCGCCGAGGCGCTGGCGGGCAAGACGGTCCTGGACACCGCGAACTACTACCCCGAACGGGACGGCCACCTTCCCGAGCTGGACGCGGGCGAGCTGACGTCCAGCGCCCTCCTGCAGCGCCACCTCGCGGGTTCGCGGGTGGTCAAGGCGTTCAACACCATCACCCCGCACCAGATCGTCTCCCTCGCGCGGCCCGCGGGCGCCGCGGACCGGAGCGCCCTGCCCGTCGCCGGCGACGACGCCGGGGCGAAGGCGGAGGCCACCCGGCTGCTGGACGTCCTCGGTTTCGACGCGGTCGACATCGGCCCGCTCGCCGGCAGCTGGCGCAGCGAACCGGACACGCCGGTGTACGTCCGTCCCTATCTCGGCGAGGTGCCGGCTATGAGCGTCGAGGAGTTCCTGCGTTGGACGTTCGAGACGCCCGGCGTCACCGTCCCCGCTGCGCACGTGCGGAAGCTCATCGAGGTCGCGGTCCGCCGGCGTGCGGGCGAGGCCAGGCTCCCCAACGACGACCTCCCGGGCTAGCCGGGTCAGGCGACGCGGAGTCCACCGGGCGGCGGTCCCCCGGCTCAGCCGGCCGCCGTCCGGAGGTCGTGCGGCATGTTCCAGCCTTCGGCGAGCCGGGACGGGTGGACGTTCTCGCCGCCGCCGAAGAACTCGCAGAACTTCATGATCAGCGGGTCCCAGCCGAGCGGGTCCACGTGGCTCGTCCCGGGGATGACCAGGTCCTCCTCGACGTGGGCGCGCAGGACCTCGACCTGGAAGGCGGTGGCCTGCGGGGAGGGCCGGCCGACGGGATGGGCCGAGACGACCCGGCACTCCAGCTGGATCGGGCACTCCGCGACCCGCGGCGCGCGGACCAGGTCCGACGCCTGCTCGGTCAGCCCGGCGGCGGCGAACTTGTCCGGCTCGTACCGGTAGCCCTGCGCGGCCTTGTGGTCCGGCACGTCCGGCCGCCCGGTGGTGAGCGCGAGCCGGTCGACGGCGTCGACCAGCGCCGACGAGGGCAGGTTGAGCACGCAGTCGCCGTCGCGCAGCAGGTTCGCCGTGGTCCGGGCGCTGTTGCCGAGGCCCAGCACGCACGACTGGTTCAGCCACCACGCGGACGACATCGGCGCGAGGTTCGCCGTGCCGTCGGCGTTCACCGAGCTGATCAGCACCACCGGAGTTCCGAAGTACAGCACCTTGAGTCCGGGGACGACGTGCATGCACAGCGCCTTTCGCAGAGAGCCGGGGAGAGCGGCCCGCGACCTGAGCGGCGAGCCTCCACCGACTCTCCCGCGAGCCAGGCGGGCTCCGCTGGCGGGAATGCGACGTCAGGTTCCGGCCGGGCGGGGCCCGGGACGCGCCCGTGCCGGCGGCCGCCCCCTCGCGACACGGCCGCCGGCACGGGCGGCGGGATCAGCCCGAGGTGCGCACGAAGTCGGCCAGCGACGTGGGCGTGACCTGCGGGTACCTGGCGTTGTCCAGGGTGTCGAACTTGGCCTTCCCGCTCACCATGCACCACTGGTACTGGAGCGCCACGTAGTCGAACGGGTTCTCGGTGAGCCCGGCCTGGCGCTCGATCTCGGCGCGCAGCTCGTCGGCGGTGCCGAGGGTGCGCAGCTCCAGCCGCCGGCCGGAACCCCGCTGGACCGCCTCGTGGAACCCGCGGAACGAGACGACCTCCCCCGCGAACCGGAGCGTGCCGGTGGCGGCGGGGTCGAGCGCGACGGCGGCGGTGTAGGCGGCCGTGTCGTCCACCGAGGTCAGGTCGAGCGGCTGGTCGGGGTCGCCCCAGTGCGACAGCGTGCCGCGCTCCCAGTCCACGATCCCCATGAAACCGAGCATGACCTCGTAGAACGCCCCGTTGAGCACGGAGGCCACGGTGATGCCGGCGGTGCCGTACGAGGCGGCGGCCCGGCGGCGCCAGTCGATCATGAAGTTGTCGCCGTCGTCCAGCTTGGTCACATCGACGGCGAAATCGGACGGGATGAAGCGTCCCGCGCCCGCCTTCTCGGCGGCGCGCACGAGGTTGACCTGGCCGTCCACGATCACTTCGGGGCCGCCCTGCACGGCCGAGACCACCGTGGTGGCGTCCCCGACCGCGTCGGCCAGCGCCCCCACCGGGCCGGTGATGTCGCCCTCGACCACCTCCAGGCCGCGGGCCTGGAGCGCGCCGATCGCCGCCTTCTTCTCGCCGTCCACGCCCGGCCGCACCAGGGCCCGGACGGACGCGCCCTGGTCGAGGAGGGCGCTGACGATCCGTCCGCCCAGCAGCCCGGTCGCTCCGGCCACGAAGATCTTCTCTGACATGCCGTTTCTCCTAGATGGGGATTGATCGAAACCTGTTTCCAGGCGTTCAAGGGACGAGCAGGGTCTTGCCGACGGTGTCGCGCGCCTCGACGGCGGCGTGTGCGTCGGCCGCCCCCTCCAGCGGGAACCGCCGGCCGACCACCGGCGTGAGGGACCCCGCGGAAGCCAGGCCGAGGACCTCGGTCACCAGGGCACGGGCGTGGTCGGGCCTGCTCCAGATGGGTCCCGCGCTGAAGCCGGTGAGAGTCAGGCCCCGGCCCAGCAGCTCCATGGGCCGCACGTCCAGCGGCGTGCCGCCGGAGAACCCGAACACGACCTGCCGGCCGGAGCCCGGCGTGAGCAGATCGAACGACGCGCGGCCGAGCTCGCCGCCGACATGGTCGAAGACGACGTCGACGGAACCGCCGGCGGCCTCGCGGACCTCGCCGGGCCAGCCGGGGAGCGAGTAGTCGACCGCGTGGTCGGCTCCCAGTTTCCGGGCCAGCGCCAGCTTGTGCTCCCCGCGCGCGGCGCCGACGACCGTGGCACCGGCGTGTTTCAGCAACTGCAGCAGGACGGTGCCGACGGCCCCCGCCGCGGCCAGCACCAGCACACGATCCCCGGCGGAGACGCGGGCCGCCTGGACGAGGCCCTGGGCCGTCGCGCCGTACCGGTAGAGGGCGAGTGCGTCTTGCAGGTCCAGGTCGTCCGGCACCGGGACGAGCGAGTCGGCGGGGACGGCCGCGACCTCGGCGTACCCGCCGGTTCCCGCGGTGCCGGCCAGGACCCGCGTGCCGACGAGCGCCGCGTCGCCGTCCGGGCCGACCGCGCTCACCCGGCCCGCGACCTCCTTGCCCAGGACCACCGGCAGCGGCGCGCCGCCCAGCGCTCCGCGCATCACCCCAGAGCGGATCTGGGTCTCCAAGAACTGGACGCCCACGGCGGCCACGCGCACCGCGACCTGGCCGGGGCCCGGCCGGGGCTCGGGCGTCTCCACGACGCGCAGCCGGTCCGGCGGACCGAATTCGGGCAGCACAACAGAACGCATGTGGTCTCCCACTTCGTGGTCATCGGGGACGCCGGCGAGGGCCGGCGGACGGTCGGGCTCGGCCGGGCAGGGGAACCCACGCGTGACCGGGCACGGGTCATCGCGGGCCGGCAGGACGCGGCGCGAGGAGGGCAGGGAGGCAGGGCGCGCTGAGGGCGGTCAGCGCGCGATCAGGGATCCGCTACGAGTTCTTCTTGATGGCTTACGAGTTCTTCTTGATGGCTTCGGCGAACGCACCGAGCCCTTCGGCCAGGTGCTCGATGTCGGCCGGTTCCCAGTCGGACATGAGCGCGGCGACGGCCTCCGCGCGCGCTTTCCAGAGTTCGCGGATGGCGAGCCTGCCCTCCCGGGTGACGCTCACCAGTTGCGCCCTGGCGTCGGCCGGGTCGGGCCGCCGCTCGATGAACCCGCGCGTCTCCAGGCGCTTGGCGGGCGGCGAGAGCGTGGACTTGTCCACCTCCATCAGCCCGGCCAGCACCGACAGCCGCACCGGCCCGTGCAGCGAGACCTGCGCGAGCAGGGTGTAGTCCCCCAGCGACATCTCGAGCCCCGAGGCCGCCATGATCCGCCGCCGGGTGGCCGGGGCGAACATCCAGTTGCCGACCGTCGCGAGCGCCGCCGCCACGCGGTCGGCGGACTTTCGCCGGTCGTCCCGGCCCGGGCCGTCTGCCGTCACCGTCGCACCCCCGATTAGTTGGTTTGACTCAACCAACCATAATCGCTCGCCCGGCACCCCGCAAGGGGGCCTCCGTCACCCGGCCGGGTGGCAGCCGCGCCACTGGTCGGTGGCGACGCCGGACAGGATCACGCCCACGACGTCCGCGGCGAGCTCGGGCGTGACGGGCAGGTGCCCGAAGAGCACCCGGTAGTAGGTCGTCGAGGCGAGCATGTCCAGCAGGAGGTCGACGTCGATGCCGGGCCACAGGTCGCCCCGCTCGATGCCGCGGCGGAGCGCGGCGGCGGTGGTCGCCCGGCGCGGGTGGAAGAAGAGCTCGAAGAAGTGCCGCTCGAGCGCGGGGTCGCCCGCGAGGTCGGCGACGAGCGCGGGCAGCGCCCTGCGGCCGAGCGCGGTGGTGAACGCGTCGCTGAGCGTGCTGATCCCGGCGATGAGATCGCAATGGGTGCAGCCGGTGTCCGGCGTGGGCGCGGTGCCGATGGTGGTGGCCAGCGCGTCGATGACGAGGTGCTGGCGGGAGCGCCAGCGGCGGCGGATGGCGGGCTTCGTGGTGCCGGCGCGCGCCGCCGCCGCCTCCATCGTCAGGCCACTGTAGCCGGCCTCGTTGAGGATCTCGACGACCGCCCGCCGGACCGCGTCGTCGATGCGGGCGTCGCGGGGGCGCCCGCCGGCGGACGGGGTCGGGCGGCTTGTCGACTCGGCCATGAGGGCAGTATAAGGGTTATGTTCCGTTCCGGAACGAAACGTAACTGGAGGCTGCCATGATCCCGCACGACGGCGTGTTCGGCGACGCCCACCGGGCGCTGACGCTGGGCGTCCTGCTGTCGGTCGGCCTCGTCGCCCTGGAGTCCCTCGGCGTGGCGACCGTCCTGCCCGGCATCGCCGAGGACCTCGACGGCCTCGGCGCCTACGGCTGGGGCCTGTCGGCCCTCATGCTGGCCAACGTCATCGGCACCGTCGTCGCCGGGAGGGCCGCCGACCGGCGCGGTCCGCTGCGTCCGATGGCCTGGGGCATGGCGGCGCTCGCGGCCGGCTGCGCGGTGGCCGGAGCCGCGCCCACGTGGCCGCTGTTCCTGGTCGGCCGCTTCTGCCAGGGGCTCGGCGTGGGCGCGGTGATGGCCATGGCCTACACGGTGATCGGGCTGGCCTACCCCGAGCACCTGCGGGCCCGGATGTACGCCCTGCTGTCGTCGGCCTGGACCATCCCGTCGCTGGTCGGCCCCGCCACCACCGGCACCCTCGCCGAACACGCCACCTGGCGGTCGGTGTTCGTGCTCATCCTGCCGATCATCGCCATCGCCGCCGCGCTCACCCTGCCCCCGTTGCGCGCGCTGCGGCGGTCCGGCGGCACCGAGGCCCCGCGTACCGCGCTGCCCTGGTGGAGGCGCCCGCTCGGCAGCGCCGTGCTGCTCACCGCGGGGACCGGCGTCCTGCTGCAGGCACTGCTGCTGACCGACGCCGCCGCCCTGATCATCTTGGCCGCCGCCGGCGTCCTCGTCACGGTTCCCGCGCTGCGCTGGGTGACGCCCCCGGGCACGCTGAGCGCCCGCCGCGGCCTCGGGGCCGGCGTCGCCGTCCGCGCCCTGCTGTGCGGGGCGTACTTCGGCACCGAGGCGTTCCTTCCGCTCGGCCTGCAGGAGCTGCGGGGCATGAGCGCCACCGCGTCGGGCCTCGGACTGTCGGCCGGGGCGATCACCTGGGTGGCCGGCTCGGCGCTCCAGGCCAGGAGGGACGCCGGCGGCGCCCCGCGCGCCGCCGCCACCGCGGCCGGCCTCGCCGTCCTCGCCGCCGGGGTCGCGCTGATCGCGGTGACGACCCTGACCAGCGCGCTCCCCGCATGGACGGCCCTGCTCGGATGGTCGATCGGCGGGCTCGGTATGGGCGTCGCGTTCAACGCCTCCACCACCCAGACGCTGCGGCACGTCCCCGCCGGACGGCAGGGCGAGGCGAGCGGCGCGCTCCAGCTCGCCCAGACCTTCGCCACGGCCGTGGTCGCCGGGCTGGGCGGAGCGGCCATCGCCTTCGGCCAGGACCACGACTCCTCGATGCGGACCACGCTGCTGGGCGTCTTCGTCCTGACCGGGCTGCTCGCCGCCGGCGGCATGCTCCTCGCCCGCCGGCTGCGCCCGGAAGCCGCCGGACGTCCGGCCTGACTCCCGGGCGCCGCGCCCGAGGCCGCCGGACGGTCCGGCGGGCCCGGGCGGCGGGTCCCGTCAGAAGCGCTTGCCCTCCTCGCGGGCGCGGGCGTGGGCTTCGCGGCGTCCCGTCTCGGCGTCGGCGGTGGCGAGGTTGGGACGGAACTGCACGGTGGTGATGTCCTCGACCCCGGCCCAGCGCAGCCAGTCCTCGAAGAAGGCGCTCTGGAAGTCGGCGCCGAAGGCCGGCCCGCGGCCGTCCCCGTAGACGGCGCTCGTGTAGACGACGGCCGCCTTCTTGCCCCGCAGGAGACCGGTGTAGCCGCGTTCGGCGTCGAAGCCGAACACCCAGCCCGGCTGGGAGACCACGTCGATGAACTGCTTGAGGATGTACGGCACGCCCGAGTTCCACATGGGGACGCTGAACAGGTAGCGGTCGTAGGAGTCGAAGCGCTCGAAGACCGCGCGGGCGGCGGCCCAGGCGCGCTCCTGGGCGCCGGACGGGTCGGCGCCCCCGAAGACGGTCATCTTGGCTCCGGCTCCGGCGGGGCCGAACTCCGGGAGCGTGCCGTCCCAGAGGTCGTGGTGGTCGACGGTGTCGCCGGGGTGGGTCTCGCGGTAGGCGTCGAGGAACGCGGCGGCGAGCGCCAGGGACTCCGACGCCTCCCCGCGCGGCGAGGCGGAAACGTGCAGCAGACGGCTCATATCCCGATCCCTTCACTAACCGGACTACAGTCCGTATCTCCCCGGGAGATTAACGGACCACAGTCCACTTAGCAAGGGGCGGCTCGGCCGGTCCGCCCTACACCCCCAGCGCCTCGGCGGCCAGCGCCGTGCCCTGGAGACGGGCGGCGACCTTCGCGAACGCGGTCTCCCGCGACGTGGAGACGTCGTCGGCGAAGGGCGCGAAGCCGCAGTCGTCACAGGTGCCGAGCCGGTCCGCGGGAAGGTGCCGCGCGGCGGCCAAGACCCGGTCGCGGACCTGCTCGGGCGTCTCGACGGCGGGGTCGATCGGGTCGGTGACGCCGATGAAGACGCGGGCGTCGGACGGAAGGTGGTCGGCGACGATGCTCAGGGCGCGGTCGGGGTCGCTCTCCCCGGCCATCTGGAGGTAGAAGGCGCCGGCCCTGAGGTGGAACAGCCTGGGCAGCAGCGCGGCGTAGTCGATGTCGAGGCTGTGCGTGGAGTCCATGTCCGCGCCCGGGCACGTGTGCACGCCGATCCGGGCGCGCTCGTCAGGAGAGAAGCGGTCGAGCACCTGGTTGTTGAGCGCGATGAGGGTGTCCAGCAGGCCGCCGGAGGGGTCCAGCTTTAGCGACAGCCGCGCCTCGGTGAAGTCGAGCTGCACGACGTGCGCGCCGGCGTCCAGGCAGGAGCGGATGTCGGCCTCGGCCTCGTCGGCCAGGTCGTCGAGGAACTGCCTGGCCGGGTATCCGTCGATGCCGCCGGCCGGATACAGCAGGCTCAGCATCGACGGGGCGACCACCGCCTGCTTGACGGGAACGCTCGCGTGGCGCTGAGCCGCCCGCAGGTACTCCACGGCGTGGCCGCCGTAGCGGAAGGGACCGCCCGTCAGCTGCGGGAGCCGCCGCTGGTGGCCGTCCGCGAACGGGATCACCACGCCGTCGTCCGCCAGGCCGGGCAGGCCCGCGAGCGGATAGGTGGCGAAGCTCGGTTTGGCCTGCTCTCCGTCGGACACCACCGGCGACCCCAGTTCCTCAAGGCGCTGGACGGTGTCGCGGACGGCGCGGTCGATGGCGGCGGACGTCGCCGGCGAGGAGCCGCTCAGCAGCTCGGCCGGGCGGGGGATGCTGCCGATGGGCTCGGTGGGTAGGGCCATGCCGCGAGCCTAGGAACACGCATCGCACGCGAACAATTACTTCGAGTAATCAAAGCCCTCACCGCCGCCCGGGCGAGGACGGAGAGGTGTCCGGAAAGGCGGTTTCGGTCGAGGTGGGGCGGGGGCCGGGTCTTGCGGGCGAATCGGCGGGGCGGACGTGGCCTGACCGGCGCCCCGCTCGGAATGGCGGCACCGCCGGAGCCCTCTTGCCCGGGCGGCTTTCACAGGTGTTTATTTCCTTACTGGAGACCGGACGGTCCTTCAGGTTCGCTGTTAAATCCCAAAATGGTGCGGCAGCTTTTTCGGAAGTTCGCGGAGTTGATCAGCGTGAGGCGCACTGCCGGGTGGCGGCGCATCGCGTCGCCGACGAGCGGCCGGCCGTCCCGGCCGTCGACTCGATTGGCAGTCTCACCAGCAACAGGAGCAACTCCAGCATCGCTCAGCCCGGCGGCTGTGAAAGTTGACCCATCCGACACCTGCGACAGCGGCCATTCGGCGTGAGCGGCCGTGACCAGCGAAAAGAGAACTCGGCGACAACTATTGCCATACGCGCGAGAACGAATTTGTGACGTTCTGGAGCGGCGAGAGGGACTCCGAACTGTCAGTTCCTGATAACTCGAAGCGGCTCGCACCATGTGATCGACGCCGGGCCGAACAAGCGCTAGACAGCAGCCCGGAGGCCCTGCGACGCGGTTCATATGGTGCGAGTTTTTCCCTGTCCGCTATCGGTCATAAACCCGAAATAGGGGATTTGGGGCTTGCTGCCCGCGAACGCCCTGTCTACGTTGACGTAGTCGAAGATTATCGGCGGCTTCGGGGGCTAATGCGCGAGATTGGGGGGCCATGATGCGCACGTTCGTTCTGGTGGCGCCAGTGCGGTGTCCGCAGACCTCGTCCGGCGCGCCCACACGCTGAGCACGGGCCGCCGCGGGCCCGGCGACGGCCGCGCGGCGCCGCGCCAGGGC
>NZ_WBMR01000213.1 GCF_008923365.1 Actinomadura montaniterrae
CGCGAGCGGCGCGCCGGCGAGGACCGGCGCGCCGGCGAGGACCGGCGCCCCCACCGGGCCCCGCGCGGCCGGGACGGGCGGCACCGCCCGGCCGTGAACCCCCCGCCGAGGGCGCGGGGGCCGGTTGAACAGAACGAAATTCAGCCTGTCTACACTGCGGGCTGTGAACTCCGTGCCCTCGGGGAGCGACGGCTCCCCGGCCCATCCCGCCAGGCTGGTCAGGCGGCTGCACGTCGACCTGTGCCGGCTGGCCAGCGCCCTGTGTTCAGCGGTGAACCCGGGGACCCGTCCGGCTCGTAGCACCGGTTAGGACCTGCCCGAATCCGGCCGGGACGCGTGATCTCCCACCCGAGGTGATAACCCTTGATGTACGGGGTCATGACCTCCCTGACGGCGGGATGTCGCACATGACGGGCGGAGCGACGGCCGCGGTCTGCGCCTCTCAGACCACGGCCACCACCAGCGGAGAGCGAACGGCGAACGGCACCGGGCCGCACGCCGGGCGCCGCCGTACCGCTGAGCGGCCCGATCCCCGAGACCAGCATTCCATCCCGGACATACCATGAAGGTAAGCCTTAGTAGCATCACGATCCTGGGTGCCTCCCCCAGGACGGGTGCTGCGCGTCGAGGAGGTCTTCCTCTGTGACCAAACAGGTCCAGCAGCTCGACCGCGTCATCATCCGCTTCGCCGGGGACTCCGGTGACGGGATGCAGTTGACCGGCGACCGCTTCACCCAGGAGACGGCGGCGTTCGGCAACGACTTGTCGACCCTGCCGAACTTCCCGGCCGAGATCCGCGCCCCCGCCGGGACCCTCCCCGGCGTGTCCAGTTTCCAGTTGCACTTCGCCGACCACGACATCCTCACGCCGGGCGACGCGCCCGACGTGCTGGTCGCGATGAACCCGGCCGCCCTCAAGGCCAACCTCGGGGACCTGCCCCGCGGGGCGGACCTGATCGTCAACACCGACGAGTTCACCAAGCGCAACCTCGCCAAGGTCGGCTACGCCGCCAGCCCCGTCGAGGACGGCTCGCTCGACGAGTACCGGGTGCACGCGCTGCCGCTCACCTCGATGACGGTGACGGCCCTGGAGGGCTACGACATCTCCAAGAAGGACGCCGAGCGCGCGAAGAACATGTTCGCGCTCGGGCTCCTGTCGTGGCTCTACCACCGGCCCACCGAGGGGACGGTCGGCTTCCTCGAGCGCAAGTTCGCCAAGAAGCCCGAGATCATGAAGGCGAACATCGCCGCGTTCCAGGCGGGCTGGAGCTACGGCGAGACCACCGAGGCGTTCTCGGTGCAGTACGAGGTCAAGCCGGCCGAGCACGACGCCGGCCTGTACCGCAACATCACCGGCAACGCGGCGCTGTCCCTCGGCATCGTCGCCGCGGGCGTGCAGAGCGGCCTGCCCGTCTACCTCGGCTCCTACCCGATCACCCCGGCGTCCGACATCCTGCACGAGCTGTCCAAGCACAAGCGGTTCGGCGTCCGGACGTTCCAGGCCGAGGACGAGATCGCCGCGGTGGGCGCGGCGCTCGGCGCCTCGTTCGGCGGGTCGCTCGGCGTCACCACCACGTCCGGCCCCGGCATCGCGCTGAAGAGCGAGACGATCGGCCTGGCCGTCGCGACGGAGCTGCCGCTGCTGGTCATCGACGTGCAGCGGGCCGGGCCGTCCACCGGCATGCCGACCAAGACCGAGCAGGCCGACCTGATGCAGGCCATGTACGGCCGCAACGGCGAGGCGCCCGTCCCGGTCATCGCGCCGCAGTCCCCCTCGGACTGCTTCGACGCGGCGCTGGAGGCGGCCCGCATCGCGGTGAAGTACCGGACCCCCGTCATCCTGCTGTCCGACGGCTACCTCGCGAACGGCTCCGAGCCGTGGAAGCTGCCGGACGTGGCGGCGCTGCCGAAGATCGAGCCGAACTTCGCGGCCCCGTCCGAGGAGGCGTTCGAGCCGTTCCGGCGCGACCCGGAGACCCTGGCCCGCCCGTGGGCGGTCCCGGGCACCGCCGGGCTGGAGCACCGGATCGGCGGCCTGGAGAAGGCCGACGTCACCGGCAACATCTCCTACGACCCGGCCAACCACGACACGATGGTCCGGCTCCGCCAGGCGAAGGTCGACGGCATCGCGAACGACATCGCGCCGCTCGCGGTCGACGACCCGTCCGGCCAGGCGCGCGTCCTTGTGATGGGCTGGGGCGGCACCTACGGCGCGATCTCCGCGGCGGTCCGGCGCGTCCGGGCGGAGGGCCGCGACGTCGCGCAGGCGCACCTGCGGCACCTCAACCCGTTCCCCGCGAACCTGCCGGAGGTGCTGCGCTCCTACGACAAGGTCGTCGTCCCGGAGATCAACCTCGGCCAGCTGTCGATGCTGCTGCGCGGGCGGCTGCTGATCGACGTGATCGGCTACAACCAGGTCCGGGGCCTGCCGTTCAAGGCGGAGGAGCTGCAGGACGTCATCCAGGAAGTGATCGACAGTGAGTGACACCAACGGAAACGGCGCCGTGAACGGGAACGGAAACGGGAACGGGAACGGCCGCAGCCTGCTCTCCCTGGTCCCCAAGACCGACGCGAAGCAGACGATGAAGGACTTCAAGACCGACCAGGAGGTGCGCTGGTGCCCCGGGTGCGGTGACTACGCGATCCTCGCGGCGGTCCAGTCCTTCCTGCCCGAGCTCGGGCTGCGCCGCGAGAACATCACGTTCATCTCCGGCATCGGCTGCTCGTCCCGGTTCCCGTACTACATGAACACCTACGGGTTCCACTCGATCCACGGCCGCGCGCCCGCGATCGCGACGGGCCTCGCCACGTCCCGCCCCGACCTGTCGGTGTGGGTCGTCACCGGTGACGGCGACTCGCTGTCCATCGGCGGCAACCACCTGATCCACGCGCTGCGCCGCAACGTCAACCTGAAGATCCTGCTGTTCAACAACCGGATCTACGGGCTGACCAAGGGCCAGTACTCGCCCACCTCCGAGACCGGCAAGATCACCAAGTCGACGCCGATGGGCTCGCTGGACGCGCCGTTCAACCCGCTGTCGCTGGCGATCGGCGCGGAGGGCAGCTTCGTCGCCCGCACCATCGACTCCGACCGCAAGCACCTGCAGTCGGTGCTGCGCGCCGCCGCCGAGCACCGCGGCACCGCGCTGGTCGAGATCTACCAGAACTGCAACATCTTCAACGACGGCGCGTTCGACCCGCTGAAGGACGCCGCCGTCCGCGACGACATCACGATCCGCCTCGAGGACGGCGAGCCGATCGTCTTCGGCGCCGACCGGCAGAAGGCCCTGCGCCGGACGCCGTCGGGCTCGTTCGAGGTGGTGAACGTCGCCGACGTCCCCGCGTCGGACATCGCGGTGCACGACGCCCGCAACCCCGACCCGTCGATGGCGTTCGCGCTGTCGCGGCTCGACCAGCCGGCGTTCGAGCACACGCCGATCGGCATCTTCCGCAACGTCGACCGCCCGTCGTACGACGAGCTGATGCGCGCCCAGGTCGAGGAGGCCGTCGAGACGCAGGGCGCGGGCGACCTCGCCGCGCTCCTCGCCGGCGGCGACACCTGGCGCATCGACTAAGGCGCCGTCCGCGTTCCGGAAAGCCCGTCCCCGCATGCGCGCGGGGACGGGCTTTCCGCGCTTTGGAACCGCGCGGACGGGGCAGTGTTCATCACGGGATGAGCATTCGGCGATCGTTGGCCGGGTTCGGCCGTGACACGATGCGGGACACCGTCTCATCCTGAAAGACTGTCGGAGATCTTGTCAGCCCGGGGAGGTGACGATGCGGGTCGTTCCGCGCCGCAACAAGGGTCGTCGGCAGGCCGAGGACACCGCCCCGCCGCCCCCGCCCCCGGCGGCCACCCCGGACCGCCCGCTCACCTGGCCGCCCCCGCCCACCCCGCTCCTCTCCCCGTCCGAGCAGTCCGCCCCGCCCGAGCAGGCCCCGACGGACGCGGCGCCTGAGCAGGGCGCGCGGCCTGAAGGCGCCACGGCACCGATGCCGTCCGTCTCACCGGAGCGGGGGCTGCCGCCGGGGCGGGGCGCGCCGGGACACGGCGAGCCCGTGCCGTTCGGGCGGGGTGGGGCGGTGCCGTCGCCCGCTGAGGCGCTCGGGCAGGACGACCTCGGGCGGGCGCCGACCGAGCCGGTGCCCGGTCCCACGCTGATCCCTGAGCCGGAGGCGGGGCCGAAGGCGCAGCCGCCAGGCCCGGCGCGGGCGGTGGGGTTCTCGCTGCACGAACGGGCCGAAACGGAGCCGGTGCGCGGTCCGGAACGGACGACGGCCCTGCTGCAGACGCCCGAGGTCCCGGAGGCGGACCGGCGGCGCCGGGCCCGCGCCGAGCAGCGGCGCCGCGCGGCGGCCGAGACCAAGCGCAGCCGCGCCGCGCGCCGCCAGGGCCTGGAGTACCGGGAACGGCCCGTCCCGGAGCCGGTCCGGGCCGCCGACCAGCACCGGTCCGCGCTGGTCATCATGGTGCTGACGCTCGGGCTGCTGATCGCCGCGGTCGCGGTGACCGGCGGCATGATCGCGTCGTCGATGCGGACGCAGCCGGTGACGCTGGCCGCGCCGCTGCACGTGTACCCGGTGACGCAGGCGACGCCGGGGCAGTGCCCGGCCGGGACTCCGGGGATCACGGGGCAGGCCGCCACCGGCGTGACGTGCTACCGGCTCGCGCAGGGCATCGCGATCCACAAGGTCGCCGACCTGCGGGTGCAGAAGTCGCGCGGGACGTCCTCCGGCTACGACGTGGCGCTCACGCTGCGTCCCGTGGACCGGCACGCGTTCGCGCGGCTGACCGGCGCGACCGTGGGCCGCGACCTGGCGTTCGTGGTCCGCGACCGGCTGGTCACCCTGCCGCGCGTCGACATGCCGATCCGGGACGGGAAGGTCGTGGTGACCGGCTCGCCGACCCGGGCCGCCGCGAAGACCCTCGTCCGCGAGCTCAAGGGACGCTGACCGGCCCGCGCTTTGGCCCGTCCGGCGGTCGTCGGGCAGGCTGGACGGCGTGGACCTGGATCTCGCGCAGGTACGGGCGTTCGTCGCGACCGCCGAGCACCTGCATTTCGGGCGCGCGGCGGGCGAGCTGTTCCTCACCCAGCAGGCGCTGTCGAAGCGGGTCGCGCGGCTGGAGGACGTCCTCGGCGTGCGGCTGTTCGACCGCACCGGGCATTCGGTGCGGCTGACGGCGGCGGGCGAGCGGTTCCTGGAGCCGGCGCGGCGCGCGCTCGCGGCGGCGGACGACGCGATCATGGCGGCGCGCCGCGACGACCGGCCGCTGCGCCTGGACGTGTGGGGCCACCTGTTCGACCCGATGCGGACGATCCGCCGGGTCGTGGCGCGCCGTCCCGACCTGCCGATCGAGCCGAACCTGAAGCGCGGCCTGTCCGAGGTCGTCACGGCGCTGCGGCGCGGCGACGGCGACGTGGGCTTCGGCCGCGTCCACGCCCTGGACGAGCCGCTGCCGGACGGGCTGGCGCACCGGCTGGTGCGGCTGGCGCCGATGGCGGTGGTGATGGGCGAGGCGCATCCGCTGGCGGGCGCGGAGGCGCTGCGCCCCGCCGACCTGGGCGGGACGACGGTGTGGTTCCCCGCCGAGATCGGGAAGCTCGACTTCCTCGACCGGTTCCTCGCCGAGTTCGGGCTGTCCGGCGAGTTCGGCGGGGTCAACCTGGGGCTGGACTACTTCCTCGACCATCTGCGCGAGGAGCCCCGGCACGTGTCGCTGCTGCCGGCGGACGTGGCGGTGCCCGCGGACGTCCGGTCGGTGCCGCTGACCGAGCCCGTCCCGCTGTACTCGTGGTCGCTGATCTGGCGGGCCCGCGAGCAGCATCCGGTGCTGCGGTCGCTGCTCGCGGAGTTCGCGGCGGCGGCGCGGGAGCACGGCTGGCTGGAGTACGACCCCGCCGTGCACTGGCTCCCGGCCACCGAGCTGGACGCCCGCCCCGTCCGGCGCCCCGTTCCCCGCCCGGGTTAGGCCTGCGGGAGTTCGGTCCCCTGGACGGCCTGGATCTCCAGCTCGACCTTGAGGCTCTCTCCGACCATCGCGATCCCCGCCTCCAGGATCTGGTTGTAGCGGATCGCGAAGTCGGTGCGGCGCAGCTCCGCGGTCGCGCGGAACGCGGCGCGCGTCCCGCCCCACGGGTCGCCGCCGCTGCCGAGGAACAGCATGTCGAGGTCGACGGGCTGGGTGATCCCGTTGAGGGTGAGGCGGCCGTGGACCGTCCAGCGGTCCGGGCCAGCCGCGGTCAGGCCCTCGCCCTCGTAGGTGATCACCGGGTGCTCGTCGACGTTCAGGAAGTCCGCCGAGCGCAGGTGGTCGTCGCGGAGCTTGTTGCCGGTGTCGATGGACGCCGCCTCGATCCGGGCCGTCACCCGGGACGCCTCCACCGGCTCGGCGATCTCGACGCTCCCCTCGAACGCGGCGAACCGGCCGCGCACGCTGGACAGCCCGAGGTGCTGCGCGACCGCGCCGACGTTGGAGTGCGCCGGGTCGATCGTCCACGGGCCGGGCGGCGGCAGCTCGGTGCCGCCCGCGCGGGCCAGCACCAGCGTGCCGAGGTCCGCGGCGCCGGAGCCGTGCACGATCAGCGTCGACGCGGCCGGCTGGAACCCCATCGCCGTGACGATCACCGTGTAGGTGCCGGCGGGCAGCGGACCGGCGGCGAGCACGCCGTCCTCCCCGGTCTGCTCCCGCGCGACCTGCCGGCCCGCCAGGTCCGTGACCGTGACGATGGCGTGCCGCACCGCCCAGCCGTCCTTGGTCCGCACCGATCCGCGCAGACCGCGCCTGTCATCCATCAACGACCCGCACTTCCGTTCCGTGGCTCGTGTGCTTGCGTCGGCCGGGGCCGCCCGGTCGGGCGGCCCCGGGATCGGCCCTACTCGTCGGGGTAGCCGAGCTTCAGGTCGTGGTCGTCCAGGCCGCCGCCGGCCAGCGACAGCCCGGTCGCGACCGGCGGGTAGCCGGACGCGATCACGGTGTACTGGCCGCCGGTCAGGTCGGTGAACGCGTACTCCCCGTCCGGGCCGGTGATCGCCATCGCGACGACGTTGCCGGCCGCGTCGACCAGCGTGACGCGGGCGTCGCCGACCGGCTCGCCGGCCTCGTTGCGGACCGTTCCGCGGACCCGGGCGCCCGCCGGCATCTCGACGTCCAGCCGGGTCTGCCCGCCGCCCGCGACCTCGACCGGCAGCGCGACCGGGCGGTGCGCGGCGGCGCTGACGGCGAGCGTGTACGCGCCGCTCACGACGTCCTTGAAGGCGTACTGGCCGGACGCGTCGGTGCGGCCGGTGCCGACGACCTCGCCGCGCACGTCGGTGACGACGACCATCGCGTTCGCGATCGGGCTGCCGTCGGCGCTGCGGACCGTCCCGCCGAGGCCGCCGTTGCCGGCCAGCATCAGGTCGAAGTCGACCGGCCGGTCGCCGACGACGAGGGTCGCGGCCTGCGGCTCGTGCTCGCCGGTCGCGGCGATCAGCACGTAGGTGCCGGGGCCGGGGGTCGGCAGCGCGTACCGGCCGTCGTCCTGCGTGATCGCGCGGCCGAGCTGGTGCCCGTCCACCCCGATCAGCGTCAGCGCGGCGGACGGGACGGGCGCGCCGTCGCCGGCCCGGACCACGCCGCGGACGGGGACGCCGCCCCGGCCCTGCGGCATGAGGCCGTCCTGCGCGAACGCGTTCTGCTGCGCGAGGAGCCGGGCCTGCGCGGCCGGGTCGGCCGCCGGGGACCCGCCGGGAGCCGCGGCCGCGCCGTTGGACGGCAGGCCGTTCGCGGGCATTTCGTTCATCGACATCTCCTTGGGAACCGCACCTGCCCCGACCGACGCCAGCTGCTGCTCCGCGACGGCCTGCTCGTGTCCGCGGGCGTGCCGGCCGACGGCCGTGCCGGCGCCGTTGGGGGCCACCGGCGCGGCCGGCGGGACGTCCACCGGCGCGGCCGCCGCGTCCTGCCGGGCGCCCCTGCCGGTGCCGGCCTTGCCGCGCAGCGGCAGCTCCTTCATCGCGATCACCGTGATGAGGCCGACGACCGCCACCGGCACGCCGAACAGGAACACCTTCTCCAGCGACTCGGTGAACGCCGTGAGCACGATCGACTTGAACGGCTCCGGCAGATGGTGCACCTGGTCGGGGGTGCCGAGCGAACCGCCGCCCTTCGGCATCGCGATGTGCGCCTTGCGCAGCCCCTTGGCGATCTCGCCGGGCAGCTGGTTGTTGAGGATCGCGCCGAACGCGGCGACGCCGACCGCGCCGCCGAGGTTGCGGAAGAACGAGACACCGGACGTGGTGGACGCCAGGTCCTCCATCTTCGCGGCGTTCTGCGCGGCGAGGATCAGGATCTGCATGGTGAGGCCGAGCCCGACGCCGAGCAGCGCAACGTCCCCGCCGATCTCCACCTTGGACGAGTCGACGTGCAGCCGGGACAGCAGGTACAGCCCGCCGCCCACGCAGATCAGGCCGATCACCGGGTAGATCTTGTACCTGCCGGTCCGGGTGACGAGCTGGCCGGACCCGATGGAGGCGATCAGCATGCCGACCACCAGCGGCAGCGTCATCAGGCCGGACGCGGTGGGGCTCAGTCCCTTGACGATCTGCAGGTACTGCGGCATGTAGATCATGACGCCGAACATCGCCATGCCGACGCAGAGCGAGCCGAGCGAGGACAGCACGAACGTCGGGTTGCGGAACAGCCGGGGCGGCAGGATCGGCTGCCGCGCGGCGCGCTCGGCGAACACCGCCGCGACCACCAGCAGGACCGTGATCCCGCCGAGCGCGTACGTCCAGTCGGAGGCCCACTCGAACTGGTTGCCGCCCATGGACAGCAGCAGCATCAGCGCGGTCGCGGCGCCGGTGATGGTGAACGCGCCCATGATGTCGATCCGGGTGTCGCGCTTCACCTTCGGCAGCTTGAGCACCTTCTGGATCACCGCGAAGGCGATGACGGCGAGCGGGACGCAGACGTAGAAGCACCAGCGCCAGCCGAGCCCGTCGGCGTCGACGATGAACCCGCCGAGCAGGGGGCCGGCGACGGTGGCGACGCCGAACACGGCGCCGATGTACCCGGAGTAGCGGCCGCGCTGCCGGGGCTCGACGATGTCGCCGAGGATGACCTGCGCCAGCGCGGACAGTCCGCCGGCGCCGAGGCCCTGGACGGCGCGGGCCGCGATCAGCATGCCGATGTTCTGGGACAGCCCGCCCGCCACGGACGCGACCACGAAGATCAGGAGCGCGGTCTGGAAGGAGAGCTTGCGGCCGATGATGTCGGAGACCTTGCCCCACAGCGGGGTCGAGGCCGTCATCGTCAGCAGCGTGGCGCTGGCCACCCAGGACAGCTGGTCCTGGCCGCCGAGGTCCCCGACGATGGTCGGCAGGGCCGTGCTGACCACCGTGGACGAGATCATCGACGTCAGCAGCGCCATCATCAGGCCGGAGAGGATCTCCAGGATCTGGCGGTGCGTGTACTGCGGTCTCGCTTGCTCTGGCGCCACCGGCCCCGCCGACGCCGCCACGCTCGCTTGAGCCACCATGCCCCCATGGAACGTAATTACCTGTGTTTTGCATATATGCTATGTACACGCTTGTTTACTTGCAACTCGGGGGATACTGGGGCGATTCGGTGATCCACACGGGGACGGGTCGGGATTCGATGACGGGCGTCGAGCAGGCCGAGCAGCGCGAACACCGCAAACGCGACCGGGAGGCGACCCGGCGCCGCATCCTGGACGCCGCGCGCGACCTGTTCGGCGAGCACGGCTACGACGGCGTCACCGTCCGCATGATCGCCTCCGCCGCCGACGCCAACACCGCCCTGGTCAACCGGTACTTCGGCTCGAAGGCCGCGCTGTTCGGCGAGGTCCTCGCCGGCGAGTCCGCGCTGCGCGGCGTCATCGCCGGCGACCCCGCCGGGCTGCCCCGCCGGCTCGCCGAGCACTTCGTCCGGCAGATCGCGCAGCACCCGCCGACCCCGATGACCCGGATGATCGACCGCTCCGCCGGCAGCCCCGAGGTCAGGCAGGCCCTGCTCGGCTACCTCGAAGAGGTGATCGTCGAGCCGCTCGTCGGCCAGCTCGACGGCCCGAACCCGCGCGCCCGCGCGCTGCTCGCGTCCACGATCATCATGGGCGGCGGGCCCGTCCGCCGCCTGCTCGGCCTCAACGACCTGCGCAGCGCCGACCCGGCGGAGCTCACCGACCGCCTCACCGCCATGTTCACCGCGGCCCTCTCCCCCTGCTCCCCGGACCGGCCCGGCTCCGCCTAGACACGCCCGAACCCCGCCGCGCGACCTGGCGCCGCCCACGCCCCAGCGCCGATCCGTCCGGTACGCCGGGGGATGTAACGGCGGCGCGGGTCGTACGGCGGCGGGCGCAGTGAAGATCGGCGCGAGGGTGGAGCGGCCCGCGGCGGGGCCGCACATAGGCTGCTGACATGACGGTGGGGGGCGCGATCCGGGCGCGATGGGGCAGGACGGGCCGTGCGGCGCGCTGGACCGCCGCCGGGTCCGCCGTGGCGCTGGCCGCCGGCGCCGCCGTCTGGGGCGCCGCCGCCGGCGAGCCGCCCCGCGTGCGCACCGTCGACCAGCGCGTCCAGGTCGTCGACGGCCCGCACGACGACCAGCGCGTGACGCTCGACACCACCTTCTACAAGCCGGTCGGGCGCGCGAAGGCGCCGGCGATCATGCTGGGGCACGGGTTCGGCGGCGACAAGCACGACGTCGCGGGCGACGCGCGCGCCCTGGCCCGCGCCGGCTACGCCGTCCTGACCTGGACGGCCCGCGGGTTCGGCGCGTCCACCGGGCAGATCGCCCTCGACTCCCCCGACTACGAGGTGAAGGACGCCCGCCAGCTCATCGACTGGCTGGCGAAACGGCCGGACGTGCAGCTCGACGGGCCCGGCGACCCGCGCGTCGGGATGACCGGCGAGTCCTACGGCGGCGCGATCGCGCTGATGACCGCCGCCTACGACCGGCGCGTCGACGCCATCGCGCCGGAGATCACCTGGAACAGCCTGCCGGACGTCCTGTTCCCCGACGCCGCCGGCGCGGGCGCCGGCAAGGGCGTGTTCAAGAAGCTCTGGGCCGGCGTCTTCTTCACCAGCGGCTCCCGCGGCGCCGGCTGCGGACGGTTCCTGCCGTCCCTCTGCGCGATGTACCAGAAGGTCGCCGAGCAGGGCGCGCCCACCGAAGACGCCATCGCGACGCTGCGACGATCGAGCCCCGCCTCCGTCACCGACCGGATCAAGGTGCCGACCCTGCTCGTCCAGGGACAGTCCGACTCGCTGTTCCCGCTCGACCAGGCCGACGCGAACGCGCGCGCCATCGCCCGCAACGGCGCGCCCGTCTCCGTCGTCTGGTACCAGGGCGGGCACGACGGCGGCGACCCGGAGACCGGCCGCGTGCGCGGGCTCGTCCGCGACTTCTTCGACGCGCGGCTCCGGCACGGCACGGCGTCCGGCACCCGCTTCACGGTGACCCGCGCGGGCGGCCTCGACTCCTCCACCCAGAAGGTCGTCGTGCAGGAGGCGAAGGCCCGCACGTATCCGGGCCTGTCCGGCGACCCGCAGCACCTCCCGCTGGACGGGGCGGAGCAGACGATCCACAACCCCGCCGGCGGTTCCCCCGCGGCCGTCTCCGCACTCCCCGGGCTCGGCGCGCTGGGCTCGCTCGGCTCTCTCGGCGCCGCGGGCGGCGGCCTCCCCGCCGACATGCCCGGACAGACCGCCACGTTCGACACCCGTCCGCTCGACCACTCCCTCCGCCTCACCGGCGCCGCCACCGTCCGGCTCCACGTGGCGGAGAACGGCGCCACCGGCGAGGGCGGCCCGCTCTTCGCCAAGCTCTACGACGTACCGCCGGACGGCCCCGCCGCCCCCGCCCGGCGCATCGCCGCGCCCTTCCGGGTGACCGGCGGCGACGTCACCGTCACCCTGCCCGCGATGGACCACCGGTTCGACCGCGGCCACCGCCTCCGCCTCGTCATCGCCACCACCGACATGGGCTTCGCGACACCGCCGCAGCCCGCCGCCTACCAGGTGCGCGCCGTGTCCGGGCTGACCGTCCCGACCGACCCGTCCCTGGTCACGGCGCCCGCACCGATCCCCACCTGGGTGTGGATCCTGCCGCTGGCCGGCCTCGCCGTCGCCGCCGCGCTGCTCCTCGGCGTCCGCCGCGCCCGCCCCCGCGAACGCGACACGGACGTCCCGCTGGAGATCACCGGGCTCACCAAGGCGTACAGGAACGGCCACCTCGCGGTCGCCGACCTGTCGTTCCGCGTCGAGAAGGGTCAGGTACTCGGCCTCCTCGGCCCGAACGGCGCGGGCAAGACCACCACCCTCCGCATGCTGATGGGCCTCATCCACCCCGACGCCGGCGAGATCCGCATCTTCGGCCACCGTGTCACCCCCGGCGCCCCCGTCCTCGCCCGCCTCGGCTCCTTCGTCGAGGGCCCCGGGTTCCTGCCGCACCTGTCCGGACGCGACAACCTCGACCTCTACTGGCGCGCCACCGGACGGCCCGCCGACGAGGCGCACATGGACGAGGCCCTCGCGATCGCCGGCCTCGGACCCGCCCTCGACCGCGCCGTCCGCACCTACTCGCAGGGCATGCGGCAGCGCCTCGCCATCGCGCAGGCGATGCTCGGGCTGCCCGACCTGCTCGTCCTCGACGAACCCACCAACGGGCTCGACCCGCCGCAGATCCGCGAGATGCGCGAGGTCCTCGTCCGGTACGCCGCCGCCGGCCGCACCGTGATCGTCTCCAGCCACCTGCTCGCCGAGGTCGAGCAGACCTGCACGCACGCCGTCGTCATGGCCGGCGGCCGCCGCGTCGCCGCCGGACCCGTCGCCGACATCGTCGGCTCCGGCCGCCGCCTCGAGGACGCCTTCCTGGAGATCATCGGAGAGAACCCCATGACGGCCCGCGAGACCACGACATGACGACGTCCAAAGAGCCGAAGGCAGGCGAAGCGCCCGCGGCCGGGCCGGTCTCCGGCGGCCGGCCGGCGACCGAAGGCGGATACCGCGTGCGGCGCACCCTCCCGCTGCGCGTCGAGGCGATCCGCCAGTTCCGCCGGCGCCGCACGCTCGTCGCCTTCGGCATCCTCCTCGTCCTGCCCTGGGTGCTGGTCGGCGCGTTCATGATCGGCGGCTCGCCGTCCGGCAACGGCGTCCCGGGCCTGGTGGACGTCGCCACCGCCGGCGCCCTGAACTTCACGCTGTTCGCCCTGTTCGTCTCGACGGGCTTCCTCCTCGTCGTCGCCGTCGCGCTGTTCTGCGGCGACACGGTGGCGAGCGAGGCCGGCTGGTCGTCGCTGCGCTACCTGCTCGCCGCCCCCGTCCCGCGCGCCCGCCTCCTCCGCCAGAAACTGATCGTCGCCCTCGCCTACTCGGTCGCCGCGGTCCTGACGCTCCCGCTCATGTCGCTGGTCGCGGGCACCGCCGCGTTCGGATGGGCGGACGTCGAACTTCCCACGGGCGGCACCGTCCCCACCTCGACCGCCCTCGGCCGCATGGCGATCGTCATCGGCTACTCGCTCGTCGCCCAGCTCGTCGTCGCCGCCCTGGCGTTCCTCCTGTCGGTCGTCACCGACTCCCCGCTCGGCGCGGTCGGCGGTGCCGTCGGCCTCGTCATCGTGAGCAACATCCTGGACGCCGTGACCGCCCTCGGCTCCTGGCGCGACTTCCTGCCGACGCACTGGATGTACTCGTGGATGGACGCCCTCCAGCCGCAGATCCAGTGGACCGGCATGGCCAAGGGCGCGGCCATCTCCGTCGCCTACGCCGCCGTCCTCCTCGCCCTCGCGTTCCGCCGCTTCCAGACCCGCGACATCGTGTCCTGACCCGCCGATACCGCACGCGAAACGATCTCCCCCGACCACTTTCGGCCGCCACCGAACGTGACCACATGACCACGTCAGGTCGACCTCCCTTCCCGAAAAACGGTCGAACCGGCAGAGGATGTCGCATAAGCTCGCTGAACCTCGCCTTCGGCGCCCGCGTCGTATGAAGTGCAGGTGACATCGGCTCGATCGACGGGTTAAACCCGGCCCGACGGGGGAGATGATCAACATGGCACGGCAGCAGCTCATCAAGCGCCCCAAGCCCCCACGTCAACCGAGCCCGCCGGACCTGAGGACCCCCTCAGGCCGCCTCCTGCCGTACTGACCCCACACGCCACCACCACCGACCCCAGCCCCACCCCACACCCACCACCGAACCCAGCGCCACCCCGCGTCCACCGCCGACGCCACACCTCATCGCAACACACTCGCACCACCACCGCCTCCGGCCATCCACCCAACCCCGCCGGACGCACACCACCTGGCCCCACCGCCGCGCCACAAAGCGAAGCCTGCAACCACCACGTAGCCGACTGAGCTACCCACAAGCCCTCCCTGGGCTACCCGCCAGGCCTCCGCTCTTCCGCGCCCAAGCGCCACAACAACGCCGCCGCGCGCCTGCCCAGGCCACCCGCCCCGCCCAGCTGACAACTCACCTCCACCCGCCCAACCCGCGGCCAAGCTCCCTCACAACCTCAAACCGCGCCCCGCAACGGCCCACGCCAACCAACAGACGCCGCACGCAGCAAACCAAGCCGCACAACAGCACACGCCGCACAACGACACACGCCGCACGACGGCACGCGGACGACGACGGCACGCGGACGACGACGGCACGCGGACGACGACGGCACGCGGACGACGACGGCACGCGGACGACCGTATGCGCGGCTGACCGGGTGGCTGGGGCAGCGGCCAAGGCTGGAGCGGCGGCCAAAGGCTGGACGGCGGTCAGGGCTGGGCAAGCCGAGCAGGCCCGCCGAGAGGTCGCCCACGAACTCCCAGGTGGTGCGGCTCGGCGCGCTGAAGACGTCGCGGCGACACACATGCCCGTGCGCTGGGCGGGTCGCCGAGCGGCCAGCCTGCGTGTCACGCAACAGCACGCGCCAAACGACTCTGCACCGCAAACGACGGCACACCGCGACACGCGCCGAACGACGTCACGCGCCCGGACGGCAGCGCACATCAGACGGCGCATGACAGCGCGGCACACGACGTGGACGGCACACGAGGACGGACGGCACACGACGGCGGGCCGCAACACGCAACGGGCGGCAGCGCCCCCGGTGGCGGCGCACCCCACCACGGAACGCAACGGGCATTAGACGGCAGCCGCCGTCGGCGGAGGCCGGGCGCGGACGGCAAGCACGGCCGGGCGCGGACGACAGCGCATCGGGAGGGCGACACAGATGCGGACGGCAGCGCCCCACAGCAGCGCACCGCGGACGAGAGCGCACCACGGTGGCGCAGCGCGAACCACAAAGCACCACGAACCGCAAAGCACCACGAACCGCAACGCACCAGGTGGCGCAGCGCGAACCGCAGCGCATCGCGGACGACAGCGCATGCGAACGGCAGCGCATGCGAACGGCAGCGCATGCGAACGGCAGCGCATGCGAACGGCAGCGCATGCGAACGGCAGCGCATGCGAACGGCAGCGCATGCGAACGGCAGCGCATGCGAACGGCAGCGCA
>NZ_WBMR01000214.1 GCF_008923365.1 Actinomadura montaniterrae
CGGCGGCGGGCGCGCGTGGGCGCCCCTGCGGCTGGCGGAGGCGCTGCTCGTCGCGGCCGTGTCGCCGCTGGTGCCGGGGATCGCGCACCTGCGGGCCGGGCGGGTCGGGCTCGGCGGGACGCTGCTCGGCGTCCACGCGGCGGCGCTGACCGCCGCGGCGCTCGCCGCCGGACGGTACCGGGAGCTGTTCCTGGAGCTGTCGGCGCGGCCGTCCTGGCTGCTGGCGCTGGTGGCGGCCTGCGTCACGCTGGCGGCGCTGTGGGCGCTGCTGATCGCGCATTCGTACGCGGTGCTGGCGCCGGACGGGCTCGCCCCGCTGTGGCGGCTGGCCGGGGGCACGACCGTCGCGGTGCTGTGCCTGCTGGTGATCGTGCCGCCGCTGAGCCTGGCCCAGTACGGCTACGTGCAGCGGCACCTGATCCGCACGATCTTCGCGGACGGGCCGGTGCCGCCCGCCGCCGTCCAGCTCGCCGCCAAGCGGGGGGACGCGGCGCGGTGGCCGGCCGCGCCGCGCCTCAACGTGCTGCTCATCGGCGCCGACCCCGGCGCGCCGCGCGACCCCGACCCCGCGCGGAACCAGGACCGCGTCGGCGACGTCACCCTGGCCGCGATCGACACCCGGTCCGGCGACACGACCCTGCTGGCCCTGCCGGCCGGGCTGCGCCGCGTCCCGGTGTGGTCGGGCGCGGAGCCGGTCCCGTTCCCGCCGGGGCGGCCGCTCGCCGACGTCTACCCGGAGGGCGCCGCGCACCCGGAGCTGCTCGCGGGCGGCCCCGTCCGGGACCCGGGCGCGGAGCTGCTGAAGCGGACGGTCGCCCACATGCTCGGCCAGGACGTCCCCTACTACGTGAAGGTGGACGCGCGCGGGGTCCGGGAACTCTCCGCAACGGCCGCCTCCACCGCACCTGCCAAGAAAGGCTGCCCTTTTTGGGCAAATGTTCGGGAAACCGAGCCATTGGCGCTCCTGAAGCGATACCAGCGACTCGCCCGGGTTCTCATCAATTCGGTAAACACCGACGTGCCGCGCCGGCTGCTCCCGGCGCTCGCCGGACCGGCCGCCAAGATCGGGAAAGCCGAGATCACGAGCCTGCGACCAGCGGCGGGCGGAGCGCGGCCGGCGCGCGCCGACCACCCCGCGCTGCGCGCCCTGGCCGCCCTGGACCCCGGCGACCCGGTCCCGGCCGCCCGCCCGTTGATCGGATTGCCTATCCTGAGCGTGAGCTGCAACTGATCGACGTCGCGCTCGCATGCGGTCGACTCCCACGCAACCTTTGTCCGGTTCTGCGCGTCCATAATGTGAGCCGGGGCTTAATTCACCATGGGTGGGGGACGGAGCGTTACATGTCGAGTCCATCGCCGGGCCGGCGCGCCCCGGAAGAGGACGTGGACCGTTCCCCGGACGCCGCGGGCGGCCTGCCCCGCGCGCTCGCGCTGACCCTCGCGTCGGCGCTCGTCTGGGGGGTCGCGCACCTGGCCGCCGGCCGGCGGGTGGCCGGCGGGCTCCTGCTCGGCCTGTGGCTCGTGGTCGCGGCGACCGTCGCGGTCACCGTCACCGTCTACCGCTCCAGCCTCGTCCACCTCGCCGTCCGGCCGGACGAGCTGCAGAGCCTCGCCGGCGGCATCGTCGTCCTCGGGGTGGTGTGGATCGCCGTGGTGATCCGCTCCTACATGGTGGTGAGCCCCGTCCGGCCGTCGATCAGCACCCGGGCGCTCGGCGCCGGCGCCGTGGCGGTGATGTGCTTCGCCGTCGCGGTGCCCGTGGCGTGGGGCGCGCACAGCACCTACGTCTACCGGGACGCGCTGACCAGCATCTTCCGCACCGGCAGCCAGAACGGCCGGCAGATCGACACCTCCGACCCGTGGGACGGGGAGCCCCGGGTCAACATCCTGCTGCTCGGCGGCGACTCGGCCGCCGACCGTACCGGCGTCCGGACCGACAGCATGACGCTCGCGAGCGTCGACACCAAGACCGGCGACACGGTACTGCTGAGCCTGCCGCGCAACCTGGAGAGGTTCCAGATGCCGCCCGGCCCGGCCCGCGACCGGTTCCCGTACGGGTTCACCGGGGACGGCCCGGAGAACCCGGGGCTGCTGAACGAGGTGTACGAGTACGCCGAGAACCACCCGGACGTGGTGCCGGGCGTGCCGAAGAACCGCCGCGGCCCCGAGCTGCTGAAGGCCACCATCGCCGGCATCCTCGGGCAGCGCGTCGACTACTACATCCTGGTCGACATGTTCGGCTTCGCCGACATCGTGGACGCGATGGGCGGCGTGAAGATCAGGGTCACCGAGCCCATCCCGTACGGCCTGCGCGGGCAGGTGCTGCAGCCCGGCTACCGGACGCTGAAGGGCAAGGAGGCGCTCTGGTACGGGCGGTCCCGCACCGACAGCGACGACTACGTGCGGATGGGCCGGCAGAAGTGCCTGATGCGGGCGATCGCCCAGCAGGCCGACCCGCAGACCGTGCTGACCAGCTTCGACAAGCTCGCCGCGGCGGCCAAGCGGACGCTGTCCACCGATATCCCGCAGGAGCTGCTGCCCGCGCTGATCAAGCTGTCCGGCAAGGTCAAGGACGGCGCGCAGATCAACAGCCTGCAGTTCGTGCCGCCGCTGATCAACTCCGGGAACCCGGACTTCGCGCTGATCCGCCGGCTGGCCGCCAAGGCCGTCAGCCCGGAGCAGGCGCACGCGAGCACCTCGGCGAGCCCGTCGCCGACCGGCTCGTCCAACCTCGCGGCGAACGGCTCGCCGGGCGCGACGCCGAGCGCGGGCGCCTCGGGCGGCGCGTCGCCGAGCGCTTCGCCGAGCCCGTCGGGGTCGCCGGCGCCGGAGAGCAAGCCGACGTCCCTCGCGGCGACCTGCCCGTCCTGACGGTCCGCCGCGTGGCGCCGCCCATTGCGGCCATGTAGGCGGGTCGCACGGCTGAGATGGCGGCGACACACTGGCGGGGTGAAGCCCGCGTACCGTGTCCGCTCGATCGTCAACGTGGTCAACCTGTCGACGCCGCTGGGCCTGCTGCTGGCGGTGGCGGCGACGCGCCGCACCGGCGGCGGCCCGCGGCTGCGGAGCGCCGGGGACGGCCTGCTGGTGGCGGGCGGCTACCGGGCGCCGGTACCGGTCGCGACGGCGTTCACGGTCGGCAACGTGATCCTGTTCCGCGGCGACGCGTCCGGCCTGCTGGCCGACCCGCTGCTGCTGCGCCACGAGGCCCGGCATTCCACCCAGTACGCGTGGTGCCTCGGCGTCGTCATGATCCCCCTCTATCTCGCGTGCGCGGGCGTGTCGATGGCGCTGTGCGGCGACTGGGCGTCCTTCAACCCGTTCGAGCGGCTCGCGGGACTGGCCGACGGCGGCTACGAGCGGCGCCCGCTGCGCCCGTTCCTGCGCGGGCGCCGCTGATCCGCCGCCCGGCCGGTGTTCAGGCAGGTCCCGGGAGGGGGGATCATTGGAGGGAGAACACTTCCGACCACGAGAGGGCGGATGCGGGTGCCCCGGATCCTTGGCTGCGACGCCTTCCGCGTCGCGATGCCGCGCGGGCGGCGGCCGGAGAGCATTCTCGTCCGGCTCTCCGGCGGGGACGGCGCGGCGGGCTGGGGCGAGATGGCCGTCCCGACCGGGACGGCGAACCCCGGGCCCGGCTGGGCCGACATCGAGACGCGGATGGCGCCGGCGCTGATCGGGCTGGACTGGGACCGTCCCGAGGACGTGTCCGCCGCGGCCGACCTCGGCGCGAACGAGGCCGCCGCGGCGATCGACGTCGCCTGCTGGGACCTGTGGTGCCGGGAGCGGGGCCTGCCGCTCGCGCACGCGCTCGGCGGGACGCGGACGTCCATCGTCACCGGCGCCCGGCTCGGTCCCGAGCCGCTGCTGGACACGGTCGCGCCGCGCGCCAACCGGGCGGTGGGCGCGGGCCACACCCGGGTCACCCTCCCGATCCGGCCGGGCTGGGACGTCGAGCCCGTCCGGGCGCTGCGGGAGGCCTACCCGGCGCTGGCGCTCGTCGCGGACGCCGGCCACGCCTACACCGAGTCCGCCGAGCACATGGCGGTGCTGGAGGCGCTGGACGCCTACGGGCCGGTGGCGATCGAGCGGCCGTTCGCCGCGGACGACCTCGCCGCGCACGCCCGGCTCCAGCTGCGGGTCGGCGCCGCGGTCGCCCCGGCCGTCGGCGACCTGGAGACCCTGGACGCGGCGATCACGCTGGAGGCGGGCCGGGCCCTGCACCTGCGGCTGGACCGGCTCGGCGGGCTGACGGCGGCGCGCAGCGCGCACGACCTGGCGTACGCGGCGGGCTGGGACGTGTGGTGCAGCGGGTGCGGCGCGTTCGGCATCGGGCAGGCGGCGGCGGTGGCGCTGGCGGCGCTGCCGGGCTGCACGCTGCCGAGCGACGTGTCGGACCCGGCGGGCGGCCCGGTGTTCGTGACGCCGCCGGTCCGCTCGTCCGGCGGGGTCGTCGGGGTGCCGCTGACCCAGCCGGGCCTCGGCCACGAGATCGACGAGGCGCGCATCGAGCGGCTCGCGACCCGCCGGATGCGGCTGCCGGCCTGATGCCCGCCGCCGTCTGGATCGTGGCGGGCCCGCCCGGCGGCGGCAAGTCGACCGTGTGCGATCTGCTGCTGGCGCGGCTGCGCCCGGTCCCGGCGCTGCTCGACAAGGACACGCTGTTCGGCTCGTTCGTCGCGGCGACGCTGGACGCGCACGGCCGCGATCCGGGCGAGCGCGAGGGCCCCTGGTACGACGAGCACGTCAAGCGGCACGAGTACGCGGGCCTCACCGCGGCGGCGCGGGAGGTCCGCGGGCACGGCTGCCCGGTGCTGCTGAGCGCGCCGTTCACCGGGCAGATCCGCTCCCCTGCCCGCTGGGCGGAGTGGGTGGACGCGCTCGGCGGCCCGGACGTGCGGCTGCTGTGGGTCCGCACGGACGCCGCGACGCTCCGGCACCGCCTGGAGCGGCGCGGGCTGCCCCGCGACGCGGGGAAGCTGGCCGGGTTCGACGCCTTCGTCGCGCGGATGCGCCCGGAGGAGCCGCCTCCCGTCCCGCACATCGCCGTCGACAACCGGCTCGCGGCGCCGCGGTCGCTGGAGTCCCAGCTGGACGCGCTGCTCGGGTGACGGGCGCACGGTTCCCCTCGCCGGCGCCGTGCCGGCCGCGCCCGGGACGGACGGGCGCGGCGGGCACGGCGGACGTCAGCCGTTGATGTTGATGTTGACGTTCGTGTTGTCGTTGTCGCCGCAGCAGTGGTGGCAGCCCCCGGCGATGGCCGCGGGCGCGGCGGCGGACGCGGTGGACGCCGACGCGGCCGTGGAGAGGCCGAAGAAGCCGGCGAGCAGCGCGGCGACGGTCAGGACCAGGGCAGAGAGAAACTTCCGCATGATCATCCCTTTCGTTCGTTATGCGGCGGTCGCCCCGCGATGGTCCCCCTATCGGCACTCTGTGTAACGCTCGCATCGCCATAAGTAGGCAAAGGCGCACGGACCCGGGCTTTCGCCCGGTGCTCCGTGCGCCTTCGCGTGACGCGGCGCGGCGTCAGTACGACTTGGGCAGCCCCAGCGAGTGCTGCGCGACGAAGTTGAGGATCATCTCCCGGCTGACCGGCGCGATCCGCATCAGCCGGACGACGCCCGCCAGCATCCCGACGCCGTACTCGGTGGTGAGGCCGTTGCCGCCGTGGGTCTGGATGGCCTGGTCGACGCAGTGGATCGCGGCCTCGGCGGTCGCGTACTTCGCCATGTTCGCGGCCTCGCCGGCGCCCATGTCGTCGCCCTCGTCGTACAGCCAGGCGGCCTTCTGCCCCATCAGCCGGGCCAGCTCCAGCTCGATCTTCGCGGCGGCGAGCGGGTGCGCGAGGCCCTGGTGCGCGCCGATCGGCGTCTTGAACACCTGCCGGTCCTTCGCGTAGGAGATCGCCTTGCCGAGCGCGAGCCGGCCGATCCCGGCGCCCATCGCCGCCGCCATGATCCGCTCGGGGTTGAGGCCGGCGAACAGCTGCAGCAGGCCGCCGTCCTCGTCGCCGACGAGCGCGTCGTAGGGCAGCCGGACGTCGTCGAGGTGGCAGATGAACTGCTTCTCCGGCGACACGATCTCCATGTCGATCGGCGAGTAGGTGAACCCGTCGGTGCCGGTCGGGACGATGAACAGCGAGGGCCGCAGGTTGCCCTTCTGGTCCTCGGTGCGGCTGACGAACAGGACCGCGTCGGCCTCGTCCACGCCGGAGATGAACGTCTTCTGGCCGTTCAGGAGCCAGCCGTCGCCGTCGCGGCGCGCGGTGGTGGTGATGCGGTGCGAGTTGGACCCGGCGTCCGGCTCGGTGATCGCGAACGCCATCTTCACCGACCCGTCGGCGAACCTCGGCAGCCAGTGCTTCTTCTGCGCCTCGGTGCCGGAGCGGGCGATGATCGTCGCGCAGATCGCCGGGGAGACGACCATCAGCAGCAGCGGGCACCCGGCCGCGGCGAGCTCCTCGCAGACGGCGGCGAGGTCGCCGATGCCGCCGCCTCCGCCGCCGTACTCCTCCGGCACGTTGACGCCGAGGTAGCCGAGCCGCCCGGCCTCGGCCCACAGCTCGTCGGTCTTCTCGCCCGCCCTGGCCTTCTCGACGTAGTACGACGAGCCGTACTTGGCGCCCAGCTCGGCGACGGCGGCGCGGAGCGCCTGCCGTTCCTCGGTCTCGACGAAGCTCATTCGGGGGTTCCTTCCACGGAGATGACGGCGAGGACGGCGCCGGACTCGACCTGCCGTCCGGCCTCGACGTTCAGTTCGGCGACGGTCCCGGCGGCAGGTGCGGCGATGCGGTGCTCCATCTTCATCGCCTCCAGGACGACGAGGGTCTGCCCTTCGGCGACGGCTGCGCCGGGCTCGGTCTCGACCCGGACGACCGTCCCGGGCATGGGAGCGAGCAGGGAGCCGGGCGCGACCTGCGCGCTCGGGTCGGTGAAGCGCGGCACGGCCCGCAGCGCGACCGGTCCGAGCCGGGAGTCGACGAACACCGCGTCTCCGGCGGCGGCGACCGTGAACGTCTCGCGCAGCCCGTCCCGGTCGAGGACGACGCGGTCCGGCTCCGCGCTCACCAGCGCGGTGCCCGGGCACAGCTCGCTGGTCAGGCCGTCGCGGCCCAGGTGGTAGTCGACGTCGATCGTGCCGTGCGGGCCGTCGAACGTCCGGCGCTGCGGCTGCGAGCGGACGTTGCGCCACCCGGACGGCAATCCGCCGAGCACCGCCGCGGAGGCGCGCTCCCGCGCCGCGCCAGCGAGGGCGGCGGCCAGCGCGGACACCGCGACGGTCTCCTCACCGGCGAGCGGCGCGGCAAGGACGTCCAAGCCGATCCGGTCGAGGTAGCCGGTGTCGGTGTCCCCGGCCAGGAACGCCGGCTCCTCCAGGATCCGCACGAGCAGGTCGCGGTTGGTCGTCAGGCCGTGGACGCGGGCGCCGCGCAGCGCGGCCGCCAGGCGGCGCGCGGCGGCGGCGCGGGTCGGCGCCCAGGCGATGACCTTGGCGAGCATCGGGTCGTAGTGGACGCCGACCTCGCTGCCGCTCTCCACGCCGCTGTCCAGCCGCAGCCCGCCGGACGGCGGGACGGCGAACTCCGCGTCCACCCCCGGCACCTCGAAGGTGTGCAGGGTGCCGCTCGCGGGACGCCAGTCGTGCTCGGGGTCCTCGGCGTACAGGCGGACCTCGATTGCGTGCCCGCGCGGTTCCACTCCGTCGTCGGGAAGCGCGCCGCCTTCGGCGCACTCGATCTGCATGCGGACGAGATCGACCCCGTACACGCATTCGGTGACCGGGTGCTCGACCTGCAGGCGGGTGTTGACCTCCAGGAAGAAGAACCGGCCGTCCGGCGCGAGCATGAACTCGACCGTCCCGGCGCCGACGTACTCGATGGCGCGGGCGGCGTTCTCCGCGGCCGCGCAGAGCGCGTCGCGCAGCGCGTCGTCGACGGCCGGCGACGGCGCCTCCTCGATGATCTTCTGGTGGCGGCGCTGGACGGAGCACTCCCGCTCGCCGAGCGCGACGACGGTGCCGTGCGCGTCCGCGATGATCTGCACCTCGATGTGGCGGGCGTTCTCCAGCAGCGGCTCGCAGAACACGGTCGGGTCCCCGAAGGCGGACTCGGCCTCGCGGCGGGCGCCGGCCACGGCGTCCGCCAGCTCGTCCAGGGCCCGGACGATCCGCATGCCGCGCCCGCCGCCGCCCGCGGACGCCTTCACCAGCAGCGGCAGGTCCTCGGCGGTGACCTGAGCGGGGTCGAGCTCCGGCAGCACCGGGACCCCGGCCGCCGCCATCAGCTTCTTCGCCTCGATCTTCGAGCCCATCGCGGCGATCGCGGCGGGCGGCGGCCCGATCCAGGTCAGGCCCGCGTCGATGACGGCCTGCGCGAACGCGGCGTTCTCCGACAGGAACCCGTAGCCGGGGTGGACGGCGTCGGCGCCCGCGCGGCGCGCCGCGTCCACCACCTTCGCCGCCGCGAGGTAGGTCTCGGCGGGTGACGCGCCGGGCAGCCGCACCGCCGCGTCCGCCTCCCGGACGTAGGGCGCGCCGGTGTCGGGGTCGGAGTGGACGGCGACGGTCCCGATGCCGAGGTCCCGGCAGGCCCGGAAGACCCGGCGGGCGATCTCGCCGCGGTTGGCGACCAGCACAGTCTTGATCATCAGCTCACATCCGGAAGACGCCGAAGCCGTCGGCTCCGCGCACGGGCGCGTTGTGGACAACGGACAGGCAGAGGCCGAGGACGGTGCGGGTGTCGCGCGGGTCGATCACCCCGTCGTCGTAGAGCCGGCCGGACAGGAAGAACGGCAGGGACTCCGCCTCGATCTGCGTCTCGACGAGCTCGCGCATCGCGCGGTCCTGGTCCTCGTCGTAGGCCTGGCCGCGCGCCTCGGCGGCCTGCCGCGCCACGATCGACAGCACGCCCGCGAGCTGCTGCGGCCCCATCACCGCCGACTTCGCGCTCGGCCAGGTGAACAGGAACCGCGGGTCGTACGCCCGGCCGCACATGCCGTAGTTGCCGGCCCCGTACGACGCCCCCATCACGATCGTGATGTGCGGGACCTTGCTGTTCGCCACCGCGTTGATCATCAGGGCGCCGTGCTTGATGATCCCGGCCTGCTCGTACTCCTTGCCGACCATGTAGCCGGTGGTGTTGTGCAGGAACAGCAGCGGCGTGTCCGCCTGGTTCGCGAGCTGGATGAACTGCGCGGCCTTCTGCGCCTCCGCCCCGAACAGCACGCCCTGCGCGTTGGCGAGGATCCCGATGGGGTAGCCGTGGATCCGCGTCCAGCCGGTGACGAGGCTCGTCCCGTACAGCGGCTTGAACTCGTCGAACTCCGAGCCGTCCGCGATCCGGGCGATCACCTCGCGCGGGTCGAACGGGATCTTCAGGTCCTCGGGGACGATCCCCGCCAGCTCCTCCGCGTCGTACCGCGGCTCCTCGACGGGTCCGGGCGCGGGTCCGCGCTTGCGGTGGTTGAGGTTCTTGACGATCTGCCGGCCGATGCGCAGCGCGTCCGCCTCGTCCGCGGCCATGTGGTCGGCGAGGCCGGACGTGCGGGCGTGCATCTCGGCGCCGCCGAGCTCCTCGTCGTCGGCCTCCTCGCCGGTCGCCATCTTCACCAGCGGCGGCCCGCCGAGGAACACCTTCGCGCGCTCCTTGACCATGACGACGTGGTCGCACATGCCCGGGATGTACGCGCCGCCGGCGGTGGAGTTGCCGAACACCAGCGCGATCGTCGGGATGCCGGCGGCCGACAGCCGGGTCAGGTCGCGGAACATCCGGCCGCCCGGGATGAAGATCTCCTTCTGCGTCGGCAGGTCCGCGCCGCCCGACTCGACCAGGTTGATGACGGGGAGCCGGTTCTCGAGGGCGATGTCGGACGCGCGGAAGCTCTTCTTCACCGTCCACGGGTTGCTGGACCCGCCCCGCACCGTCGGGTCGTTCGCCACGATCATGCATTCGACGCCCTCGACGACGCCGATGCCGGTGACGACGCTCGCGCCGACCGGGAAGTCGCTGCCCCACGCGGCGAGCGGGCTCAGCTCCAGGAACGGCGAGTCGGGGTCGAGGAGCAGCTCGATGCGCTCCCTGGCCAGCAGCTTCCCGCGCTTGCGGTGCCGCGCGACGTACTTCTCGCCGCCTCCTTCGAGCGCCTTGGCGTGCTCGGCGTCCAGCGCCGCCAGCTTCTCCAGCATGGCGGCGCGCCGCTCCCGGTACTCCGGGCCGCCGGTGTCGAGCGTGCTCTTGAGGGTCAACGGACTCCCTCCGGGTTCGGGGTGTTGTCCGCCGCCGGGCCCTCGGCCCGGGACGGCGGGCCGAGCAGGGACTCGGGCACGTCGGCGAGGCGGGACCGCAGCCACTCCCCCAGCGCCTTGCCCTGCGGGTCGAACCGGGTCGAGGCCGACACGCCTTCCTGCAGCAGGCCCTCGACGACGAAGTTGACGGCGCGCAGGTTCGGCAGGACATACCGCCGGACGCGGTGGTCGCGGGTCTCGGGCATCAGCACGTGCAGCCGCTCGACGGTGAGGAAGGGCTCCAGCCACCGCCACTGCGCGTCCGTGCGGGCCCAGACGCCGATGTTGGCGTCCCCGCCCTTGTCGCCGCTGCGGGCGCCCGCGACCCGCCCCAACGCCACCCGCACGGTCTTCCCGGTGTCTCCGGTTTCCACGGTTTCCCCGGTTTCTGCGGTTTCTGCGGCTTCCCCGGCGAGCGGTGAGGCCGGGTTGTCCACAGAACGAGGTTCCACTTCCGCGCCCTGACCTGGGGGTTGGACACTGGAAGTGGGGTCGCCCCCCTGGGCGGGCGGGGGTTGCTTCCCATACGTTTCAGCCGCGGGAATCGCCACCCTGCCGCCGTCCGGGAGGACGGCGACGTGCTCGACCTCCCCGTTGGGCACGAACGCCGGCTTGTACACCCCGTACGGGCTCCCCTTGCCGGGCGGCGACGTCATCGTGAACCCGGGGTATCCGGCCAGCGCCAGCTCCACCACCGCCCCGCTGAACCTCCGCCCCACCTTCTCCGGGTCCGGGTCGAGGACGGCGCACCGCAGCAGCGAGGTCGCCTCACCCTGCGTCGCGGGATCGGACGCGGCGCCGCCGATGAGCGTCCACTCGACGCGGGCGGGCGGTGCGTCGCCGAATGCGGCCTCGAGCTGGGCGCGGGCGAACGCCGCCTTGACCTCGATGCCGAGCCCGGTGAGGACGAACGTCATCTCGTTGCGGTGACCGCCGAGGTGGTTCAGGCACACCTTCGTCGTGGCGGGCGGCGGCGAGCCCTCGACCCCGGTGATCCGCACCCGGTCGGGCCCGTCCTCCGCCAGCCGGACGGTGTCGAAGCGCGTGGTCACGTCCGGGCCGGCGTAGGCGGGCGCGCCGATCTCGTACAGCAGCTGCGCCGTGACGGTCTCGACGGTCACGGCACCGCCGGTGCCCGGATGCTTGGTGATCACGCTGGAGCCGTCGGCGTGCACCTCGGCGAGCGGAAAGCCCAGTGGCTTTACATTGTAGATTTCTTCGAAGAAGGCGTAGTTGCCGCCCGTCGCCTGCGCGCCGCATTCCAGCACGTGCCCGGCGACCGTCGCCCCGGCCAGCGCGTCCCAGTCGTCGCGCGCCCACCCGAAATGCGCGGCGGCCGGGCCGACGACCAGCGACGCGTCCGTCACCCGTCCGGTGACCACCACGTCCGCGCCGGCCCTCAGGCACTCGGCGATGCCCCACGCCCCGAGGTAGGCGTTGGCGGTGAGCGGGTCGCCGTACCGCGCGTCGGCCAGCCCCAGCTCACCGGCGCGCGGCAGCAGGTCGTCGCCCTCGACGTGCGCGATCCGCACGTCCACGCCGAGCCGCCCGGCCAGCTCGCGCAGCCGTTCCGCGAGCCCGCGCGGGTTCAGCCCGCCGGCATTGGTGACGATCTTGACGCCGCGCTCGGCGGCGAGCCCGAGGGACTCCTCCATCTGCCGCAGGAAGGTGGACGCGTACCCGCCGCCCGGGTCCTTCAGCCGGCTCCGGCCCAGGATCAGCATCGTCAGCTCGGCCAGGTAGTCGCCGGTGAGGACGTCCAGGGGACCGCCCTCCAGCATCTCCCGCACCGCGCTGAAACGGTCGCCGTAGAAACCCGAGGCGTTGCCGATCCGCAACGGTCGACTCATGGCCAGCACCCTGCCAGCCCGCATCGAAAAAATCAATCGCGCTTGATTGTTTTCTGCGGGCGCGGTTTGGTTGACTGGAGGGCCACCCGAGCCGAGGAAGAGATGACCACGCAGGCGATCCCCCGCGAACCGCAGCAGGACCGCAGCCGCGCGACCCGGCGGCGCCTCCTCGAGGCGGCCGTCGACTGCCTCGCGTCCATGGGCTGGGCCGGCACCACGGTCGCCACCGTCGCCGAACGCGCCGGGGTGTCGCGCGGCGCCGCCCAGCACCACTTCCGCACCCGGGAGGAGCTGGTCACCGCCGCGGTCGAGTACGGCTCCGAGGTGCGGATGGCGCAGATGCGCGAGCACCTGGACGCGCTCGCCGACCGGCGGCCGTCCACCCTCGACGTCGTCACCCTGCTCGGCGAGATGTACACGACGCCGCTGTTCCGCGCCGCGCTCCAGCTGTGGGTCGCCGCCAGCTCCGACGAGCAGCTCCGCGCGCAGGTCCTGCCGCTCGAGGCCCGGGTCGGGCGCGAGGCGCACCGCCTCACCGTCGAGGCCCTCGGCGCGGACGAGTCGGTCCCCGGCGTCCGCGAGACCGTGCAGGCCACCCTCGACCTCGTCCGCGGCCTCGGTCTCGCCGACCTGCTCACCGACGACTCGGCCCGCCGCACCCGGCTGCTGCGCCAGTGGGCGGCGACCCTCGACATGGCCCTGTCCGCACGCTGAAAGACTGGACCGCCACGCCGGACGATCACCGAAAGGGCGGCAATGCTGCACGTGCTGAGGCTGGAGTACACCGAGTCGGAGGAGGCCGCCGAACCCCACGTCAAGGACCACGTGGCGTTCCTCGACCGGCATCACGCCGACGGCACCTTCCTCGTCTCCGGGCAGACGGTCCCGTCCGAGCAGGGCGGCCTCATCATCGCCGCGGGCGTCGACCGCGCCACCGCCGAGAAGATCGCCGAAGGTGACCCGTTCGTGCGCGCCGGAGTCGGCCGCTACACCATCACCACGATCGTCCCCGGACGCACCCACCCCGACCTCGCCGGACTCCTGGCGGCGTTCCGTCGATGACCGGCGAGGCCCTCCAGGACTTCCGGGCCGGAGACGTCCTCCGGATCTCCTGCCCGTTCACCGACGCGACCGTCAGCGCCGTCCATGCCTACAGCGTCTCCCTCCGCTGGCCGTGGTGGCAGGTGGACCCCGACAGCGACTTCATCCACTGGAACGGCGACGTCGCGCTCCCCCGCGCCTCCTCCATGGACAGGGAACGCGAGTTCTTCACGTCGATCCCCGACACCGACGCACTCGCCGCCGGCGACCGCTGCGAGGTCGGGATACCGCCGACGATCGTCCATGTCATGTCCGTCGAGCGGTTCGACCCGCCGCTGGAGACGGGTCGCCTCCCCCGCCCGCACCGGCACGTCGTCATCCTCCACTACGGCGAATCCGAGAATCCGGACGCGGAGTTCCAGGGCTACTCCATCGACCCCGACGACGATCAGCCGATCGCCATTGACCTCGTCTTCCGCCCGTACGCGTTCCTGTGCCCCGACGACGAGCTGGCCGACGCCGCAGGACGCGCCTGGCGTTTCATCGCCCCCTGGGACTGGCGCCCCTTCGACGGAGGCGCCGGCACCCCCGTCTGGCCGCTGACCCTCCTCTACCGCGACGGCGCCGAACCGACATCCACGTCGCTCAACGCCGTCACCAAGGCCACCTCGACCGGCTCGCACGCGGAACAACTCGCGCGATGGCGGCGCTTGACGGGCGCACGCCCACCCGAACGCATCCACCCCGCCTCCACGTGAAGGACGACGGGCCGGGCCGTGCTCAGCTCGTGTGCGCCTCCAAGGCGTCAATGATCACAGGCCAGAGCTCACGCGGACGGTCATGCCCCATATCGGGGATCAGCAGGAGCTCCGCACCGGGCACGAGCTCCGCGGTGCGCCGGCCACCGCTGGGATCGATGAGCGTGTCGTCCAGGCCGTGCATCACGAGGGTCGGCACCTGGAGCTCCCGGAGGGCATCGGCACGCGAGCCGCTCAGGATCATCGCTCCGAGCTGACGCCCGACTCCGGCGGGGTAGTAGGCCCGGTCATAGGAGGCAGCAGCCAACTCCCGCAGGACGGACGCGTCGCCATAGCGTTTGGAGGCCCACACCAGCTCCCGTTCCGCGGCCGCGATATATCCATCCCGGTCCTGAGGCTTCGGAGCGAAGAGCACCGCCCTCGCTTCGGGGCTGGAGCCCCCGTACTCGCTCTCCCCCGTCGACGACATCATGGACGTCAGGGTCAGCACCCGCTCCGGCTCACTGATGGCCATCGTCTGCGCGATCATTCCGCCCATCGAGGCTCCCACCACATGAGCTCGCTCGACACCGAGCGCGGTCAGCAGGCCGAAACCGTCGTCGGCCATGTCCTGCAGCCTGTAGGGGACCATCGCGACCGCGGACGCGAGGTCTCCCGAACTCACGGCGTCGATGAACCGGCCCATGTCGACCGGGTGATCGTCGAATCTGGTCGACAGTCCGCAATCCCGGTTGTCGAACCGGATCACGTAGCGGCCACGATCCGCCAGCGCCCGGCAGAAGTCCTCATGCCAGGCGATCATCTGGGCGCCGAAACCCATCACGAGGAGAACCGGAGAATCAGCGGGATCGCCGAAACTCTCGTAGGCGACGGACACCACGGACGACACATCGGCGATTGGCATACCCGCAGCCTGCCAGGGCTGGCCACTCGACCGCATCCAAATATTTCGCCGGCCGGCCACGGCAGAAATGCGGAAGGCCCCGCCGTTTCCGGCGGGGCCTTCCTAATATGAGTCCGGCGGTGTCCTACTCTCCCACACGGTCTCCCATGCAGTACCATCGGCGCTGAAGGGCTTAACTTCCGGGTTCGGAATGGGACCGGGTGTTTCCCCTCCGCCATAACCACCGAACGACCAACCCCGAACACCCGCCCACACGGCAGGCCCGGGAAGACTCGTCCGAGCAACCAGGCTCGACATCTTCACTTATCAACCACAGGCACCCAGGTTGTTTTCTGGGAACCACACAGGGACGCGAACACTCACACTAGCAGCGATTTGGTTTGAACGTTCAGTGTGTTCAAGCCACTCGGCCTATTAGTACCGGTCAACTCCACACGTTACCGCGCTTCCATACCCGGCCTATCAACCCAATCGTCTATTGGGAGC
>NZ_WBMR01000215.1 GCF_008923365.1 Actinomadura montaniterrae
CGCCCGTCCAGCCGGTCATGCCCGGGCAGCCCGCCGGCCCCGGCCAGGCGCCCGGCCAGCAGATCCCGCCCGCCGACCTCGTCCGCCGCAACCAGCACGGCGACGCGCTGGCCCGCCGGGTCGGGCGCGGCGTCCTGAAGGCGGTCGGCGGCGGCGCCCGCGAGGCCCGGCTGCTGGCCGCGTTCGCCGAGCTGATGCAGCGGTCGGTGGCCAGCTCCCGGCAGATCGCGGTGGCGAGCGTGCGCGGCGGCGCGGGCAAGACGACGATGGCGGCGCTGGTCGCGACGGAGCTGGCCCGGCACCGCACCGACCGGGTGCTGGCCGCCGACGCCGACGCCGAGCTGGGGTCGCTGCCGCTGCGGCTCGGCGTCCGCTCTCAGCTGTCGCTGTTCGACCTGGCCGGGCAGAAGCCGCAGTCGTTCGAGGAGGCGGCGCGGTTCCTCACCCGCACGCCCGACGGGCTGTGGGTGCTGTCGTCCACGCGCGGCGGCCGGATCGCCGGCGAGTTCACCCTCGAGACGTTCGAGACGGCGCTGAGCGCGGTCAGCCGGTACGTCGCGGCGACGGTCGTCGACTGCGGCGCCGGCATCCTCACCGAGGTCAACCGCGGCGTCATCGCCGGTTCGCACGGCCTGGTGCTGGTGACGCCCGGGACGGTCGACGGGGCGCTGAGCGCGCGCGGGGCGCTGGAGTGGTTCGTCTCCAACGACCAGCAGGACGTGCTGCGCCGCACCGTGATCGCGATGGTGTCGCACGCCCCGCAGGTCGGCGCGGACCTGCAGCGCGCCCACCAGATGCTCACCGCGTGGGGGCTGCCCGTGGTGGCGGTGCCCTACGACCGGCATCTGGCCACCGGCAGCTCGCTCGACCTCGGCCGCGTGTCGGCCGCCGCGCGGATGGCGGGGATCCAGGTGGTGCACGAGGTGTTCGCCCGTTCGCTCGGCGCGGGGGTGGCCCGATGAGCAGTGACCTGGTCGCGCTGGTGCGCCGCCGCCCCGACGTGCACGCCGTCGCCGACGGCATGATCGCGATGGGGGAGCCGCTGGAGCTGCGCGGCGGCGAGCCGGAGCCGACGCTGCTGTACGACGCGGAGGGCCGGCTGCTCGTCGCGATCGAGGACCCGGTGCAGGTGTCGGTGCAGGGCGAGATCGGCCGGCTGCTGGGCGCGGAGTTCGCGGCCCGGGTCGTCGCGCCGGTCTGGTGGGTGGACATCCGCGCGGTCGCCGACGTGCCGGACGCGCCGCGCGTCGCCCGCACGTTCGCCGACTCGCTGGTGCACTGGCTCGGCGGGACGGTGTACCCGGACGGGGAGAGCGACGCCCCGGCGCAGAGCTGGAAGGCGTCCGGCGAGGGCGGCGGCGCCGCGGCGGAGGTCCCCGGAAACCCGCAGAACGCCCCGGACGGCGCCGCCTACCAGGGCGGCGTCATCGGCGGCTGACCCCGCGCGCATTGCGGATAGGTCGCGTCAGGACCAGTCGCGGGTCAGGTCGAGGTCCCACGGCACCAGGTTCCACGGGCTGCGCCGCTCGGCGGCGAGGTGTTCGACGAGCCGGTCGTACTCCGCCTGGGCCCGGCCGCCGCCGCCCGACCACAGCAGCCGTCCCTGCAGGTAGCAGGTCGCCATGTCGTGCCAGGACGTGTAGCGGCGCTGGATGTCCAGGGCGAGGGGCAGCATCCGCTCCCAGCAGTACTCCTCGGTGAGCCAGCCGACCATGTGGCCCCACCGGTACAGCATCAGCGCCCGCGCGTAGTCCCAGATCAGGAACCGGCCGACGTTGGCGCGCAGGTCCGGGTCGGCGAGCGCCTCCAGCCGGTGCAGCTCCTCGGCGGCGTGGCCGCGGTCGTTGAACAGCCGGTGCAGGAACTGGGCGAGCTCCGCGCCCTCCTCGCTGGCGTCGGCGCCGGGCTCGTCGCGCAGCAGCGGCGGGACGAGCTTGGCGTACGCGGCGCCCTCGTCCCCGTACCGGACCCGGACCAGCTCGATGAGCCGCTCCACGAACGGCGGCTCCAGCCGGTCGGCGGCGATGAGGCCGTCGACCTCGCGGAGCAGCGCGGCGTAGCGGTCCCGCGGCTCGGGCGGGCGGGCGGCGAGCTCGGCGTCCATGGTGAAGTCGGCGCGGTGGCCCTCCTGGACGAGCCAGTTCACCGCGGCGAGCAGCTGCTCCAGGTCGTAGGCGCCCCACGGTTCGCGCAGCAGCTCCTGCGCGGTGCGCCGGTCGGCGGCCGCGGCGGACTCGCCGGGCGCGGTGCCGAGCCGGTCCAGCCGGAACCCGTTGATCGCGCCGTAGGGGGCGCCCGCGCCGATGATCCAGCGCTGCACCGGGGTGAGGTCGCTGCCGTGGGTGAGGACGCCGGGCAGGTCCGGCGCGGAGATCAGCTCCCAGAGCCGCCGCTGGAACTCCTCGGCCTGCCGCTCCTCGCTGTCGAAGAACCCGGCGAGCTGCTTGCGCAGCGACGGGTGCCGGACGTACAGGCGGCGGAAGAACCGGCCGTTCTTCCACACCAGGTGCTCGGGGCGCAGGTCGTCGAACGGGACGCGGGTCCGCCGGTGCACCATCGCCTGCTCGGTGAACCGCAGCTCCAGCTCGGGCCAGAGCGCGGGCAGCGGCGTGAACCGCAGCGCCAGCAGGAAGGCCAGGACGAGCGCGACCATCACGGCGCCCGGGGCGAGCGCCCACGTCGCGGCGTCGCGCAGCCCGGTGAGCGACAGCAGGGCGCCGAACAGCAGCAGCACGACGCCGGCGGCCGCGCAGGACAGGAACCATCCGGTGGTCAGGACGAGTGAGCCCTCGATCCGCAGGACGGCCTCGTCGTCGTCGAACTCCAGCGCGCCCTCGGCGAGCGTCCCCTCGACGGCCCGCTCGAGCGCGCCGAGCTGGCCGTCCGGTTCCATGAGGGGGACGCTACCTCATCCCTTACGGGTAGATCATCGGCTCTGTGCCCCATATGCGGTGGCCAGGGCGTGGAAGGCCGCTTTCGGACGCCACGTGCCGTCCGGCGCCGTCGCGACCAGCCCGTAGGAGGCCATGTCGAGGTCGCGGGCCGGGTCGCCGGGGACGTGCGGGAGGCCGAACCCGGCGAAGGTGAACCAGAACGCGCCGTCGACGCCCTCGGCCTCGAAGACGTCCAGCAGCTCGCGCATGTACCGGACCTGCTCCTGCTCGTCGCGGACGTAGGCGCCGTCCAGCCGGGGCGGTTCGGCGTCCCGGTCGACGATCATCCAGCCGGTGCCGCCGCGGTCGCCGGCGCCCGCGTAGGTGCAGCAGCCGAACTCGGTGATCGCGACGGGCTTGCCGTGCCGGAAGTGGCCGCGCAGCCATTCGCGGTAGTGCGCCGCGTTCTCGGCGGACCGGTAGCCGTCGATGGACACCAGGTCGAACGGCCCCCAGTCCAGGTCCTCCCAGGGGCCGGACGCGTAGGTGACCCGCCCGGCGAACCGCTTCCGGACCGCCGCGACCGTCTCGGCGAAGAACGCGTTGACGCGGCCCGGGACGTCGCCCATCGCGGCGTACACCGCCGGGTCGCCGGACATGATCGCCTGGATCCGGGCGTACACGTCGTCGCCGGGCACGAACCCCTGAGCGAACAGGCTGACCTCGCAGCCCGTCACCAGGACGACCTCGGCGCCCCCGCGCCGGATCGCCTCGGCGCGGTCCGCGCAGTCGGCGAACAGCGCGGCCATCTCGTCCGGCGGCAGCTCGCAGGGGAACGGCGCGAACCACACCTCCAGGCCGGCGGCCGCGGCCTCCTCGGCGGCGGCGCCGAGCCGGTCCGGGTCGCCCCCGCTGACCCGGACGGCGGTGCAGTGCAGGTCGCCGGCGATGGCGCGCATGTCGCGCCGGACGTCCGCCCGGTCGAAGCCGGGGCGGCTGTCCCGGCCGCCGGGGAAGAAGCCGGTGTCGTAGTTGATGCCTCGCGCTCGCATGGCCTTCTCTCTCTCCGATCCGGGGGTGGTCAGGCCGCGACGGGCGCGGACGCGGGTGCGGGCCGCCGGTGCGCCGCGCGCACCTCGGCGTCGAGCAGTTCCTTCATCGGCTCGGTCGCGGTGCCGCTCGCCATGGCGCCGACGCCGATCGCGCCGACGAGCATCACCGCGCCGAGCCAGGCCATCGTCTCGACGGGGACGGTGTACGCGCCGACGATGCGCGCGGCGCATTCGGCGAGCAGCGCGGCGCCCCACACCGCGCTGAACCGGCGCTCCAGCCCGCGGAACCGGCCGCCGCCGACGCTCAGCCGGTCCCAGGCCGCCTCCCGGGCCGCGTCGTCCCTGGTCAGGAAGGGCTTCAGCCCGGCGCTCATCAGGGGCCGCGCCCCGAACGCCGACACCAGGACCGACAGCCCGATCACGCTGCTGATCCCGGAGTCCTTGGCGATCATCAGGCGGGGGTCGCCGCTGAGGAAGCTGAGCGCGATGCCCGCGACGTTCACGGCCAGCATCAGCGCGGCGAGCCCGTTGACGGTCCGGTCGCGGGCGGCGCCCGCGACGGTCCGCACGGCCGGGACCACGCTGCTCAGCGCCAGCGACGCCACCAGGTCGAGGCCGAACGCCTTGTGGGCGAGGTAGTAGACGCCGAGCGGGACGGCCACGTCCACGGCCAGCGGCGCCAGGACCCTGACGGCCTGCCGTCGTGCTGCGGCGCCGGCCTGCTGCTCGGTGCCGGCCTGCCGCTCCGCGTCCGTCGTCTGGATCACCATCGGGCCCTCCTGCGGTCCTCGCTTGCGGTGATCCCAGCTTCGCGGGGACCGGGCCCGGCCCGGCAGAGCCGTCCGTCCACGCTTGGCCAGGACGAATGTCACCGGCTCGGGTGGGTCAGGCGGACTGGAGGTGCTGCATGAGGAGGCTGTGGCGCTGCCAGCCGTCCTGGGAGCGGCCGTCGCCCAGCGGGAACATCGTCAGCGGCTGGCGCGGCGGGCCGACCTGCTGCCCGGGGATGCCGTTCGGGCCGCCGACGGTGCCCGCGACGGCCAGCGCGACCGGGGCGGGCGCGCCCGTCCAGCGCGGCTCGGTGGTGAGGTCGGCGCGGCCGGGGGTGAGCTGCACGAACAGCGACGCGACGGGCTGGTCGGCGGCGAGCGCCCCGACCAGCGACCCGAGGTGCTGCAGCGGCGGCGGGTCCTCCGGGCCGTACCCGACGGTGACGGTGCTGACCTCGGCGACGCCGCCGCCCTCGGTCGCGGTGAAGTCGCAGATCGCCTGGGCGGGGCGCGGGCCGTCGCCGCCGACGAGCAGCCGGGCGGTGGACCGGCCGCGGGCGTACTCGGTGAGCCGGTCGGGCCGCCACGGGTGCTCCAGCGGCTCGGCGGGGCCGAGCCCGGCGGGCAGCTTGCCCGTGGTCAGCTGCAGCAGCCGCTCGACCGGCCCGCCGAGGTGCCCGTCGGCGCCGTGCCGGATCCGGTAGACGAGGGTGAGCTGCGAGCCGATCGGGGCGGTCGGGCGGGTGGTGAACCCGGCCGCGTAGTCGCGCGCCTCCGGGACCGGCACGAACATCGCGCCGCCCCACTTCAGCGGGCGGCCGGTGAGGCCCTCGTAGTAGCCGTCGCCGTCGCGGACGACCCACTGCAGCTCGGCGCCGGACGCGGCGCTGCGCAGCGGCAGCGTCAGCCGGGAGCCGAGCGGCGTGACCAGCTGCAGGGTGCGGCCGGTGGCGGCGCATTCGCCGAGGGCCCGGTTCAGCCAGGCGCTCAGCGCGACGACCGGGCGGTCCTGCAGCACGACCATGGCCTGGTCGGTCAGCGCGTCTACGATGCTCATCTTCACCGGAGTCTAGTCACCTCGCCGGCGCGTTCCGGGCGGGCGCGGCCCCTCCGCGCGGGGGCGCGCGGCCCGTCCCGGCCGAGTTTTCCGTGACGGGGGTGACCGGTGTCCAATCTGTGCTGAAATGTTACGGATGCAGCGAGCCGCCGCCTCACCGCCGCCGGTGTACTACAGCGCCCCATCGCCGCCGGAACCGCCGGTGCGGCGGGGGCGCCTGTGGCGCGTGCTCGGCTGGGTGTCGATCGCCATGTCGGTGGTCCTCGTCGGCGGCAGCCTCACCGCGTACGGGTTCTGGCGGCGGCTGGACGGCCAGATCCACCGCGAGAAGGTCGACGACAAGCTCGGCGCGAACCGCCCCGCGAAGCTCAACGACTCCATCAACATCCTGCTGATGGGGTCCGACAGCCGGCAGGGCGCCAACGCCCAGTACGGCACCGAGCAGGGCGAGCGGTCCGACACCACGATCCTGCTGCACATCTCGCCCGGCGGCGCCGGCGCGATCGGCATCAGCTTCCCGCGCGACTCGATGGTCCAGATGCCGAGCTGCAAGAAGTCGAACGGCACCACCGTCCCGGCCCAGTTCGGCATGATCAACGCCGCGTTCTCCAACGCCGGCCCCGCCTGCACCTGGCGCACCATCGAGTCGCTCACCAAGATCCACATCGACCACTTCGTCGAGGTGGACTTCGCCGGCTTCAAGCAGGTCGTGGACGCCCTCGGCGGCGTCGAGATCTGCGTCCCGAAGCCCATCAACGACCCGAAGGCCGAGCTGCACCTCAAGGCGGGCAAGCAGGTCGTGCACGGCGCCGAGGCGCTCGGCTACGTCCGCACCCGCTACGTCCTCGGCGACGGCTCCGACCTCGACCGGATCAAGCGGCAGCAGGCGTTCATGGCCTCGGTCGTCAAGAAGGCCACCGACAAGGGGATGCTCACCGACCCGGGCCGCACCTACTCGTTCCTGTCCGCCACCACCAAGTCGATCAAGGCGGACGACAAGCTGACGCTGTCGGTGATGGAGAAGCTGGCGAGCGGCCTGAAGGGGATGAGCGCCGGGAAGGTCCGGTTCGTCACCGTGCCGACGATGGCGTACCCGAAGGACAAGAACCGGGTCCAGTTCAACCAGGCGCTCGCCGAGCCGCTGTTCCAGGCGATCCGGGAGGACAACACCCCGCCCGAGCCCGCCCCGACCCCGGTGCCCGCGCAGCAGAAGGTCCAGCCCGTCCCGCCCGCCCAGGTCCGGATCGGCGTCTTCAACGGCACCGCCGAGCACGGCCTCGCCCAGCGCACCGCCGACCAGCTCACCGAGCGCGGCTTCAAGGTCGTCAAGGTCGGCACCGTCAAGGCGGCGGCCAAGACCCGGATCCTGTACGGCGCCGGCGCCGAGCGGCAGGCGGCGCGGGCCGCGATCGCGGTCCCCGGCCACCCGCCCGCCCTCTCGGCCAAGGCCAAGCCCGGCTACGTCTACCTGATCATCGGCAAGGACGGCGCGAAGCTGAGCGGCGGCGGCCCGGCGCTGCCGAAGGTGGCCGGCGAGATCCGCGCCGACCGCGACGTATGCGCGCAGACCTGACCGGGACGCGCCGGATCGGCCGCCGCCGGACCGCTGCGGGCACGTTCCATCGTCAGATGTTCCACCACACCGGTATCTTGGCGGCGCGCAACCATCAACCACACCAAAGCGTCACATGAACGACGGCGCCTCCGCCCGCCCCCCGTCCCAGCCCCCCGTCCCCGACCGCCCGACCACCCCCTGAGGAGCCACGCCTCCCCCGCGGCTCGCGCTCCTACGGCCGTCACGGCCCCACCCGGAAACGGACCGATGCAGCCCGAACCCTTCACCCTTCTGATGACCGTCTATGGCGGTGACCGGGAAGAGTACGTCCGGGACGCCTTCCGCAGCGCCGTCGACGACCAGACGCTCCGCCCCGACCAGGTGGTGCTGGTCCAGGACGGCCCGGTCCCGCCGGAGCTGCTGGCCGCGCTGAAGGAGCTCGTGGCGGGCAGCCCGGTCGAGGTGACGTTCGTGCCGCTGGAGGTCAACCGCGGGCTCGGCCCGGCGCTGGACGCGGGGCTGCAGGCCGCCCGGCACGACATCGTCGCCCGGATGGACGCCGACGACATCGCGATGCCGCACCGCTTCGAGCTGCAGGTCCCGCTGGTGCGGTCGGGCGCCGACCTGGTCGGCGCCGGGCTGCTGGAGTTCGGCCGCGACACCGCCGACGTCGTCGGCCGCCGCATCCCGCCGAGCGACCCCACCGACATCGTCCGCTACTCGCGGCTGCACGACCCGTTCAACCATCCGACGGTCGTCTACCGGCGCAGCGCCGTCATCGCCGCAGGCGGCTACGGCGACCTGCCGCTGATGGAGGACTACTGGCTGTTCGTCCGCATGATCGCCGCCGGCGCCCGGCTGGTGAACGTCGCCGAACCGCTCGTCTACTACCGCGTCGGCGACGGCGCCTACCACCGCCGCGGCGGCCGGGCGCTGCTCCGGTCCGAACTGCGGCTGCAGCGCGAGATGCTCTCCGAGGGCTTCATCTCGCGGCGCCAGTACGTGCGCAACGTCGTCGTCCGGGGCGGCTACCGCCTCGTCCCCACCGCGATCCGGCGCCCCTTCTACCGGACGTTCGTCGCCCCGTACGGCGCGCGCCGCAACGCGGCGAAGGCGGCCGAGGCGGCCCAGGCGGCCGCCGCGAACGCGGCGGCCCGGCTGCCCAGCCTGCCCGTCCCCGACCCCACCGTGACCCTCCGCGACCCGGTCGCGTCCGCCCCCGACCCGACGATGACCGTCCCGGAGACGTCGGCGTACCGGCCGCGGCACGCCCGCCCCGAGGACGACGTCCAGACCGGCTACGACATCTGGCCGGGCTACGGCTCGCACGACCCGGCCGCCGCCGACCCCCGCGAAGGCTGACCCCGCGAAGGCCGGCCCGGCGCCGGACGTCGGCGCCGGGCCTGCGGCGCGCCGTCACTTGGCGGGACGGCTCCACAGGACGGGCTGCTGCACGCTCCCGTCGGCGGTGGAGCCGACGCCGAGGATCCGGCCCCCGACCGCGGCCAGCCCGGTGATCTGCTGCCGCCCGCCGCCCGACAGGCCCTTGCCGGACGGGGCGGACACCGTCCAGGACGACCCGTCCGCCGAACGCCACGCCACCACGTCGTCCGCGCCCGCGGCGCCCGTCGTGCCCGCCGCCGAGAACCCCGCCCCGGTCGCGGTCAACGCCGTCACCTGCGCGTTCTTCGCGCCGTCCGGCAGCGGCAGCGGCACCGCCCGCCAGGTGCGGCCGCCGTCGGCCGACAGGTAGCCGAGCACGATCGCGCCCGCCGCCGTCCGCCCGTTGCCGACCGCGACGAGGGTGTTCCCGCTCGCGCTGATCCGGGTCAGCGACCCGCTCGTCGCGCCGGACGGCAGCGGCAGCTGCTTCAGCGTCCACTCCTTGCCGTCCTGCGAGGTCCACACGGCCGGGCGGCTGCTGGCCGCCGCCCGCGCGGCCGGGTCGCCGAGGCCGCCCGCGGCGGCGAAGCCGAACCCGCCCGCGGCCACCGAGCGCAGCCACCGGTTGGAGTTGCGCAGCGCCTCCAGCCCGCTGTCGCCGACGCCCTTGCCGCGCTCCCAGGTCTTCAGGTCGGCGGAGAACCAGATCGCGGCCGACGGCCCGTCCTCGCCGACGACGGCGTACCCGGCGGGCCCCGCCGCGGCGGCGTAGGTGGACAGCCGCGTCCTGCCGGGCTTGAACGCGTCGGCCCCGTCCGCCGCCTCCCAGCTCGCGCCGTCCGCGGACGTCACGACGAGCGGCTTGCGCCGCGTCCCCTGGTCGAAGCCGACCGCGAGCCAGCCCTGCTTCCCGGCGGCGACGTCGAACAGCCGCTGCGACCCCGGCCTCGCGAACGCGCCGCCGGACGCCTGCGCGGGCGTCCACGTCCGGCCGTCGCGGCTGGTCCAGGCGGCGGCCTCGCCGCCCGCGCTGCCCACCGCGACGGTGGTGCCGCCTCCGGTGGCCAGCGCGGTCACCGTGTGGTCGCGGCGCACCGCGCCCGGCACCTTCGCCACGTCGACCGGGACCTGCGCGCCCTTGTCGTCCAGGACGGTCAGCACGGCGTTCTGCTCGTCGCCGGCGTTCTCCGCGCCGACGACGACGCTCTGCGCGCCGGCCAGCGCGGCGGCCTGCAGCCTGCGGCCCTGATCGGTCGGCACCGAGCCGGCGTCCTGCCAGGTGCCGCCGTCCGTGCTGCGCGAGACGAGCAGGTCGCGGCCCCGCACCACCAGGGCGGCGAAGCCGCCGGAGTCGCCGATGATCTCCGACACGCGCCGGTAGCCGGACGCCTGCAGCTTGCCGGCCTGCGTCCAGGACTCGCCGTCCTTGGAGGTGAACGCCTGGCCGTAGCCCTTGACCTCGCGGATGGCGAGGAACCCGGCCTCCCCGCCGCCGACGACGAGGCCGCGGGTGCCCTTGGGCGCGGGCACCTCGACGCTCGTCCAGGTGCGGCCGCCGTCCTGCGAGCGGAAGGTCTTGCGGAACCGGACGGGCTTCTTCGGGTCGGGCGCGTTGAGGCCCTCCAGCAGCACGGTGTCGCCGGCGGCCGCGGCGGTCAGCAGCGACAGCTGCCCCTGCTTGTTCGGCAGGCCGATGGCGTCGCCGCTCTTGCCGCTCCAGCCCTGCCCGTCGGACGAGGTCCACAGGGCGGGTTCGGCGTCGCTGAAGTCGCCCTTGCGGGACGTGGCGCCGAGCGCCAGGAAGCCGCCGCCCGTGGCGATGACCTTGGCGACCCGGGTGTGGCCGGCGAACGGCTGCGCCGCCTGGTCGGGCTGCCGCTGCCAGGTCCTGCCGTCGGCGCTCGTCCACAGCGCGACGCCGCCGCTGCCGCGGCCGATGGCCACCCAGCCCTTGGCGCCGCCGGCGACCACCCGGGGCGCGTCGCCGTCCGCGGCGCCCTTCACCTCCGCGGAGGCGAAGGTACGGCCGCCGTCGGAGGACAGGAGGAACTCGCCGCGCGAGCCGTCGACCCCGGCCTCGGTGCCGACCGCGACGACGGTCGAGCCGGACGCCGCGACGTCGGTGAGGCTCTGGTCGAGCCCGTCCTTGGCGCCGGACCCGGCGGCGAACAGCGACCCGGCGAGCTTGACGCTCCCGTCCCCGCCGCCGTCCCCGCCGTCCCCGCCGCCCTTCTGGGTGACGAAGTAGAACCCGCCCGCCGCCACGACGGCGGCGGCCGCGAGCCCGGCGACGCCGATCAGGAGCGGCTTCTTGGACCGCTTGGCGCGGCCCGGCTTGGAACCGGGGCCGGTGCGCCAGGGCTCGTCGATCGGCGGGGGACCGGGCTGCGGGGCCACCGGCCCCGGCGGCGCGGCCTGCGGGCCGGGAAGCTGCTGGGACGGGACGCCCGGGATCTCCTGCGCGAAGGGGAACGGCTCCGGCGCGGCGGGCGCCGGCTTCGTGTCCGGAATCTCCTGTGCGTAGGGGAACGGCTCGGGTGCGGCGGGCGCCGGCTTGGTGTCCGGGATTTCCTGTGCGTAGGGGAACGGCTCCGGCGCGGGGGGCGCGGGCTTGGTGTCCGGGATCTCCTGCGCCCAGGGAAAGGGCTCGGGTGCCGGACGCGGCGCCGGAGGCTGCGGCTGCGCGGGCTGCGGCGCCGCCGGCCGGGCGGGCGCGGGAGGCAGGGCGGCGTGCGGGTTGCCGGGGATCTCCTGGGCCCACGGGAACGGCTCGGGCGCCGGTGGCGTTCCGGGGACGTCCTGGACGTAGGGGAACGGCGCCGGAGGCTGCACGATCGTCGCGGGCGGCTGCGCGGGCGGCTGCGCGGGCGGCTGGACGGGGGGCTGCGGCGGCGCCGGCGGCCTCTGCGCGCCGGGCCGCTCGACGCGGGTGACGTCCGCCTCGTCGTCCTCGTCCTCGCCACCGGCGGCCGCGCCGGTGTTCCCCAGCCAGGCGGACGCGTCCAGGACGGTCCGGTCGCCGATCGCCTCGCCGCCGCCCGGGCCGGTGCCGCCCGCCCCGGGCGTCGCGGCCTCGGCGGCTCCGGCGGCTCCGGGGAACGGCGGGAGCGGCGGGGGAGCGCCCTCCTCGCCCGTCCCGGCGCCGCCGCCCTGGCTCCCCGGGGAGAACACCTGGGTGCGCATCATGCCGCTGATGTCGATGTCGCTGACCGTCCGGTCGGACTCGTCGTCCGGCGGCTCGGGCAGCGGCTCCCCGAACGGCGGCGGCTGCTCGGCGGGCTCGGGCAGCAGCGGCGCCGCGCCGGACGGCCCCTGCTGGTTCAACCACTGCGGAGGCGGCGGCGCCTGCTCCGGCGGCCCGGCTTCGGGACGCCCGACCCCGCCCTGCCCGGGCTCGTGGCCGTCATCCTGCTTTCCGGTCGAAGTCACGCCCGCACTCCCAGCCTCGGACCAAGCACGCGTCGCCCGCGTGCCGGATGTTCGTGAGCGATGATAATGGCGCATCGCGGCCCGGCATCCGCCCGCGCGGTCACCCCGCCTTCAGCCGCCCGTCCATCCACTTCATGATCTTGGGTGTCAGCCGGGTGAAGGTGCCGAAGTTGTGGCCGCCATTGGCCGCGAACAGCGTGTCGACGCTCAGCGGCGGCTTGGCCAGCCCGATGAACCGCTGCTCCTGCCGGTACGCCTTCTCGACCTTGCTGGAGGCCAGCAGGATCGAGGCGGGCGGCGGCGGCAGGTGCTGCAGCCGCCAGATGAGGTCGTTGTCGTCGCGCACCTTCCGGCTGCCGGCGTACAGGTCGCCGGTCGTCGCGTCCTTGACGGCGTGGAGGTAGCCGCCGAGGGACGCGCCCGCGACGAACCGGTCGGAGTGCATCATCGCCAGCTTGACCGCGCAGTAGCCGCCGGTCGACTGCCCGATCACCCCCCAGCCGTGCTCGTCCGCCGCGAGCCGGTACGTCGCGCTCAGCGCCTTAGGGACGTCCTGGGAGAAGAACGCCAGGGACTGCGGGCCGCCGGGCACGTCGGTGCACTCGGTGTCGCGCGGCGGCGCCACCATCGTCCGGGTGATGACGTAGACCGTCGGCTGGATCGTTCCGTCGCGCATGTCCCGGGAGGCCAGCTTCACCATCGCCTGCCGCTCGATGATGCCGCGCGGGTCGCCGGGGTAGCCGGCCAGCACGAGCGCCACCGGGAACCGGCGGTCCTTGAACTGCGGCTGGAAGTACTGGGGCGGCAGGTAGACGAACGCCTGGACCTGCAGCCCGGTGCGCGCGCCGTGGATCGTCGTCTGCTCCAGCCGCCCGTCGCGGGCCGGGTCGCGCAGGCCCTGCTGGGCCGACAGCGGCGAGATGGTCCGGGCCAGCGGCCCGCCGGCCCAGGCGCCCTTGCCGGCGGCGGCGCCGTGCACGGCGACCGGCCCGTCCAGCCGCCCGAACAGGTCGCTCCAGCTGCTGTAGAAGACGAAGTAGGCGTTCATCGCGGTGACGAGCGCCAGCGTGATGAACAGCTGGCAGCCGACCAGCAGGCCGCCGCGGGCCGCCTGCGCGCCGAGCCCGCGGCCGGCGATCCTCGGCAGCGCCCACAGCGTCCCCGCCAGCGCCGCCACGGCGAGCAGGCAGACCAGGACGACGAACGCCCCGCCGGTCAGCTGCATGGATGTCGCTCCTCCCTGGCCGTGGCCCCCCGTGCGGCGGACCGGGGTCCCGGTCCGCTCACCCCGACCGTCCCGCGTTCACGCAGCCCTGGCCCGCGCAGTTCACGTAGGCGTGCAGGAGGTCGGACAGGTACCGCCGGCGGGGTTCGGGCAGCCGTCCGGCCGTGTTGTCCATCTCGTTGGGATCGCGCGTCAGGTCGTAGTACTCCCGCTCGCCGTCGGCGTACTCGACGTACAGGGCGTTCTGCGTGCGGATCGCGTTGTAGGTGGTCGGCGCGCCCGGCAGGGAGTCCTGCCGGTCCGGGTCCTGGGCGGAGAACGCCGGTTTGACGTGCTCGATCAGCGCGGCCTGCCGCCAGTCGGGCGGGACCCGGCCCTGCAGGAACGGGACGAGCGACCGGCCGTCGGCGCCCGCCGGGGCCGGGAGCCCGGCCAGGCCGAGCAGGGTGGGCGCGAGGTCGGTGTTCTGCGCGAACTGGGGGACGTGCCGGCCGGGGCCGATCCCGGGCCCGGTGAACACGAACGGGACGCGGATGTCGGTGTCGAACGCGGTCATCTTCCCCGCGGCCAGCCGGTGCTCGCCGAGGTGGAAGCCGTTGTCCGAGCCGAAGACGACGTAGGTCTCGCGGTCGATGCCGAGGGCGGTGAGCTCGCCGCGGATCCGGCCGATCATGTCGTTCACCGACTGCACCATGCGGACCCGCATCCGGAAGGTGTTGTCGATGTTCGCGATCACGCGCTTGCCGAGCTTCGGGTGCTTGCGCAGCCAGGTCGGCTTGTCGCGGACGTCCTTCTCGTTGAACGACGGCGAGCGCGGCGCCCGCAGGTGGGGGAACTTGCCGGCGTACTTGGGCGCCGGGACGAGCGGTCCGTGCGGCGCGAACGTCGCGATCTCCATGAAGAACGGCTTGCCCGAGCCGGCGGCGCGCTGCACGAAGTCGGCGCTCTTGTTCGCCAGGACGTCGGTCAGGTAGTCCTCGGGCTTGTGGCCGTAGGAGACGAGGCGCCCGTTCTCGTTGAGGTTGTAGTCGTACTCGGGGTAGCCGTTGCCGGCGGCGTACCACTCGTTCCAGCCCGGCGGCACGTACGGCTTGGTCCCGCCCTGCCGGTCGTTCGGCTCGTAGCCGTTCATGTACTTGCCGAGGAACGCGGTGTGGTAACCGCCCTTCTGCAGAGCGGGGCCGAACGAGTTCTGCTCGCCGCCGTTCTGCTCGAAGACCTTGTAGCCGCCGAGCGGCGGGAAGTTCGTGCGGACTCTGGTGTTGTGCGGGTAACGGCCCGTGAAGATGGTGGCCCGGGACGTGCAGCACAGCGAGTCGGCCATGAAGAAGTTGTCGAACGTGGTGCCGTCCTGCTGCATCTTCTGCACCTGCGGCATGTGCGCCACGAGGTTCCACGACAGGTCGTCGGTGAGCACGAAGATGATGTTCGGCTTGCGGGCGGGCGCGGCGGGCGCGGGGGAACGGCCCGCCTTCCCGGTGTCGCCGGAGCAGCCGGCGAGCGCGGCCGCGGCCGCGGCGGCCGTGAGGGCGAGCGCGAGACGGCGGCGGAGAGGGCCGGTGCGAGCGGGCGCAGCCGACCGTCCGCACCGTCGTTTTCGGATCAACGTCCGCCTCTCCTTGATCAGGGAACGTCCAGCAGGTTACCGGGCATTACGTGTGATCCGTGGGGGTCCCTGGTGGTTCGCGGGGCTTGGGGATTGTTGGCATCATGCGGGAGGGCGGAGGGGAGGCCGGGTGCGGATGCGGTCGATCCACCTCGCGTTACCGCTGGTGGGGAGCGTGGCGCTCGCCGTCGCCGCCGCCCTGGCCGTGCCCGCGCCGAGCGGCGCCGCGAAGCCCCGGGCGCCCGGCCGCACGGGCCCGCACGCGGGGACGGCGGCCCC
>NZ_WBMR01000216.1 GCF_008923365.1 Actinomadura montaniterrae
TCGCCGCCGGCCGCGCCGTCCGCGCGGGCCGCGACCTCCGCGGCGTACCCGGCGGCGATCACCTCCGCGACCGCGTCCATGTAGCAGAACTGGGCGTCGACGACGAGGCTGAGCGCGCCGAGGTCGAGGTCGAGGCCGCCGGGCACGGCCGCGAGCGTCCGCCACGCCGCGAGCGCGGACCGGCGCAGCGCCTGCTGCACCTCGACCGGGTCGCGGCCGTCGCGGGCGAGGTGCCGGCCGACCCGCAGGTAGAACGCCGCGACCCGCTCCCACCCGGCGCCGGGGTCCTCGACCAGGTCGCAGAAATGCCGGATCCCCGCGGCGATCCCGGCGCGCGCCCGCCCGGCCTCCTCGTCGCCGAGCGGCGGGTCGCCGCGCCGCAGCTCGTTCAGGACCTCGTCGGCCGCCCGGTCCACCTGCGGCCGCAGCCGTTCGGCCACCCATGCCGGGACGGCCTCGAAGGGCCGCACGTCCAATCCCGTTCGCACCACGCGTCGATCCCCCTGTCCCAGGCCCGCCGGTCGGCGGCGCTCCCAGGATCGCGGATCGCGGCCCGATTCCGATTGTCGCTGGAATAAACCGTTGGGGGCACTTTCATGGAGTCGACTGACAAAAGCGCGGGCCCGGTGACGAGCGCGTTTCGCATTTTCCGAATGACCGGTGAAATCGTCGCCCCGGCCCGTCCCGGACGGACCATTTCCTTCGCGCGGGGCCGGATCAGGGCCTGCGGGCGATGCCGGCGAGCATCTTCCCGCGCAGCTCGGGGCCGTCGACCCGCCACCGGGACGCCTCGACGAGCCCGGGCGGCAGCAGCGGCCAGCCGCCGAAGAACGCCTCGATGGACTCCCGGGTCCGGATGGTGACGCCCGCGGTCGCCGTCCGGTAGGGGCTGGTGATCTCGGCGAGTTCGGCGCCGGTGTAGCCCTCGGTGCTCGGCGTCGAGACGGCGAGGTACCCGCCGGGGGCGAGGCGGTCGCGGTAGGCGGCCACGACGGCGTGCGGGTCGTCCTCGTCCGGGAGGAAGTGCAGGACCGCGAGCATCAGCACGGCGACCGGCTCACCGGGTTCGAGCAGGTCGGCGACCTCGGGGCGGGCGAGCACCGCGTCCGGGTCGCGGATGTCGGCGTGGACCGCGGCGACCCCGGCCGGCTTGGCGCGCAGCGCGGCGTTGTGGGCGGCCACGAGCGGGTCGTTGTCGACGTAGACGACGCGCGCGCCCGGATCGGCCGCCAAGGCGATCTCATGGACGTTCGGCGAGGTCGGCAGGCCGGTGCCGAGGTCGAGGAACCGGCGGACGCCCGCTTCGGCGAGGGCGCGGACGCCGCGTTCCAGGAAGCCCCGGTTCGCGCGGGCCATCATCCCCGCGAGCGGCTGCGCCTCCAGCAGCCGCGCGCCGGCCTCGCGGTCGGCCTCGAAATTGTCCTTGCCGCCGAGTAACCAGTCATAGATGCGGGCGGGGCTGGGACGCGTGACGTCCATGCCCGCCGCCGGCCGTTCGCCGCTCATCCCCGCCGGGCCTCCTCTTCGCGCGGCTCCGTCCCCCCGGACACACCGACCATAAACAGGAATGCGCGCCGGAGCCATCGCGCGGATCGCGGTCACCGGTTCTGGAACGTGTCAATGCTCGTGATCCGCCATTGGCGGGAATGGCGGACGGCGGTGACGGCGAGCATGGCGGGGGACGTGGTGCCCTTGCCGTCGGCGACGCGGGTCGTCTGCTGGTCGGCGTAGACGAGCAGGCGGGCGCGGCCGTCGCGGAGGGTGATGACGGCGCTGTCGGTGACCTTGGTGCTGAGGACGGTCCGCTGCCGCGGCGCGTCGGCGCGGACGCGGCCCATCAGCGCGGCGTACTGGCGGACGGCGGCGCCGGTGAGGCAGGTCCGGGCGGCGGCGTCGGTGCGGCCGGGGTCGGTGTAGGTGTAGGAGAACAGCCGGCCGACCATGTCGGCGGCGGCGCCCTTGACCTCGCTGGTGGCGGCGCTGTCGGTGAGGGCGGTGTTCCGGACGGCCGGGTCGGCGCGGACGTCGCGGGCCTGCCGGTACATCCCGATGCCGGACGCGGCGAGCAGCACGGCGAGCAGGCCGAGGACGGCGGGCGAGGCGGCGGCGGCCTTCCAGCGGGCGCCGCCGAGGATGCGGGTGGTGTGCGCGGCCATGGCGGGCCGTCCTCTCACGTCGTGCCCGTCGGGGCCTGGCCGAGGTCGCTGATCCGCCAGCCGCCGGCGGTGCGGGCGAGGCGGCCTTCGAGGCGGTTCTGCTTGGTGACGGGGGCGCCGCCGGGCGGGGTGACGGTGGTCTCGACGGCGACGAGCACGCTCGCCTTGCCGGACCGCTCGTCCAGTTCGGAGACCGCCGCGTCGAGGATCCTGGCGGTGGTGACGGTGCGGGCCTTGCGGACCCGGTCGGTGAACCCGGCGCGGTCCTGGGCGATCTGCCGGTGGAGGTCGCCGGTGGTGGAGTCGAGCCAGGTCTTCAGGCCGGCGTCGACGGTGCGGTAGTCGAGGGTGTTGAGGTTCTGGACGCCCTGCTCGGCGCTCTGCAGGACGTCGTCGCGGGTGCGGGAGTAGTCGTAGGCGCCGTCGTGGGCGGCGGTGTGCCAGTTCCAGCCGGCCCAGGCGGCGAAGAGGGCGGCGAGGACGGCGAGGCACGCCGCCGTCCTTTGCAGGTTGTCGGATTCCGGCATGGCGGGCCTCCCGGTCACGCGGACTTCAGCTCGGTGATGCGCCAGTGGCCGTCGTCGCGGTGCGCGGTGACGGTGAGCTGGGCGGCGGCGGGCGTCCCGTCGGGCTTCCCGGCGCGGGTGGCGGTCTGGTCGAGGAAGACCAGCAGCCGCGCGGTGTCGCCGACGAGGGAGATGACGCCGGCGCGGGTGACGCGGGTGGTGAGCGTGACGCGCTGGGCGGGCGCCTGCCGCGCGACCTGGCCGAAGATCTTCGTGTACTGCGCGGCGGCGGACCCGGTGAGCACGTCGGACGCGGCGCGCCGGGCGGCGTTCACGTCGCCCGGCGTGTAGCTGAAGATGCGGCTGAGCGCGGTGGACACGTCGCCGGTGACGTCGGTGGTGGCGACGCCGTCGAGGACGGCGCGGTCGTGCGGAGAGCCGTCGTCGCGGAAGCGTCCGGCGATGGGGTGCAGCAGCAGCGCGATCAGGACGAGCCCGAGCGCGACGCCGAGCGGCTTGGAGAGGCCGAGGACGCGGTTCATCGCGCACCGGCCGGGATGGAGGTGAGCGATTCGAGCTTCCAGCCGGCCGCGGTGCGGACGGCGCCGGCCTCGAAGCGCTTGCGCTGCAGGGTGGGCGTGCCGCCCTGCGGGGTGAGGGTGACCTGCACGGACGCGATGACCTGGGCCTTGCCGGCGGCGGTGTCGAGGGAGGTGACGGCGGCGCCGGTGACGGTCGCGAACGCGCTGGTCCGGGACGTGCCGATCTTCGCGCGGTTCGCGGTCTCGTCGCGCTGGAGCTGGTCGTGCAGGGGGCCGGTGGTCGCGTCGAGCCACGCCTTGAGGCCGGCGGACGGGTCGGACCGGTCCATGGTGTTGAGCGCGGCGATCTCGCGGCTGCTGCTGCGCAGGACGAGGTCGCGTTCGCGTTCGGGGCCGCTCGCGCGGTCGCCGCCGGCAGGGAAGAGGGTGAAGGCCGTCCAGCCGAGGAACGCGGCGGCGGCGAGGATCGCGGCCCAGCCGATGAGGCCCCACCCGGCGAGGAGGAGGCGGCGCTTGGGGCGGGGCCGGGGCCGGGGTTCGGCCTTCAGGGTGGCGGTCATCAGTGCCCTCCGTTCAGGCCGAGCAGGGCGCTCATCCCGGACGGTCCGGGCGCCACGCCGGGCAGCGCGAGCGCGCCCGGCAGGGCCGGGTTCGCCGGCGCGGCGGAAGCGCCGCCGAGGACGGAGCCGGGGCGGGCGGCGGCCGGGACGGGCGGGTGCGGGGCGTTGGCCGATCCGCGCACGTTGACCCCGCTGGACGCGGGCGCCGTGCAGCGGGCCGCGGTGTTGAGGGCGGGGCCGGGGGACGTGTCGAGCCCGTTGCGGTACCGCGTCCCGCCGTAGCCGGACGTGCAGGGCAGCGGGTTGAAGAACGTGTTGACCATCCCGAAGTTGAGGCGGCCGTCGTGCGCGACGGTCAGGCCCATGGACACCGCGTCGGGGAGCTTGGCGAGGAGTTGCTCCAGGCCGTCCGTGCGGGGCTGCAGGACGCGGGAGGTGGTGAGGAAGTTCGCGATGAGGACGCTCATCGACGGGTCGAGGTCGCGGACGAGGCCCTGGAACTCGCCGGCGGCGCCGGGCGCGGTGGCGACGAGCTTGCGGAACGCGGGGTCGGAGGCGCGGAGCTGCTGCGACAGCAGCCGGGCGTTCCGCCCGAACGCCTTCAGGGCGCCCGATTCCTCGTCCTGGGTGTTCAGGACGGTCTGGCTGTCGCCGATGAGGGAGCGGGTCGGTTCGATGTTCCGGTCGGCGGCCTCGGTGAGGGTGTGGCTGTTGTCCAGCAGCACCTGGAGGTTCGGGCCCTCGCCGGCGAACGCCCGGCCGAGTTCGGCGACGACGGTCCGCAGCGACCCGGTCGGGACGGACGCGGCGAGGTCGTTCACGCTGGTCAGCAGGTCGGTGACGGGCGCCGGGGTGGTGGCGGAGGAGCGCGGGATGACCGAGCCGGCGGCGAGGTAGGGGCCGGTGCCGGTGCGGGGCCGCAGGTCGATGTACTGCTCGCCGATCGCGGAGCGGTCCGCGACGACGGCCTGGGTGTCGCGCGGAACCTTGGGCGCCGACTTGCGGATCCGCAGGTCGGCGATGACGCCGTCGCCGGTGAGGTCGAGGCCGCCGACGCGGCCGATGGAGGTGCCCCGGTAGGTGACGTCGGCGTTCTTCGCGAGGCCGCCCGCCTCGGGCAGGTCGACCTTGACGACGTAGTAGTCCTTCAAGCCGACGTATCCGCCGAGGTCGGCGTAGTTCAGGCCGACGTAGCAGATCGCGAGAGCGCCGACGATCAGGAAGACGATGTTCTTGATCCTGGTGCCGATGGTCAGCATCCGGTCAGCCCCCCTGCCCCGCCGGGCCGCCCGCGGGCGTGCCGTCGCCGCTGCGCGGCAGCGGCGTCACCGGCGGGACGATCTGGGTCCCCGGCTGCGCGGTGACCTGGAGATACACGTTGAGGTAGTCGCCCTTGACCGCGGGCAGGACGGCGTCGGTGAACGGGTAGGTGAGCAGGACCTGCAGCGCGTTCGGCAGGTCGTGCCCGGCGTCCGACAGCTTGCGCAGGGTCGGTTCGAGCGCCTGGAGGTCGGCGACGAGGTCGGCCTGGCTCTGCTTGACGGTCGTGACGGCGACGCCCGACAGGTCGTTCAGCGAGTTCAGCATCCGGACGAGCGCGCCGCGCTGCTCCTCCAGCACCTTCAGGCCGGGCTCGATGTCGTCGAGCGCGACGCCTATCTGCCCTTGGCGCGCGCGCAGGGTCCCCGACAGCCGGTTGATGCCGTCCAGCGCGTCGGTGATGCCCTGCTTGTTCGCGTCGAGGTCGCCGACGAGCCTCTTCGCCTGCTCCAGCAGCGACCGGATCTGCGGCTCGTTGCCGTCGAGGGCCTTGTTCATCTCGGTGGTGATGGTGCGCAGCTGCGCGATCCCGCCGCCGTTGAGCAGCATCGACAGCGCGCCGAACACCTCCTCGACCTCCGGGTTCCGGTTGGTGCGCGACACCGGGATCACCGCACCGTCCGCGAGCCTTCCCGTGCTCGCGGACGGCGCGGGCCCGCCCGGCGCGGCACCGCCCGGCGCGGCGGCGCCCCCCGGGAGTCCGGTGCTCGCGGGTGCGGCGCTGAGCTGGACGAACTTCTCGCCCAGCAGGCTCGACTGCTGCAGCTGCGCGGACGCGTCCGCGGGCAGCCGCACATCGCCGTTGATCTTCATGGTGACCTCGGCGGTCCAGCCGCCGGGCGGCAGCGCCACCTTCACCACCCGGCCGACCGCGACGTCGTTGACCTTCACCGCGGACTGCGGGACGAGGTTCAGCACGTTCGCGAACTCCGCCTTCACCGTGTACGGGTGGTCGCCGAGGTCGGCGCCGCCGGGCAGCGGCAGGTCCTGGACGCCGCCGAACCCGGCCGGGCCGCAGCCGCCGAGCGTCGTCGCGGCGAGCGCGGCGAGCAGCGCCGCCGTCCTCGCCCGCCGGGCGTTCGCCCTGGTCATGGCGCTCCCTTCGGCGAGCCGGCGGCCGGCGCGGCGGGCGCGGCGGGCGCGGCGCGTCCGGTGGCGGGCAGCGGCAGGCTCATCTCGGTGAGGTCGCCGCGGCCCATCAGCGTCCGGCTCCTCGGGTCGTAGGCGTTCAGGACGTTGGTGACGGCGAGCGGCAGGTCGTCGAGGGCCTCGGCGAGGGACCTGCGCTGGTCCACCAGCAGCTGCGTGATCTTCGAGAGTTTCGCCACGTTCGTACTGATCTGCTCACGGTTGTCGTGGATGAACACCTTCACCTTGGCGAGCGCGGCGGCGAGCGCCTTGAGCGCCGCGTCCAGCTCGTCCCGGTCGTCGGCGAGAAACCCGGTCACGTCGGCGAGCTGCTGCTCGGCCTGCCGGACCTGCCCGTCGTTCGTCTTCAGCATCGAGGTGAACGCCGACAGGTTCGAGATCGTCGCGAACAGGTCCTTCTGCGAGCCCGACAGGGTCTTGGCGGCCTGCGCCATCCGCTCGGTGGTGGTGCGGATGTCCTGGCCGTTGCCCTGGAGGTTCTCGGCGCCGGTGCCGAGGACGCGGGACAGGGCGCCGTCCTTGTTGACGCCGCCCGGCCCGAGCTCCTTCGACAGCTTGGTGATGCTGGCGTAGATCTGGTCGAGCTCGACGGGCGTCGCGGTCCGTTCGACGGGGATCACCGCGCCGGTCGCCATCTTCGGGCCGCCGGTGTAGGCGGGCGTCAGCTGGACGTACCGGTCGGCGACGAGGCTCGGCGCGATCGCGACGACGTTCGCGCCGGCCGGGACGTCGATCCCGTGGTCGACCGTCAGCACGGCCCTGACCTGCGTTCCCTCGGCCCGGACGGAGTTCACCGTGCCGGCCTTCACGCCGAGGATCCGCACGTCGGAGCCCTTGTAGACGCCGACGGCGTCGTGGAAGTAGACGGTGATCCGGGTCCCGGCCGGGGGCCGCAGGACGAGGAACGCGACGGTCGCGGCGGCGATGACGGCGAGCCCGGCGGCGACGAGCGACGCCGGTCCGGCGAGTTTGCGCAGCATCAGTGCCCGCCCTTCCTGGGCGGCATGCAGCCCTTCTCCGGTGTCGTCCTGGGCGCGTAGTCCTTCGGGACGAGCCCGCACAGGTACCCGTCGAGCCAGCGTCCGTTGCCCATCGAGTTGCCGAGCAGCCGCGTGTACGGGCCGGCGGTCCTCAGCGCCCGGTCGAGGCTGCCCTGGTTCCTCTGCAGCAGGTCGGTGACGCGGCCGAGCGCGCGCAGCGTCGGGTCGAGTTGCTTCTGGTTGTCGTCGACGAGCCCGCTGATCTGCTGCGACAGCGACTGCGTCCCGACGAGCAGCCCGTGGATCGCCTCGCGGCGCCGGCCGATCTCGTCCAGCAGCAGGTTCCCGTCGCGCAGCAGCGCCTGGACGTCCTGGGTCTGGCCGGAGACCGTGCCGGTGATCTGCCGGGTGTTCGCCAGCAGCCGGGACAGCTGCGCGTCCCGCGACGAGATCGTCTTGGAGAGCGCGGACACGCCGCTCAGCGCCTGCCGGACGCTCGGCGCGGTGTGCGCGAACGCGCCGGAGATCGCGTCGAGGCTCTGCGCGAGCTTGACGGAGTCGAGCTGCCCGGTCGTCGTGGCGAGGTCCTGGAACGCCTGCGTCACGTCGTAGGGGGACGTGGTGCGGGCCAGCGGGATCGTCCGGCCAGGGTCCTGGCGGTGCGGGCCGAGCGGGTCGACGGCGAGGTACTTGTCGCCGAGCAGCGTCTTGATCGCGATCGCGACGGTGCTGGCGTCGCCGACCCAGGTCCGCTTCACCCGGAACGTCACCGCGACCTTCGCGCCGTCCAGCCGGACCCCGGTGACCTCGCCGACCTTGACGCCCGCGACGCGGACCTCGTTGCCCGGGCGCAGCCCGGCCGCCTCGCCGAAGTCGGCCCGGTAGGTGGTGCCGCCGCCGATCAGCGGCAGGTCCTTGGCGTTGAACGCGGCGAGCCCGGCGGCGACGAGCAGCGCGATCGACACGATCGCGACGAGGACCGGGTTGCGCTCGCGGACCGGCTTGAGCCGCGGCCGCCTCATGATCCGCACCTCGCCGCGTCCGACCGCACGCCGGTCGGCGCCGGGTGGGTCTCGCCCGGGTACTGCTGGTAGGTCACCCCGGTCACGGACGCCTCGCACATGTAGAAGTTCATCCACGACCCGTACGAGCCGATCCGGCCGATCGCCGCCATCTTCACCGGCAGCGTCCGCAGGAACTTCTCGACGGTCGGGGAGTCGTCGTTGAGGTTGGTGGACAGCCGCCCGAGCTGCGCGATGTCCTGCTTGAGCGGGGCGCGGCCCTCCTGGAGGAGGTCGGTGGTGGCGCCGGCGAGGTCGTCCAGGGCGCTGATCGCGTTCCCGATGGACGTCCGGTCGCCGGCGAGGCCGGACACGAGCCGCCGGAGCGTCGTGATGAGGCCCGACAGGTTGTCGCCGCGCGCGTTGATCGTGTCGAGGACGGCGTTGAGGTTGTCGACGACCTGCCCGATGACCTGGTCCTTGTCGGCGATGCTGCTGGTGAGCGACCCGACCGTGGACAGCAGGTCCTCGACCGTCCCGCCCTCGCCCTGGAGCACCTGCACGATCGATCCGGCGAGCTGGTTGACGTCCTTCGGCGACAGCGCCTGGAACAGCGGCTGGAAGCCGTTGAACAGCTGCGTCAGGTTGAGCGCGGGGGCCGTCCGCTCGACGGGGATCGTCGCGCCGGGGTTCAGGACGCCGGCGTCGCCGGTGCCGCGGCCGATCTCGAGGTACCGCTGGCCGATCAGGTTCAGGTACTTGATCGTCGCGGTGGACGAGGCGGGCAGCCGGTGCCCGCGGTCGACCTTGAACGTGACGAGCGCCTGCCGGCGGCCGGCGACCCGGATCCCGCCGACCCGGCCGACCTGGACGCCGGCGATCCGCACGCTGTCGCCGTCGCGCAGCCCGGACGCGTCGGTGAACCGCGCCCGGTAGGTGACGGAGCCTCCGCCGCCGGTCTGCGCGATGGTGAGCGCCAGCATCCCGGTCGCCACGACCGTCACGACGACGAACGCGAGCGACTTCCACAGCGGGCCGAGCAGCCCTCTCCGGTTCATCGGATCCGCACCTCCGTGCCGCGGTAGACGGGCCCGAGGAGCACGCTGCTCCAGTCGGGCAGGTCCTCGGGGACCTCCTGGAGGCCGGGGGCCAGCAGCTCGTTGACCAGGCGGTTCTCCTCCGGGGAGTTCGGCAGGCCGAGCGCGCCGGGCGCGACGGCGACCGGGGTGGCCGCGTTCGGCGGCGCGGACTTCACGGTGCCGCCGGCCGGGTAGCAGTGCGGGCCGGTCTTGTCGGTGTAGCGGGGCGTGTCCTTGCCGGGGACGTAGCGGCCCTTGTTCTGGACGGTCGTCACGTCCACGTGCAGGCCGGGCCGCTTCGTGCCCTTGCCGAGGACCCTGTCCATCAGCGGGATGAAGTCGTTCAGCATCCGCAGCGTGCAGGGCATCTCGGGCGAGTACTTCTGGAGCACCTGCAGGGAGGCGCGGCTGTCGGCGGCGAGCGCGATGAAGTTGGCCGAGTTCTCGTGCAGGAAGTCCGACATGTCCTGCGAGGCTCCGGTGACGGTCGCGTACAGCCGGCTCAGGTCGTCCTTCTGCTGGACGATCGAGCGGGTCGTGTAGCTGAAGTCGTTGAGCGCCTGGAGGATGTCGGGCGCCGCCTCGCTGTAGTCGTTGCTGACGGCGACGAGCTCCCGGATGTCCCGGTTCAGCGCGGGCAGGCTCGGGTTGATCTTCTTGAGGTAGGCGTCGAGCTCCACCAGGGTCCTGCCGAGCTGCTCGCCGCGCCCGCTCAGCGCCTGCGACACCGCGGTCAGCGTCGCCGACAGCTGCGCCGGCTGCACGGCGGTGAGCAGCGGGTACAGGTTGTCCATCACCCGCTGCAGCTCGATCGCGTTGGACGAGCGGTCCTGGCTGATGGTGCTGCCCGCGGTGAGCCGCGCCGGGCTCGGCTGCGCGGGCGGGATCAGCGCGACGAACCGCTGCCCGAACAGCGTCGTCGGCAGCAGTTGCGCCGAGACGTTGCGCGGCAGCAGCCGCACCTTGTCCGGCTGGATCGCCAGCTTCAGCGTCGCGACGCCGCCGTCGGACGACACCGTCCGCACCTCGCCGACGACGACGCCGCGCAGCTTCACGTCCGCGTGCGGGTGCATCTCGCTGCCGGCGCTCGCCGTCCTGAGCGTCACCCAGCTGACCTTGGTGAACGCCTTGTCGTAGATCGCGATCGACAGCCAGACCAGCAGCGCCGGCACCAGCAGGAACGCGACGCCGGCGAGCCGCCGCCCGGCGACCGCCTCGCCGCCCGCCCGCTTGCGCATCCGGGCCTCCCGCCGGGCGTTCATCCGGCCACCTTCACCGTCGTGTTGGTGCCCCAGACCGCGAGGCTGAAGAAGAAGTCGCTCACGCTGATCAGCACGATCGAGGTGCGGACCGCGCGGCCGACGGCCTTCCCCACTCCCGCGGGGCCGCCGGCCGCGCGGTAGCCGTAGTAGCAGTGCGACAGGATCACGAGGACGCTGAAGACCAGCACCTTCAGGAACGACAGCACCACGTCCGTCGGCGACAGGAACAGCCCGAAGTAGTGGTCGTAGGTGCCCGCGGACTGCCCGTTCACCTTCACGGTGACCTCGCGGGACGCGAGGTACGCGCACAGCAGCCCGACCGCGTACAGCGGGACGATCGCGACGGCGCCCGCGATGATCCGGGTCGTCACGAGGTACGGCAGGCTCGGGATGCCCATCACCTCCAGGGCGTCCACCTCGTCGCTGATCCGCATCGCGCCGAGCTGCGCGGTGAACCCGGCGCCGACCGTCGCCGACAGCGCGAGGCCCGACACGACCGGCGCGATCTCGCGCGTGTTGATGTAGGCGGACGCGAAGCCGGTGAACGCCGACGTCCCGATCTGCTGGAGCGCCGAGTAGCCCTGCATGCCGACGACGACGCCGGTCGCTAGGGTCATCGCGACCATCACGCCGATCGTGCCGCCGATCACGCCGAGGCCGCCGCTGCCGAACGCGACCTCCGACAGCAGCCGCTGCACCTCCTTGCGGTACCGGTGGAGCGCGCGCGGCGTCCACAGCAGCGCCTTGACGTAGAAGGTGCCCTGGTCGCCGGGCTGGTCCAGCCACGCGAACCACCGGTTCGGGCCGCCCCTCACCACCGTCAAAAGGCTCACGTCAGCCTCCCTTCGGCGGGACGACCTGCAGGTAGATCCCGGTGATCACGAGGTTCATCAGGAACAGCAGCAGGAACGTGATGACGACGGACTGGTTGACGACGTCGCCGACGCCCTTCGGCCCGCCCTTCGGGTTCAGCCCCCGGTACGCGGCGACCACGCCGGCGACGAACCCGAACAGCAGCGCCTTCGCCTCCCCCACGTAGATGTCGGGGAGCTGCGCCAGGGCGGAGAAGCTCGCGACGTACGCGCCGGGCGTGCCGCCCTGCATCATGACGTTGAAGTAGTAGCCGCCCGCGACGCCGACGACCGAGACCAGCCCGTTCAGCAGCAGCGCGACCGCGACGCACGCCAGCACGCGCGGCACCACGAGCCGCTGGACGGGCGAGACGCCGAGCACCTCCATCGCGTCCAGCTCCTCGCGGATCGTCCGGGCGCCGATGTCCGCGCAGATCGTCGAGCCCGCCACCCCGGACACCAGCAGCGCCACGATCATCGGGCTGGCCTGCTGGATCACCACCAGCACGCTGGCGGCGCCGGTGAACGACTGCGCGCCGAACTGCTGGGTGAGCGAGCCGACCTGCAGCGAGGTGACCGCGCCGAACGGGATCGACACGAGCGCGGTCGGCAGGATCGTCACGCTGGCGATGAACCAGAACTGCTCGACGAACTCGCGGAACTGGAACGGCCGGCGGAACGACATGCCGAGCACGGTGGCGCCGAGCGCGAACATCCGCCCCGCCTGGCGCAGCGCGCTCAGCGGGAATTCGATGACCGGTGCCGCCACGGCCGGGCCTCCTTTCGCGTTCGCATGGTCCAGGAAAACTACTGGCGGGTAAATTCGATATGCAAGAAGGTGGGGAACGAAAATCCCCGGGCTCGCGCTCTTCTATCCCGAACTGACACATTCTTGATGATCATGAGCATTTATCTGGCATCGGGCAACACGTTTCCCGGCCGCCGGGAGGGGGCGCGCGAACGGCGCGGAACCGGCTATCGTCAAGGCCCCACCCCGCGGGAAGGAACCGAAGTGAACCGACGTCGTCTCGCAGCCCTGCTGCTCGCGCCGGCGCTCTCCCTCACCGCCTGCGGCGGTGGCGGCGACGGCAAGAGCGACTCGTCCTCCTCGTCCGCCCCGAACCCGGAGGTGAGCGTGGGCATCACCGTCCCGTCGAGCCCCGGAGGCTCCGGCGGCCCCGGCGGCGGGGGCGGTTCCGCGGGCGGTGGCACCGGCGGTTCCGGCACGCCCGGCGGCGCCGCTCCGTCCTCCGCGCCGACCAAGGTCGTCAACGACTTCGTCGCGTGCATGCGCGCGCACGGCGTCAAGGTCCCCGACGACGTGAGCCACTGGCAGCCCACCCCCGGCCCCGGCGACACCCACATGCAGGCCGCCCTGCTCGCCTGCATGAAGTCCGCCGGTGCGAAGTGACCCCGCCCGCATGAAGTCCGCCGGGGTGAAATGACCGCGAGCCCGCCGCCCGTCATACGCCCGGCTTCTTGCAGGGGGCGGCGCGGGTGAACGCGTCGCCGATCGCGGGGGACGCGCGCAGCGCCCTCGTCGGCGGCCGGTAGGCGCCGAGCCGGCGCATCGCCTTGCCCGCGTTCGCCTGCGCCGTGCGGAACGCGGGCGTGCCGACCCGGCCGGTGCGCAGCCCGGACGCCGCGTCCCGCAGCTGCCGCCCGGTGGTCTCCAGGTCCTTCAGCGTCGCGTCCAGCACGGTCCGGCCGTCCGCCATCGGCGGCGATCCGGCCTGCTGGAGGCGGGTGCGGACGGTGTCGAGGCGCTTCGCCATCCCGGTCATGTAGGCGGCGATCGCGCGCTCGGAGGCGGCGACGTCCTGCGCCTTGATCTTGGGCAGCGGGGAGTCGGTGATGCCCGGCGGCATCGCGCGGCACACGCGTCCGGCCCAGGTGATCGTCGCCTTCGTCGCCTTGCGGCGCGGCTCCGCCTTCGCGGTGGCGGACGCGCCGGTCGCGGTGGGCGCGGCGGCCGCGGTGGTGCCCTTGCCGCCCCCGTCATCGCCGCTGCATCCGGCGAGCGGCGCGGCGGCGAGGGCCGCGAGGACGAGCCCGGCGATCGCGCGGCGTGCCATGGCGGTGCTCCTGACCCCGGCGTTCACAGCTGGTGCGTCTTGCAGGAGCCGGCCTGGTCGAACGCCTTGGCCAGGGCGGGGTCGGCGCGCAGGTCCTTGGTGGGGCCCTGGTAGGTCTGCACCTTCTGCATCGCCTGCCCCGCCGCGGTGACCGCGGCCTTGAACGACTTGGCGTCGGTCACCTTGGCCTTCGCGAGGCCGGCGGACGCGGTCCGGACCGCCGACTCGGTGCCGCGCAGGTTGGCCAGCGCCGTGTTCAGCGCCGCCTGCCCGTTGTCGATGGGCGGCGCGCCCGCGCCCTGGAGCCGGGTCTCCATCGTCTGGAGGCGCCTGCCCATGGCGTCGAGGAAGCCGGCGAGGGCCTTGGCGGACTTCGCCCCGTTCTTCGGGTCGATCTGGGGGAAGCTCAGGCCGGCGCCGCTCGCGGTGACGCCGTCGCAGACCTTCCCGGCCCACGCGACCTCCGGCTTCGCCTTGTCTCCGCCGCCGCCGCAGCCGGCGGCGGCCGCGGCCGTCACGGACGCGAGCACGGTTCCGATGATCAATCGCCGAATCATCGAACTCTCCTTCAGGAACTCGGGGTGGTGGTGCAGTTCGAGGCCGCGGGCTTCCCGGCGAGCCGGTCCGCGATGAACGCCATGGCGTCCGCGTTTCCGCGGTAGACGAGCGTGATATGGCTCAGGCCCTTCCAGACCTTCCAGGTGAGCGGCACGCCCTCGGTGCAGTACTGCTGGTGCAGGGCGTTCGCCTGGTTGAACGCGACGATCTCGTCGGCGTCGGAGTGGTATTGCAGGACGGGCACCTTGATGGGCGTTCCGCCGAGCCGGTTCTCGGTGACGCGGTCCGCCCACGGCTTCGTGCCGAGCGGATTCGTCGTGAAGTAGTCGGTGACCTTCTTGCCCGGGTAATTCAGCAGCAGTTCGAGGGTGCAGTCGTGCTGCTGCATTCCGGCGACGGCCGCCTTTCCGGCGTCGTTGAGGTAGGAGTCCAGGTCCAGTTCCGGGTAGGCGTTGTCGAGGCCGATCAGCGCGTCGAGCAGGAAGCCGAACGGCTTCTTGCCGTCCAGGCCGAGCGCGACCAGCGCGAGGTTCGCGGGGACGCCGCCGCCGACCACGCCGACGAGGTTCAGTTCCGGCGCGTAGGCCGGCTGGAGCTGGCCCGCCCACATCGCGGCGCCGCCGCCCTGCGAGTAGCCGCGGAAGACGACCTTCGCGTCCTTCGACAGGCCCGCGTCGGGCAGCCGCTGCGCCGCGCGGACGGCGTCCATGAGGGCGGGCCCCATCGACTTCCCGGCGACGTAGGTGGTCTTCGGGCCGGCGTGGTAGCCCTCGTAGTCGGGGACGGCGACCGCGTACCCGGCCTGGAGCATCTCGTTCAGCGCGGACTGCTCGTAGAAGGCGCCCTCGTCGATGAACTTGGACGGCGCGCACTGGAACGCCGGGCCGCTCGTCCCGGGCCCCCAGCCGATGATCGGCGCCGTCGCCCGGTCCGCGCCCTTCGGGACGAGGATCGTGCCGGTGACGGCGTCCGGCTTCCCGAGCGCGTCCGTGGACAGGTACATGACCTGCCACGCGTCGGCCAGCCTGCGCGCCGTGGGCGGCCCGGCCTTCGACGGCCGGGACCGGATGACGTCGCCGGGCGCGCCGGCGGGCAGCGGGTCGGGCGGCGTGTAGAAGGCGTCGCCGGGCGGGGCGGGGTCGGACGCGGCGGCGGCGGGCCGGTCGGGCGCCGCCGCGGCGGTCCCG